>JACNKI010000097.1:11520-16628 GCA_014382125.1 Bacteroidota bacterium | reverse complement strand
GGGGAAAGAGAAGAAAAAAGGAAAAGAAGACAACAAAGAGATCAAGAAGGATTCGGTGATGAACTCCGGCCTGGTAAGCGGATTGAAATGGAGAAGTATCGGGCCTGCCTATGCTTCCGGCCGGATTTCCGACTTTGCCGTGAATCCTGAAAATCACAGTGAATGGTATGTGGCCGTAGCTTCAGGGAATATATGGAAGACCGTCAACAACGGGACTACCTTCAAACCCATCTTCGACAACTACGGCGCTTACGCGATCGGTTGTATAACTATCGATCCGGGCAATACAAATGTTGTTTGGGCCGGGACCGGTGAGAACAACCACCAGCGGGCGCTGGGTTATGGTGATGGTGTGTATAAATCGATTGACGGAGGGAAGAGCTGGAAGAATATGGGATTGAAAGAGTCGAGGCAAATTGGAATGATTGCCATCGATCCACGAAATTCAGACATCGTTTATGTGGCTGCAGAGGGTTCGGTGTGGGGACCGGGTGGCGATCGCGGATTATACAAAACCACCGATGGAGGAAAAACCTGGAATAAGGTATTGGAGGTGAGTGAACACACGGGGATCAACAGCGTAGTTATGGACCCACGTAATCCGGATGTCCTCTATGCCACTGCGGAGCAACGCCGGCGTCATGTACATACCAAGATTGGTGGAGGACCCGAATCGGCCATTTATAAGTCGGCCGACGCCGGAGAGAGCTGGAAAAAACTTAAGAAGGGGATTCCTTCAGCACATAAGGGAGGCATGGGACTTGCGATCTCGCCTGTTGATCCCGATGTGTTGTATGTGATCATTGAAGCCGCTGAAGATGCCGGGGGTTTCTTCCGGAGTACCGATAGGGGTGCTTCCTGGAAAAAGATGAGCGATCACTCCTCATCAGCACAATACTACAGTGAGATCTTCTGCGATCCGAAGGATGTTGATAAGGTTTATTCTGTTGAAACGATCTCTCGTTATACTGAAGATGCCGGGAAAACCTGGAAGCGGATCAGTAATAACAGCAGGCACGTGGATGACCATGCTTTTTGGGTAGATCCGGATGATACTGATCACTTCCTGATCGGTGGAGACGGCGGGATCTATGAGACGTTTGATGGAGGGAAGGAGTATCAGTTTAAATCCAACCTGCCTGTCACCCAGTTTTACCGGGTACAGGTTGATAATTCCGAACCTTTCTACTATGTTTATGGTGGCACACAGGACAATGCCAGCATGGGAGGGCCTTCCCGGAATACCAGCCGTAGCGGGGTTTTAAGCTCTGATTGGTTTGTCACCAAGGGCGGTGATGGTTTCTGGTCGCAGATCGACCCGGTAGATCCAAATATTGTTTATTCCGAATCCCAATATGGACACATGGCCCGGTATGACCGAAAGAGTAAGGAGGCGATTGATATCCGCCCGGAACCCCGGCAGGGAGAGGATAGTTACAAATGGAACTGGAATACGCCTTTGATCATTAGCCCCCATTCCCACACCCGCCTTTACTGCGCTGCCAACAAAGTCTTTCGCAGTGACGATCGCGGAAACACCTGGGAGGTGATCAGTGATGACCTGACTGCTCAGATCGACCGGGACACCTGGCCGGTGATGGATAAATTCTGGAGCTCGGATGCCGTAAGAAAAGATGTCTCAACCTCTTTGTATGGGGAGATTGTCTGCCTGGAGGAATCGCCGGTGAAAGAAGATCTTCTCTATATAGGAACAGATGACGGGCTGATCCAGGTCACGGAAGATGCAGGGAAGCACTGGACCAAAATCGAAGAGTTCCCCGGAATCCCTGAATACACATATGTGAGTGATATTCTTGCCTCCAAATTTGATAAGGACAAAGTCTATGCCTCTTTTGATAATATCCTTCGTGATGACTTCAAACCCTACATTTTAAAAAGCACAGACAACGGAAAAACCTGGACCTCTATCGCCGGAAACCTCCCGGAAAATAACACCATCCACTCCATCCAGGAAGATTTTATCAATCCCGAGCTGCTTTTTGCGGGAACCGAGTTTGGCGTCTTCTTTACTGTTGACGGTGGCATCAACTGGATCCGGCTGAAGTCGGGGATCCCTACGATTTCAGTAAAAGATGTCGCTATCCAGCAACGGGAAAGCGACCTGGTGCTGGCTACTTTCGGACGTGGATTTTACATCCTGGATGACTACTCACCCCTGCGAGACCTGAATAAAGAGATGCTTGACTCTGCAGGATATATCTTTCCTGTAAAAGATGCATTGATGTACCATGCCACACGTGGGAAATACGGGCAGGGATCTACTGTTTATGTTGCTAAAAATCCTGATTTCGGAGCCATCTTCACGTATTATGTCAAGGAAGTCCCAAAAACCAAAAAACAGCTTCGGAAAGAGAACGAGAAGAAGCTATTTAAAAAAGGCGAACCTGTCCCACAACTCTCTGAAGCAGAGATGCGTGAGGAGAAAAACGAAGTTAAGCCTTATCTCACATTCACCATCACAGATGCCGATGGAAATCCAGTCAGGACGATCCGGAAATCAGCAAAAAAAGGGATCAGCCGCACAAGCTGGAATCTGAGGTATCAATCTACACGGCCGGTACGGGATAACAGCAAATACAATCCAACGAAAGACAATGGGAGTGGTGTGCTGGCCATGCCCGGGACCTATACGATCTCTCTGTCGATCACATCGGGCGGGGAGACAACACATCTCGCAGGACCGGTTGAGTTCAATGTCGTGCCATTGGAAAACACGACACTGCCTTCTGCCGATCGTGCCGCGATGGTAGCTTTTCACAAGCAGGTTGGAGAGATCTCGCGAGTGATGAGAGGAACAGAATCCTATGCTGAAGAGCTGAAAAAGCGAATCACGGCTGTCCTTCATGCACTTCACAATACACCTGGTGCTTCACCCGAACTAATTGGTGAAGCCCATAAAATGCAACTCGAGTTGGATGAGATCCTCAATGTGAAGTTTAACCGTCGTACGAACAAGCCCAGTGATGAAGAGAATCCGCCTGCACCGGTTCCTTTGAACAACCGGTTGGGCAAAATAACCTGGGCTTCGTGGGGAACTACAGGAGATCCGACGCAGACGCAAAAGGATGCCTATGCCATTCTTGAAGTGGAGTTCCCTCCGGTATATGACCGGATCAAAGAGATCGGTGAAGTAGAGCTACCCAAACTGGAGGCCGCGGCTGAAGCCATAGGGGCTCCGGTGACGCCGGGCAGGTTGCCGGTGTGGAAGAAATGACCCCTCCCCGACCCTCCCCTTGAATGGGAGGGAGTAAGTCCCCTTCAGGGGATTTAGGGGTACTCTCCTTCAGGGAGTTTGGGGGGGGGTGAAGAAATCGCTGATTTTTTTTACGATGTATTTTATCTCCCTCTTCTTCAGGCTGTGATAAAATGGAAGCCTGAGGATGGTATCTGAGAAGCGTTGTGTGTTCGGCAACTCCGGGCCATTATATTTGTCTTTGAAGTAGGGACTGGTATGAAGTGGGAAATAGTGAAAGAGAGCTTGAATTCCTGCTTTCCTGAGGTGATCGAGCAAGGCATCACGTTGCGAACGATTGGGAAGTGTGATGAAGAACATATTCCCGTTTACCGTGGCATGTTCAGGGATCACCGGCCGCTTTAGAGAACCTCTCTCTTCAAGCGGAGCAAGTTGTTCGTGATACTCCCACCAGATCCATTTTCGCCGGCGCTGGATCTTCCGGAACCGTTTGATCTGAGTATAGAGCAAAGCGGCTATAGCATCGGAAGGGAGAAATGAGGAGCCGATATCGATCCATTCGTATTTGTCTACCTCACCGCGGTGAAATGCCGCACGGTTGGTTCCCTTCTCCCAAATGATCTCAGCCCGATCCAGGAAAGGTTCATGGTTAACAGCTAACATCCCTCCTTCTCCTGAGATGATGTTTTTTGTTTCGTGAAAGGAAAACGTACCCAGATGGCCGATCGATCCAAGCGGTTCATCTTTGTAATAGGATTGAACCGCATGTGCAGCGTCTTCAACAACCAGCAGGTTATGCTGCTCTGCCAGCTCCATGATCCGGTCCATTTCACAAGCCAAACCGCTGTAATGGGGCACCACGATAACTCTGGTTTTTGGGGTAATGAGTCGTTCGATCTGAGCTGGATCGATGTTGGGAACATCCTCCAGGGTATCGGCAAATACCACGTTTGCTCCTCGAAGCAGAAAAGCATTTGCCGTTGACATAAATGAAAAGGAGGGCAGGATCACCTCATCCCCGGGTTGAATATCACAAAGGATAGCAGCCATCTCAAGAGCATCTGTGCAGGATGTTGTCAGTAACACTTTCGGGAAGCCGAACTGCTCTTCAAAAAATCGATGGCACAACCGGGTATATTTTCCATTCCCTGCAATCGTACCCGATAATGCCGCCAGTATCTGGTACTTCAGTGAGGAGAGGGGGATATAGGGTTTGTTGAAAGGAATGTTCATAAGAAGCGAAGTTAAAAAGATTTCTATTTCAGGTGATAGATTCTTCCTTCTTCCCCCTCTTCAACCCGTATCACGTCAGCGTGCTTTTTGCCAATCTCTTCCCATTTCATGACAATCTCATTAGTAAAGTCTTCCCTGAAGATCGTTAACGTCATTCCCTCTTCATTGCCGGTAACTGTATACATCGCACGAATGAGTTTTCCGGCTTTTTTGAGGAATTTTTCTCGTGTGATCTCATACAGCTGGTTCTCAACATCTTCCTGTCCATCGCAACGTTCATATCCAGTCGAGCGGATCATGTTCTGAACCGCCTTGTTCGTTTTTAATACCCGGGCATACCCTTTGAACGCTCCGAAAAGTCGAAATCCAAATTCCATAGTCATGATGGCGACAATAGCCGGGATGAATGTTTTTGAGTACTTCCCTTCCGGGAAAAAGATCCCGCTTTCGCAAGTTCGATTTTCGCAGTCAATGTTCCTGGCATTCACCACGCCAATCTTTTCACTTTTATATTGAACAATAAAATAGAGGTTATTGAGATTATTGATTGTTTTAAACCATACATGTTGCATTTCGGGGGTGATATATTCCCGGTATTCAAAATTGCTGACTACAGAAGGGTGATTTCTCCATTGCCGAACCAGTTCGATATCTTCTTCTT
>JACNKI010000097.1:10000-11378 GCA_014382125.1 Bacteroidota bacterium | reverse complement strand
TTCTGGATTGAATGAAAGATCAGGCTCTTGCCGACCATCCTGAATAGTTTTCCGAAGGAATAATTCGATGTTTTATATTTCCTGGGAAGGTGCCTGACTTCCACAAATGTGATCTTCTCCGTATAAGATTGCAGGATCTCGTCGATAAATACGAAATAGGTATTATGCGAAAGTATCTTGTCAACAAGGTCACGACTTACTAAACGGAATGAGGAGCTTTCTCCGGCTGTTCCACGGAACATCCGGGATGCCTTTTTCACAGCCTTGCTTCCTGTATTTCTGAGTATTGAATGTTCTTTTTTTCTAAAATAGCCGTAAACAAGGTCATGGTTTGTTTTTCTCCCGGTTTCAATCAGTTTGATGATCTCTGCAGGGAGGACCTGCAGATCATCATCGATGGTGATGATCTGTGCTCCTTTCGCGAACTTGAAACCACAGTATGTTGCATTATGCTGACCAAAATTTTTTGTAAGCCTGATCGCGGTAATCCAATCGGGAAAGGCAGCCTTCAATTCCTCTAAAACCTGCCAGCTTTGATCTTCCGATCCATCGTCAACAAAAATGACCTCGAATTTCTGTTTCATGGTGGCAAAGAGATCCCGGATGCCAGAAAATAATTCGCTCAGGGATTTCTCACTGTTATAGACAGGGACGACGATAGAGTATGTGGGTATCATTCTCCTCCCAAAATCAAGGTGGTTCCGGAGATCCATTTCGAAGCGTCGGAGAGGAAATAGAGGATGGCGCCTGCAACATCTTCCGGTTCTCCTACACCCAAAGGATAACGTTGTAAATACTTCTCCAGTGCCTCCTCCTTCATAGTATCTTCAGCGGGGCTGACGATCATCGGCGTGTCTACGAGGCCTGCCATCAGGCAGTTAGAGCGAATCTTCTTTCCTGCGAGTTCCAGTGAAAGTGTTTTGGAATAAGCTTCCAGAGCTGCTTTCGATCCGCTGTAGAGAGCTCCTCCAAAGTAGGGATTTTTTGTCGCAATGGTTGACATAAACAGGATTGAAGCTGTGTCAAGCACTTTTTTCTTGCGAAGGAGTTTGCTGGTCAGATTAACAGGCATTTGGTAGTTGATGGAAAACATCCGGTCGATATGTTCCTGGATAATGAACTTGACAGGAAGCGGATCTACGATACCGGCACAATGAACAATTCCATTCAGTTTCGGAAGGTCGAATATCAGGCCATCCATCTCCTTTTCCACTGTGAGATCGGCCGCCTTCATGTGATGATCTCCCGCAGCCAGTAATGAAAATGTCTCATTCAACCGCTTTTCATTCCGCCCGGTGATCCATACCGTCCCGCCTGTCCGGCTGATAAGGATCGCAGCTTGTTTGCCTATACCACCTGAAGCGCCGGTGATGAGGAT
>JACNKI010000097.1:6169-9753 GCA_014382125.1 Bacteroidota bacterium | reverse complement strand
ACACCAAAAGCTGACAGCAACAACTTCACCTTCTTGGTTGTCAGTTGATCTCTCAGTTGAGTGACCATGGTCAGAGGAATCGAAGCACTACTGGTATTTCCATACTCCCTGAGGGAATAAGGCACGTTGGCTGGATCCACCTTCAGCATCTTCCGCAGGGTTTCGTTGATCAACCGGTTAGCCTGGTGGAAAACAAGGTAATCGATGTCAACCATTGTCTTACCAGTATGTTTCAACAACCTTTTTACATTTGGAACAACCTCCCGCAGGCTAAAATTAAATACTTCAATGCCATCCAGTTCCAGGTGCAGTCGTGATCGGTGGACGCCTTTGGAGATTTTTTTGATATCGAACGATTTTCTGGACATGACATTTCTCGCTCCTCCATCCTGAATGATCAATGCTTTATATCCGGCCCCATCTGTCTGCAAGTTGAACTCCATAGCAGAAGCCGTTGTATCGTATTCAAGTGCAGTAACGGACCCACCATCGCCAAAGAGCGGATAGGTGCTTTTATCTCGGTAGGTGGTTGTAAGGGTAGAGATATCTCCCGCTAGCAACAGTGCTTTTTTGATCGCCCCCGACTGCATCATGCTCCCCACAGAGGATAGTCCATACAAAAATCCGGAACAACCCATTCCTATATCGAATGCCATACAGGATGTCGACAAACCGAGCCGGTCCTGGATGATACATGCAGTCGTGGGCACGAGGTAATCGTGGGACTGAGAGACAAACACCAGCAGTTCTATTTCACTCCTCTCCCATTTCAGGTCATGCAATAACTTCTCTGTCGCCGCAACACAAAGATCGGCTGTAGTAACCCCTTTATCAGCTATCCGGCGTGTCTCCACACCGATCCTCTTGATGATAGATTCACGCTCTTTCTTTGAGATCCAGGAATAATCGGAATTGTGTTCCCTGCGTTTTGGAACGATGGCTGCCAATCCGGCGAGCCGGATGTTGGGTATGGTCAGAAAAGCCATCTATTTGCCTTCATAACTCTCAATTAAGGAGTAGATATCTTGCACGGTTTTTGAATTGATCAAATCATCTGCTGTCATCGTTACATCATATTCTGTCTTCACCATGGCAATCAGGATCAACGCATTGACTGAACTCCACTCAACTATCTCCCTGAACTGACTGTCTGGCTTGAGAATTCCGGATTTCAGGTCATCAAACTCGTATTCAATCTGTTTGATTAACGTATCCACATTCATCTTCGCAGCTTTACTACACAAAAGTAACGATTTTTTGACAACCGGATTTTTACCTCTTGTTCCGCTTCAGCGCCTCCGAAGAGCGCTGCAGGTAGTAGTCCGACTTCTGCATATCTCCCAAGCCCTTGTATAGATTGCTCAGGTGTATGCATCCTTCGAAGGTAAGGCGACGCTTGATCGCTTCTTCATAGTTCCGGATCGCCATCGCTGTATCTCCGGTCAGCAAAAGGTAGTTGCCGATATTGATGAATGGCATATCCAGGTTGGGATTGCTTTTCAGCACCTCATTATTCATATCGATAGCCCGATTGATATATCCCATATCGTTATAGACATTGGCAAGCGCAAAATATGCCCGGATATGTGAAGGATTCCTTCTTAAAATCGTCGAATAACACCACGCCGCACTATCGAATTTCTTGATTTCGCGGAAGGCCATACCGAGATTGACCCAGGCTGGTTCCAACTGATCATTCAGGGCAATGGCTCGTTTCAGGTAAATGATGGCCGAGTCCGGATCTTTCTCCAGAAAGAGGTAAACGGTTCCCAGGTCATTCATTGTTTGATAGTTATCCGGGTATATCTCCAATGACACATGGAAATGCTTTTTGATGACATCCAACTTGAACTGGTTGACGTTGCCATGCTTCATGAAGTTCGGATCCCGAAAAGTTGTTTGCATCAGGTATCCGGCATATTGCGTATTGGCTTTGGCAGAATTCTCAAGGTAAGGGATATCTTTCCTGTAGAGATCAAACAGATTTCGCCACTCCCGGTTGCGGGTGACTGTAAGCGCAGCGTAAGGGATCAGGATCAGAATCACCACAACAAGAATCTTGGCCCGGGCATCAAACTCGATGGTGAGGCTGTTCGGCTCGGTCTCGAATATCTTGAATACAACCCAAACCAGTACGATGCAGAATCCGAGAGACGCAGCAAAAACGAAACGTTCTCCTACGATTCCCATCACAGGAATCAACAGGTTGGAGTACATCGCAATGAAGATCAGATACCAGAAAATGGCAAAAGAGAGTATATGTTTCTTGCGAAATGTGGAGCTGGCATACAGGAGTAATCCGGCATACAACACGAATGAGAGGATTGCCCAAATGTTCCCGGGTGTGGCCAGGGGAATCATCTCATTCCCATAGTAAAAAAGAAGTGGATGGGGATAAATCAGAATCTTTATATAAAAAAGCAGCGAAAGTAGTCCGGTGCCAACCCGGTAAAGAAATCCATCTTCAGCATAGAGGGGGTTTTCGATTGCGCTGGTCAGCCGCTCTCCTGCCGGAAGAAAGAGGTCAGGTCCGGTTTGCGCAATGATAGCTACCGCGACCATTGCAATGGAAATGGGAATATATCTTTTCGGGGAGAGATCGGTAAAAAAATAGAGGACCAAAGGATAGATCAGCACAAACGGGAGGATCGAAGCTTTAGAGAGATAACCGGTAAAAAACACAAGCAGGGCGAGGAGAACATACCACAACTTTCTTCGCTCCGCATACCTGAGTAAGAGAGATAATGCTCCGAGCCCGCACAAAAAGGCCAGCATTTCATCGCGGTTTTTCAGGCTGGCAACAACTTCCGTATGGACCGGGTGGGTCATAAAAACGACTGTGATCAAAAACAGGAAGAGGATGTTGTAATTCTTCAATATCCGCTTCAGGATAAAGAAGAGAAGAATGGTGATAAAGATGTAGATCAGAACATTTATCGCATGGCTTCTGCCGGGATTTTCTCCCTGGAATATCTGGTATTCAAGAGCATAGGTCAACTTCACGACAGGGCGATAATCAGCCGTGTTATCACCTACGTTTCCCTTTTGATTGATATAGTGGGTGGTAAAGATCTCGGGGATAGCAGCCAATCCCTTTCTGACAGTCTCGTTATTGGTCACGAATTCGTCGTCTACCCCGTATTTATTCAGAATCGTATTTCCATATAGTATAAATGCCCAAACGAAAAAGAAGAGGATGAAATATCCGTTTGCTTTTCTGGAGCTGGGAGGGGCTAATAACTCTCTGGCTATCTCTTTACCACTCCTGACCAGTTTCTTCTTCCGGGGGCCTTTTTCCATCATTCCGGGAAGTTTAAGGTGTAAAATTAGAAATTTTCTGCTGTTCCCTACTGTATCAGGCGGGTAAGCCGGGTAAACTCTTCCACGGAAAGCTGTTCAGGGCGCTTCCTCATGACCGGGTCATCCCAACTTGAGAATCCGGATCCAGCCAGCGAGCGCAAGGAGTTTCGAAGCATCTTCCGGCGTTGGTTGAAAGCAGTTTTTACCACCTTGATGAAAAACGCTTCGTCGCAATCAAGTGCCTTAACATCGTTTCTCTTCAATCTGATCACGGCTGATTTTAC
>JACNKI010000097.1:0-5191 GCA_014382125.1 Bacteroidota bacterium | reverse complement strand
ACCGCACGAAGAAAAAGAGCTTTGTCGGCCAGAACCTCTTCCGGATATGTTGTCGTAATTATTCGCAGCAAGCTGTCGGCCACCTCAAACCGTCCACTTTTTTCATAGATCTCTGCTTTTTTCAGCAAGATATCATCCAGGATAGGGTGGTAGCCAAAAAGCGTGGGTATTGAATCCAACAACTGTAATGCCTCTTCGTCTTCATGCTTGAAACTCAACAGATCAGCTTCTGCATACATAGTTAGAGCGACCGTATTGGAGTCGGGATCAAAATTCTCACCGATCAGGATTGATAAGGCCAGGGCATCGTTGGCAATCAATTTATCGGTAGCTGCTTTGAGTATATCCGCCTGAGCTTTTGCCCAGCTGAACTCACCAATATAAAATGAGAGTCTGGTATTCTTGAATTTTGCTGTCTGCCCCAACACATCATATTTGTAATTCTGATATACTTGCTGATACAGCAATGTAGCTTCCCATACATCACCAAAAAAAAGCAGAATATCTGCCAGCTCGAGCTTGCAGTATGCCCGCTGTTTCGGATCGATATCTTTCAACGCTATGGCCCTGTCGAGCAGATCGGTAGCGATATCGGGATTGCCAAGATAGAAAGCCTCCAGGTGTGCCAGGTTTTGCATCAGGGATACAGATTGACGGTTCTCGCCGGTTAACTCAAGTACTTCCAAAAACTCCTTTTCCAATTCAGTCAGATCGTTTTCAACAGGATTGGTGCTCGTTGTCATGTGAAGAAAACGGGTATTTGCCCATTCAATCCTGCTGATGTCATAATAAGGATACGCCTCCCCTTTCCCTTGCAGGTACTTATATGCATTGAGCGCGACGTCATATTGTCTGTTGGATACTGCCAGCTGAGCCAGCTGGATGATCCGGTTGCCCTGTTCCTGCCTTCGACGATCGAGGGCTTTCGCCTGGATCAGTGCCAGCTCGAAATCCTTTTGCTGAATAGA
The DNA here is from genome assembly GCA_014382125.1 of Bacteroidota bacterium. Lineage (GTDB taxonomy): Bacteria > Bacteroidota > Bacteroidia > Bacteroidales > FEN-979 > QYOJ01. Next base: position 4,223 of record JACNKI010000097.1, on the reverse strand, counting down.
GTACCACCAGAGCAGGTCGGCATAGGCGGATTGATCCGGAGAGCCTTGTACCCTTGTTAACAATGCCTGACGAAAAAATTCATTCCGGGAATTATCAGGATCTTTTATCAGGATATTTTGAAGTCGGTCCTGAACGGTACGCAGGTAACTCTTATTGACTTCAAGCAAATTGAGGTACTCCTCGAACAAATTGGGAAAATCGCCCATCCGTTGATATATATTGGCCAGTTCAAAACCGAACGGATAGGTACCTTGCAACAACTCCCTGCCATTCAGGTATGTCCTGAGGGCATAACTGTTCTCTCCTTTAAGGATGAAGGCATTAGCCAGGCCGGAGATCTGCTGCTGATCAGCTTCCAGGTTATCCACTGCTTCATCATATAATTTTCTGGCTTTCTCTGCATTTCCCTCCCGGTAGTGAAGATAGCCAAGGTCAACCAGGTATTTCACCGCCCGGGAATCACTTTTTCTACGGACTTTGATCAACTTCTCTGCTTTTTTATATTCTTTCAGCTCGATCAGACTGTGCAAGTAATACATATAGTAAAAAGAGGAGGGTTTCTTGTTGTAAAGCTTCTCATAGAGCTCTGCCGATTTCTCGAAATCTTTTGCCTGGTAGAATTTCATTGCAAGCCTGGCTTCATCTACCGGAGGGTTGATTTGTACCTGTTGTTGAAAGGGAAGTTGTTTGGGGAGGGTAGGGGGTTCAGTTTGCCCGTAAGACGTAAGACGTAAGACGTGAGACGTAAAAAGAAGGATGAGGACCAGAACAAGGTATTTCATAATTTTCAACTACTTATCATTCAGCAGGTTGATGGCGAACCAGGCCAAGAGCCCGGTGCCGGTCTCAAGCGCAGTTTCATCGATATCAAATGTAGATGAATGCAAACCGGAATCAATGCCTTTGGCCTCATTGCGAATGCCCAGCCTGTATAGGCAGGACGGAACACGCTGGGCGAAATAAGCAAAGTCTTCTGCTGTCATTCGCCGCTCCAGGTTAACAACGTTCCCTTCTCCCAAATATTCTCCGGCGAGATGTTGCAGCTGGGTGGTCAGTTGCTCTTCATTATGCAGGTAAGGATAGCCGCTGGAGATTTTCACTTCACAACCTCCACCCATACTTACGGCAATAGAAGAAGCAATGGTCTCAATCTTCCTGTGTATCTCTTTTCTCCAGGTTTCGTCGTAGGTTCTGACAGTGCCGTCAATCTTCACTTCATCCGGGATGATGTTTGTACGCCCTTCGCCGACAATCCGTCCAAACGAGATCACGGTAGGGAGCGTAGGTTCTGCGTGACGACTAACAATCTGCTGTAGCGCCAGGATGATGTGAGCAGCGATCACAACCGGATCTACAACAAAATTGGGTATTGCCGCATGTCCGCCTTTCCCTTTTACAGTAAGAAAAATTTCATCGGTAGATGCCATGTCAGGCCCCGGGTTGAATCCGGCTTTTCCTGCATCCAGGTTTGGTGTCACGTGTTGTCCGATCACTACCTGCACATCCGGATTTTCAAGAATCCCTTCGTCGATCATCGCGATCGCTCCTCCTGGATATGTTTCCTCCGACGGCTGGAAAAGGAGCTTCACTGTTCCTTCAAATTGCTCTTTCAGCTCCGACAGAATCCGGGCTGCGCCAAGCAGGCAGGTCATATGAACATCGTGTCCACAAGCATGCATTTTGCCTGGCTCCCGTGAAACGTAATCTGTTTTATTCTCCTCCTTTACAGGCAACGCATCCATGTCGGCTCTTAAGGCTACACATCTCTTCTTCGGATTTTTCCCTTCGATCAGCCCCACAATTCCATTACCTGCTATCCCTTTTTGATATGAGATGCCGTATTGGTCCAGCTTTTGGCAAATATAGTCGGCTGTTTCGTGTTCTTCTTTACTGAGTTCGGGATGTTGATGCAGGTAGCGTCGAATGGTTCTGATCTCTTCAAAATCGCGAGAAACGAGATCATATATCAGGTTGCTTAGTTCAGGCATAATTCAGGGATTAGGGATTTATTGCCGTTCGCATCAGTACCGTCCCATTGGTGAGTGTGCTCGCCAGGAGACTGCTTATCATCATAAAGTACATTGACAATCTGGCCTAAGTGATTGCGGACCAAGATTGAGATATTCGTGCCCTTATCAAGGGAGTACTTGATGTTTGTGCTGTCTACAAAAGGATTGGGATTCACATTCATTACAGCAGTATCAGAAGCGGTTTGAGGTTGAGTCGTGACGACAGAACCTGCCAGTGTAAGTGCAAGAATAAAGGGAATCACTTTATTTTCCAGAGAATGTCTCATACCATGAAAATAGAGCTTAAAGATACAACTTTAATAATTGCACAACATTGCACATCATTGCCTTCAATTTCCAATTCCTATTGAAAAGGCGGGGATGATTCCAGAAATTCGCCCAGAGAAGTAACCATTGTTTGTGAATTAAGCGGATAGGCCGGTGAATTGATCGGGGAAACAACATATCCCTTTTCAATTCCCAGATCTGAGAGGGCATAATAAAATCCTTTCGAAGGTTTTGGCGCCTGCGATGCTTTGCACTCAATAGCAATTCGCTGATCCCCTTTTTGGAGAACAAGATCCAACTCTGCTCCATGGCTGGTGCGATAAAATCCGAATTCCCAATCCGTGATGTTTTGTAAGACATTTTCAATCACAAAGGTTTCCCATGCATGTCCAAATACCGGATGACCCAATAAATCATCCATCGTCTTCAGATTTAGCAATGCAAGTAAAATCCCTGTATCACGAATATAGACTTTCGGTGACTTGACCAATCGCTTCTTAAGATTAGGTAACAATGGTGTTAACAATCTGAGCATGAAGGTGCCCTGAAAAATATCCAGGTACTTTCGGATAGTCTGGTGATTTAATCCCATAGAATCACCCAGTTTTGAGGCGTTCAGTAATTGGCCCTGGCTATGGGCACACATCTTCCAGAGTCTGAAGGCTGACTCGGGAGGCATGCTGAATCCCATCTGTTGCAGATCCCTTTGCAGAAAAGTCTCAATAAAACTTGTTCGCCACACAAAACTCAGGTCCAGGTCCTTAGCCAGGTAACTTCGGGGAAATCCTCCTTTTATAAGAAATGGAGCAAACTCTGTGAAACCGACATGACTGGTTTGGAAGAGTTCATGGAAAGAAAAAGGAGTTAGATTTAAATAGACAATTCTCCCGGCCAAGGTTTCTGAACTTTGTCTGATCAGATCACGGGAAGCCGAACCCAATATAAGAAATTGGCCGTTTCTGTTATTCTCATCAATGATACTGCGAAGTGTACTGAATATTTCAGGCAATTTCTGAATTTCATCCAGGCAGATCAACTTGTCACTGTTTAATTGAAAGAATAATTCAGGATCAGACAGTTTATTCCTGTCGGTGATACGCTCAAGATCGATGTAAACAGACCGATCAATGCGGGAGGTGATATGTTTGGCCAACGTAGACTTACCACATTGCCTTGGGCCTAATAAAGCAACGGCGGGGTAATTTTTCAGGTACTTTTCTAAAGTCCGGGTAACATCCCTGTCGATATATTTCATCATTGAAATTTTCGCAAAGATAGTGATTAACCGTGTAAATTGCAACTACTCGTGGCAAAAATCACGGTTAAATACGCTCCAGTACCCATCGCAACTAGTTTTAATTGGAGGCTATTGCCGGTATCCGGCCATCATAGGTTTTATCTTTTACCAGCCTCAGCATAAAATCGGCTACATCGGCACGTGGGACAGACCGGGTTCCGGGACGACCTTCCGTGAGTTGGTATTTCCCTGTTTTTGGCGCCTGGGTCAGACGTGGAGGCCGGATGATGATCCACTCCAGTCCACTCTCTTTGATGATATTCATCTGCTCCTTCTTATCTGCATAGATATGATTCAGAAAAAGCGGGATGATGATCTTCCCAAAAACAGGATGGGTGTCCTTGCCCAGAAGTCCAGCTGAAGACATACAGATAAGCCGCTTTACGTCATATTCTTTCATCGCTTCAATGATGTTGGCGGTACCATGCGAGAAGGTGCGGAGGGGTTTGTTTTTATCCATCCCCAGTGTGATAATTACGGCATCGACACCTTCAACTGCATCCTTCACTTTTTGATAGTCGAGTATATCTCCTTCAACAATCCTGATATTCGGATGCCGGATCGTCACATTGAAAGCTTTCCTGGCAAATGCATTGACTTCATATCCTTTATCAAGAGCCTGATAAAC
>JACNKI010000016.1 GCA_014382125.1 Bacteroidota bacterium | reverse complement strand
TAGGAGATCGTGTTGCTGAGTTGCAACAGGTTGAAAATCTCTAATGAGATCCACATCGATTTGAATGCCCGCAGGATGTTTTTCGGGTTTTTGAACCGGGTACGCTCACCTATCAAAGCGTAGGAAATTCCCAGGTCGACTCGTTTGTAATCAGGGATGCGAAGGGTATGCGATTTGCGTGGTGAGTCGGGAGGCCCAACAGGTAATCCTGTTCCGTAAAAGAGGGTGATAGCTACTTTTAACATAGGGAGTTTCGGGACATAATCCTGGAAGAAAACACTCAGGTTCAGCCGCTGGTCGGTAGGTCGGGGAATCCACTCTCCCTGAAAAAACTCCTCTGTTTTCATGATCGACAGACTGACCCACGATTCGGCTCCTTTTACAAACTCACCGTTGATACGGAAATCAATACCGGTGGCATATCCATGCGCATCATTGGTGCCATAGTAACGGATGTTGAGGTTGTCGATCTCATAAGGGATCAGATTCTTGATGTATTTGTAGTAGGCTTCAGCCACAAACTTGAAATGTCTTCCCCAGGCCTTGAAATAGAGGTCGCTGCCAGCCAGCACCTGGATCGACGTTTGCGACTTCAGGCCGGAGACAACATTCCCTTCCAGGTCGGTCATCTCTCTGAAAGTAGGAGGTTGAGAGTAGTATCCCGACGAGATCCGGAAAACGGTCTCTGTTTTCCAGTGAGGTTTGAATGAGAGATTAACCCGGGGATTAACATTGAACTGACCGTTGTAATCGTACCAGATACCACGTACTCCGGCTGTCAATGCGATATCGGTTTGACGAAGTTTGAAGGTCCATGTGTCCTGGGCGAAGGCTGAGATCAGACTGGTATTCAGGTTCTGGTTGGTTTTGATCACGTTTTTCAGCACAAATGGATCATGCACCGGATTGGGATCTCCAATAGAGTCACGTGGGTGGGGGAGGGTATAACCGGCAGAATCCTGTAACTCCCATTCATTCATGACATTCTCGAAATAGGAATACTGGTATCTGATTCCCCAGTTGATTTTGTTGATGTTTTTTTCAAGAGATCCTCTGTGTTCAACATTGAAAACAGTTCCGTTGAGGTAGTTCCGGGCGTGGTCCATATAAGCGCCAACACCTAGCAGCTGGGTTATCTCTCCGTATTCAGAGCTGCTTTGAAAGGTCTCCAGTCTGCCAATCCAGTACTCTCCTGAGATGTCGTAGGTTTCACTCTCGTTAGTCTGGTAGACGCTGGCGATAAAGCGGAGTCTCATCTTATCAATCGGGCGGTAGGTCAGGGTAAGAGCTGAAAGCCAGTTCTGGTAGCGGTCTACTTCGTGTCCATCGAAATAGACCTTGATCTTATATGCTTCATCAAGCGTACCGAAACTTGTCTCCCGGGTTTCCGGGATCAGTTTAAAGACATTATTGGAGTAATATCCCAGGACGGAGAGTTCCACCTTCTCTGATACGTCGTAATAGAGCATCCCCTGAATATCGAAATAGCGGGGCTTGTAATTTCCTTTGGTGTCAAGTGATTTCAGAAAGTATGTATTGGTCTTGTACCGGGTACCAAGCAAGTAAGAGAATCTCTTCCTGGCGAATGTCCCTTCCAGGTGAGCACTCGCTCCCATCAGACTAATATCGACAGAGCCGGCAAAGGATTGAGGCTTTCTGTATCGGATATCCAGAACCGATGCCATCTTATTTCCGTATTTGGCATCAAATCCACCGGCTGAGAAAAGGATGCTCGATACCAGGTCAGGGTTCAGAAAACTCATCCCCTCCTGCTGTCCGGATCGGATCAGAAAAGGACGGTATATCTCAATATCGTTGACAAAGACCAGGTTTTCGTCGTAGTTACCCCCTCTGACCGAGTATTGTGAACTTAGCTCATCCTGTGAAGAAACCCCTGGAAGCGTTTTAATGATGTCTTCTATACTGGCGTTGATAGTGGGAATGATACTGATGGTTTTCGGATCGATCCGGCTGAACGTACTTGTTCGTAATTGTGCATCCTTCACCTCAATGGTGCTGAGCTCCGTGGATGTCGGTTTCAGGATTAACTCCACATCTTTGGTCTCACCGGGAGTAAGATTTACTACAAGCGAATCTTTCTCAAATCCGACAAAGGAGAGCAGAATGACCACTCGCTGATTAGCTGGAACCATGAGTTCAAAGTAACCCTGCTTGTTGGTGGTAGTTCCTTTGGTGGTTCCTTTCACCGCCAGGTTGACGTATTCAACCGGCGTTTGCTCCTCGTTGCTCACATATCCCTTCACCACGCCTGTCTGGGAGAAGGAGTTCCAGATCGCCAGGAAAATAAATCCGGTTATAATCAGGGCCTGTTTCAGCATATGAGAAAGTTAATCATCCCGGTTCTCTCTTTTCTTGAATTTCCCCTCTTTCCAGGCTTTGATGAACTGTGCCCAGGCAAAGGGATTGAAAATCGAAAAAGGTTGTTGTTGCCCGAAATAGTATAGTTTGCTAGTTTGGTTCTCGATGTAGTTGTTATAGTTCATCCGGCCGTCCATTGAGTATTGATTGGCCATCATCTGAATGTTAGCTGCTGCCAGATTTTTCCGGGCGATCTCCAGTTCATCGTCTGGTATTTCGATATTGAGAAAAGCCTCTTTGAAATCTTCATACGTAGGCCAGGGAAAGATAATCGCTGCTGCCAGGGTTAGCGTATCGGCTGTCATCAGCTGGATGAGAGAGTAACGGTTGAATTTGATCGTATCGGGTATGATAAAAGAGGCGGGCTTATAACCCATGGCGTTGAAGAGAATCGTATCTCCGAGATGCGCTACGAATGAGAAGTAACCCATCACATCACTCGTAGTCCCTTCACGGGTGGTTTTAACCATGATTCTGGTGAATGGAACGGCAGAAAGGCTGTCGGCCGTGATCGTGATCCCTGTAAATTGAACCAGCTCCTCATCACTATTTTGCGTCTGGCCAGGGACGCAATTCAGTAGTGACACTGTTAGCAGGAGAGAAAGGGACAAACACATTTTCATGGAGGTAAAATTACGAGAATTCAATGGTTTATCAACGAATCCGGGAGGAATTTATTCTGCTGGCGAGGATAAAAAAATGCTGTTACATGAGGGACACAGCATTGCGTTTTGTTTGAAGGGGCATCCGGCCGGATGCCCCTCCAGGGGTTTTATTTTTTCTTCAGAAATCCTTTCTCGCGAGCCTCTTTTAAACAGGCAGAGATCCCTTTTTTATTGATATTCCGAATCCCTTCTGTTGAAACCCTGATGGT
>JACNKI010000235.1 GCA_014382125.1 Bacteroidota bacterium | reverse complement strand
GGTACATTTCTTCTGAACAGTATTTGGGACGAAGATGAAACGAAGAAGCGGCTTCCTGATACCATTAAGAAATACCTTGCTGAGCATCACATTCATTTTTATATCATCAATGCAACAAAAATCGCTGAGGATATAGGGCTTGGAAGCCGTACCAACTCCATCATGCAATCGGCATTTTTTAAGCTGGCTGACGTAATTCCTTATAAAATGGCTGTGAAGGAGATGAAGAAAGCGATCGAGAAGACATATGGAATGAAGGGGGAAGAGATCGTAAAGATGAATGATGAAGCTATCGATAAAGGAGGAGAAGAGGTCACGGAGGTGAAAGTTCCTGCATCGTGGGCCGATATTGCAATCGAACCACCTCTTGTTGATCCGGATGCCGATCCCTTCATTACTCAGATCTTTGATCCGGTGAACAGTTTTAACGGTGACGAAGTGCCGGTTAGTGCATTCGTTGGCCGGGAAGACGGGTCTTTCCCCGCCGGTACCTCCGTGCTGGAGAAACGGGGTATCGCTGTGAATGTTCCCGTATGGCTTTCCGAAAACTGTATTCAGTGTAATCAGTGTGCCTATGTTTGTCCTCACGCAGCCATCCGGCCTTTCCTCCTCAACGAGGCTGAGGTGAACAATGCTCCTGAAGATCTGGTCATGCTGAATGCGTTTGGTAAGGAACTCAGCGGATTGAAATTCCGTATCCAGGTGAGTGTGCTTGACTGTACCGGGTGTGGCAACTGCATTGATGTGTGTCCGTCAAAGATCAAATCGCTGGAATTCCAAACACTGGATTCACAGATGCCAGAAACAAAAAACTGGGATTACCTGATCGATCATGTTACCTATAAAACGGATATCGTGGATCGGTTCAAGACATTCAAAAACAGTCAGTTCTCGCAACCGTTGTTTGAGTTCTCCGGCGCTTGTGCAGGATGTGGAGAGACATCATACATCAAACTGATCACCCAACTTTTCGGTGAGAGGATGTTGATTGCCAATGCAACCGGTTGCTCCTCAATTTATGGAGGGACCGCTCCATACTCCCCCTACCGTCCGAATACAGATGGTCACGGACCTGCCTGGGCGAACTCTCTGTTTGAAGATAATGCTGAATATGGTTTTGGAATGGCGATCGGGATTACTCATCTTCGAAAACGGATGGCCCAGAAGATGCGTACAGCGATTGAAGAGAACACGATATCAGCAGCCCTTCTGGAGGTATTTGGCGAATGGATTGAAGGGAAGGATGATGCTGTGAAGTCGAAGGAAGCAACAGTAAAGATGCTCCCCTTACTGGAGAAAGATAAAAACCAGCTTGTCGAAGATATCCTTCACCTGAAACAGTATCTTGTGAAGAAATCGATATGGGTCATTGGCGGTGACGGATGGGCGTATGACATCGGATATGGCGGTCTTGATCACGTGATCGCGTCCGGTGAAGATGTCAATATTCTGGTATTGGATACGGAAGTTTATTCAAATACAGGAGGACAATCTTCCAAAGCCACACCAGAAGGTGCGGTAGCCAAGTTTGCTACCTCCGGGAAAAAGATCCGTAAGAAAGACCTTGGGTCCATGGCGATGAGTTATGGTTACGTTTATGTAGCTCAGGTAGCAATGGGAGCGAATCATGGTCAACTTTTCAGGGCGGTTAAAGAAGCAGAATCCTACAAAGGACCTTCTGTTATCATAGCTTATTCGCCATGTATCAGTCATGGATTACGTGCCGGAATGGGCAAGACTCAGGATGAGATGGATAAAGCTGTTAAAGCAGGTTACTGGCAGCTTTACAGATACAACCCGCTATTGGGTGAAGAGGGAAAAAATCCGTTCAAACTTGATTCAAAAGAGCCTGATTGGGATCAGTTCCAGGAATTCCTGGATGGAGAAGTTCGTTATACTTCATTGAAGAAGACCTTTCCATCAGAAGCTGCAGTTCTTTTCAAAGCAGCTGAAGAGAACGCGAAATGGCGGCATGATCAATATCGTAGATTGTCCGAGATGGACTTTGGGTAATTGATACGAGATCCGGGATACGCGATTCACTTATCCCGTATTCCGCATCACGTATCACGAATCTCATATCGCACATCCCATATCCAATATCAATAAATTGAAATATGAAACGGCAACCTCGCTTGAACACCTTTCAACTCCCTGACTTCCTTCAAATAGCGATAGTATTCGTAATCTTCTCCCAGCACTTGTTTCATGTAGACATCCGGGTTTGATTTGCCGAAAAGTTCATCCAAAAATTTATCGATGGGATCTTTCAGAACGGGGAGAGCGGCTATCCGGTAATCATCAAGGTCAGCGAGATTGGCAGCCAGTCCGATAGCTGCATCAAGGCCGCCAAGCGTATCAATCAATCCCAGTTTCAATGCATCTATACCACTCCAAACCCGGCCCTGCCCGAGGTTATCAACGTTTTCTACCGGTATATTCCTCCCTTCAGCCACACGGGTCGAAAAGACATCGTAAATATGATTCACACCATTCTGGAGAATTGCCCGTTGATAGGGAGTTAATGGCTTTATAATAGATATAAAATCAGCGTTGGTGTTTGTTTTCGCATTGTCAAATGTGATCCCCAACTTATTATTCATCAATCCTTTCAGATTCGGGATCGCTGCCCAAACGCCAATTGAACCGGTTATGGTGGTGGGGTCGGCCATGATTCTGGAGGCGGGACATGCGATATAGTAGCCGCCACTGGCTGCGACATTTCCAAATGAAGCGACAACAGGTTTTTCTTTTACTGCCAGATCAATCTCCCGCCAGATCACTTCCGAAGCCAAAGCGCTGCCGCCTCCGGAGTTTATACGAAGGACGATAGCCTTTACCTTATCGTTTTTCCTCGCTTTCCGGATAGCCCTGGAGATCCGTTCACCACCAATGTTCTCTTCATTGCCTTCACCGTCCACTACGCTTCCACTGGCATAAATGACAGCGATCTTCTCTTTGGCATGAGATCTGTTCTTGTCACGGACATCCATATATTTGCTTAGTGATACGAATTTGACCTTCCCGGAGCTGTCAATGTCAAGTTTGTTTTTCAGGTCATCAATCAACTCATCTTTGTAGATTAGTTTGTCAGCAAATCCGTAGCTGAGTGCATCTTCGGCAGTTTGTATTAACAGACTATCAGCTATCCGATTCAACCTGGCTGGTTCAATATCTCTTGATTTACTGATATCATCGGTTACCGTCCCCCACATTGAGGTGATCAGTTCGGTGATCTGTTTTCTGTTCTCCGGGCTCATCTTTTTCAG
>JACNKI010000124.1 GCA_014382125.1 Bacteroidota bacterium | reverse complement strand
CTGGTGTTTGTTTCTTCAGGCTTGAATGTCTTCTTTCATTGTTGTAGTAATCAAAGTATTTACAAAGTCCTTGATAAGATTCTAAACCATCAGCTGCCGGATAAATATAGACGTATTCGTACTTGACACTTCTCCAAAGACGCTCAATAAAAATATTATCAATAGCTCTTCCTTTTCCGTCCATGCTCAGTTTAAGTTCTCTGGTTTTCACTACATACTCAGAAAAGACTTCTGAGGTAAACTGGGATCCCTGGTCGGTATTTACTATTTCCGGATGTCCATAACGTTCTATCGCTTCATCCAGGGTGTCTCTGCACCATTCAGCACTCATCGTATTGCTCAGGGACCAGTTCACAACATATCGGCTGTACAGATCAATCACAGCCACCAGGTAGAGGTATCCTCCCTGCACAGGTAGTAGAGTAAGAGACTGGGCGTAGTCAAACTATTTCCCAGTCTCTCCTCTCCGAACCGGACGTGCACCTTTCAGCGCATCCGGCTCTCCACTTAATTGCGGCCAACCGCCATGGCAACATCAAAATAGTTAGAAGTAATAGTATTTCTAACTTCCACTCGCAGATATGGATTTGTCTCGGGTAGACGCCATCTGAATGGTTGTTTTAAACTACTAACCAGTCTAAATAGAGAAATCCCACATTTATTACCATTATCTGTTCTCCCAAAAAGAACCCAGGTTTTGCTCAATCCCGGAGCTGGTTGCTTGTACCATTTAGTAAGCAGAGCTTTAATTCTACATTTGTATTTTCTGGCAAGCCATTTAGCAAGCTTCCAGAAAACCACATTATCAATTTTACTATAGATAATAGCAGTAAAATCAGTGTGTCGGTAGAATTGAGCCCAGCCCCTGAGTTTTTGATTAAGCTTTTCGACTTTATCAATCATGCTTATGCTAAAATCTCCGGAAAGTTCTTTACTCAGAGCGTAAGAGAAAGACCGGGCTTTCTCCTTTGGAATTCCTGTAACCGTCCTCATTTTGCCGTTTGGCCCTCGTTTACGGATAATCCTGTGTCCTAGAAAAGTAAAACCATCATTGACATGAGTAATTTTTGTTTTCTCCATATTCAATTTGAGTTTCAACTCTTCTTGTAGAAAATTGCGACATTGATCCCGTATTATTTCAGCCTCTGTCTGCATGCCTTTGACAATAAGAATAAAATCATCAGCAAAGCGACAGTAAGAGACTGCTGGTTTCCATTGTCGGTTTTCTTCAACAGCAGGTTTTCTCCCAACCTTGATACTATGATTCCAGTACCAGCGATCTTTACGAGCTTTCTTACTCAGATAAAGTTTATCTAAGTATTGGTCAAACTCATTTAGCATAATGTTGGATAGTAAAGGGGAAATGACTCCCCCTTGTGGAACTCCTTGACTGGTTGAGTAAAATAGATTCTTATCGATATGCCCAGCTTTAATGAATAGCCAAAGTAGGTTATTGAATCGCTTACAGCTTATCCTTTTCCGGACATATTTCATGAGTAATCTATGGTGAACCGTATCAAAATAACTTGATAGATCACCTTCAACTACCCAGCGACCTTTTGCATAAGTGCAGTCCGTCAGTTGTAATTTAACTGTTCGGATGGCATGGTGAACACTACGTTCGGGTCTGAAGCCATAGGATAATGAATGAAAATCATTTTCCCATATGGGTTCCATCGCCATTAGCATTGCTCTTTGAATGATTCTGTCTCTCAACGTTGGGATTCCGATGGGCCTTTGTTTTCCATGGGCTTTTGGTATGTAAATACGCCGTGCCGGATATGGTTTATATGACCCTGATAACAGATCATTTCTGATTTGTTCAAGATATTCATTCAAACCTGACTGCAGTTTGTATTTGTTTATCCCATCTACCCCTGGAGTTCTGGCCCCTTTGGAAGAGAGTGTTATCTCCGCTGCTTTTGCAAGCCACAGAGGATGACTAATAATCCGCAATAGACGATTGACTCTTCTGTCTTTGTCTGTTGCAGTCCATGTTGCCAATTTACGTTGTATTTCATTGATTATCATAAGTCTTCACTTCATTTGGTCAATTAATCTTTAACGTAAATCAATTAAGCTGTGTTCCTTTGCCATGTAATAGGCTTTCCCTACCTCAGACTACTACGAACACTCCGCCAGCTTGTTTATCATTGGGGTCGTACTCCCTTATCATCTAAACAAACCTTCCCCGGTTTACTCATTTGAACTCAAACATATTGGGGTGGATACCGATCGCACTCTTTAACTTTAGCGTTCTGTAAAGTGATTGTGTTTTAATGCCGAATTGCGTTATGACATCAAATTCATACTGTTTTGCATACATTTCATCACAGTATACAGGCCTTCTGTACTTACGTTTCACAGTAAGCCACACAATACCACCTATTAATTCGTGTAGGCAGTGGCGACATTTCAGCCCATAGATGCGGTTTAATCGGTTCATGTTCTTCATCCGTCCAATATTCAGTCTTGAGAAGCATCTTGGCTTAACGAATTCGCCTCACTTCCCTTTGTCAGCGAGTTACATCACCTCATCAGTACACGATGAGTCACTGTCGCTCAGACTCATATGCCTTCACAACAAGGCACAGATACTATAATAGTATATTTCAAATGAGATCGTGTCACGGCAATTAATTAGTTGCCGCGATCCGGGCACACTGTACGTTATATCGGATTCCCAAACCTGATTCGGATGGTCAATCGTTAACCCTTTCAACAGGTAAGGATAGATTTTATGCCCTTTGGCCGGTTTACTTAAATTTCGTTTCGGATAAATGGCAGTCAATCCCATAAGCTTGTACAATCTGCGGACTCGTTTACGATCCACATTATACCCGATCATCTTGAGATAAGCGCTCATCTTGCGGGAACCATAGTAAGGCGTTTTAGTATACTGTTTGTCAATAATATTCATCAAATCAAGTGTTGCCTTGTCAACCGGGCATGGCGTGTAATAATAACCTGATCGGCTGATACCGAGCAATTCACATTGCTGAATAATAGTGATTTCCGGATGAACTGGATCAATCATGGATTTACGTTCTGCCACAGTATAGTCTATAGTTTTTTTTTCAACCAATCGTTTTCTATCTCCAACCGGCCGATCTTTGTAAACAGCTTCTCATTCTCTTTTTCAAGCTCCTTATCGGGTTCACGTTTACTGAAGATCTCTGTTGACCGGCGAAGAAATTCATTTTTCCAATTGCTGATCTGTTGCTGAGTTACCCCGAACATAACCGATAAATCTGCTAATGTTTTCTGTTCTTTGATCGCTTCGATGGCAACCTTTGTTTTAAAGGCGGAGTTGAATTTTCTTCGTTTGTTCATAACAGTAAAATTAAGGTTAATATCTAACTTAACTTACTGTCCTGTTTTTGGGGGGAATTATACTATATCACTCGATTACAAGACGAATACGGGGACTTAAACCTTACATCGACAGTTAGTGACCATAGCAATAAAGATGTGGTAAGGAAACATTATTTGGCTCAAATAAATGCTGTTAAAAAGTGTTCAAATTTTAGAATATTTTAGAATGGATGGAAGCCGCGTCAATCAAGGGTTTTTGAAATTTTTCCTTACCCAGCGTCCTCACCCAGGTAAGGAAAATATCACATATGGACATAAAAAAAGTCAGTGTAAAACACTGACTCTCATTTAGTAGCGGGGACCAGATTCGAACTGATGACCTTTGGGTTATGAGCCCAACGAGCTACCTCTGCTCCACCCCGCAATATCTACTGCATTTTAATGAAAATACGAAGCACTTTTCGTATAGATGCAGTTATGCCGCGGACATTGATGTCTTGATTTTGCGTTTTAATCTTTCCGCGGTATCTTTTTGATTACTTTTGTCCTCAAAAAGGACTGCAAATATACGAAAATATTACCAAATTTTGCAAATTACCTGCGATATATGACCCACAAAGCTGGCTTCGTTTCAATTATCGGATACCCCAATGTGGGGAAATCAACGCTGATGAATGCGCTGGTCGGCGAACGATTGTCGATCATCACTCCCAAAGCACAAACAACCCGTCACCGGATCATGGGGATCCTCAGTGGTGATGATTTTCAGATTGTATACTCAGACACACCTGGCATCATCAAACCTCATTACCTGCTACACCGTTCCATGATGGCGGCTGTGCTCTCCTCCCTCTCCGATGCAGATGCTATTGTCCTTGTCACAGAGATTGATACACCATTTGACAATGAGCAGATCCTCAAGAAGCTCAAGGAACACAATACTCCAATTATCATGGTGATAAATAAGGTTGACATCTCCTCCGAGGAGATAGTGAAGCAAGCTATGGAGAAATGGCAATCCCTGTTCCCGGATAGTGATGTCATCCCTGTCTCTGCACTTCATAAATTCAACCTGGGAAGACTATTGGATCTGATCATTGACAAACTACCCGATAATCCAGAATATTACCCAAAAGATGAACTATCAGACCGTTCCGAACGCTTCTTCGTTTCAGAGATGATCCGTGAAAAGATCTTTTTGCTTTTCGGCGAAGAGATCCCCTACTCCTGTGAGGTCATTGTCGATTCCTTCAAAGAGGATGAGAAAATCACCCGGATTGAAGCCACAATTTACGTCTCCCGCGATTCACAAAAAGCGATCATCCTGGGTAAACAGGGGAAAGCGATCAAAAAACTGGGGATGGCTGCACGGAAAGAGATCGAAGCATTCCTTGACCAGCATATTTTCCTGGGACTAACGGTTAAAGTGGAGAAAAACTGGCGGGAGAACGAACATCTCTTAAAGCGATTCGGGTATACGACCAATAGCGATAAAAGCTAGCTTGAACTAAAGCTAACAAAGGCGAAGTTCGGGTAATTCTGCACCTGCTACTATGAAAAAAGGTGTTTATTCAAGTATTAAGCGAATTCAGAATATTTATTATCTGAAGTTTAATAGAAGGAATATCTTCGACTGCCACTTTCCAAACCATTATCATAGTGATGCCAAAATATTCATGAACAATAATATCCCGCATGCCGGATATTTCTTTCCAGGGTATATCGGACCATCTTTTTCTATATTCCTCTGGAACTTTCTTAGCGGCCTCTCCAATGATCTGGATACGATGAAGAACAGCATCTTGTTTTTCTGATGATTGATAAAACTCATCCTCAGAAATGTCTTTGGTGTATCCCTCAATCAATTCAGCCGATTCAAGGATGTCCGTAAGATAAATAGTAAAGTCCCGTTTCATTAGAATCAGCTTATTAGAATTTCATTTTCCAACAAATACTTTTTTAACCTCGGTTTGATTGCAGACCTTTCTATGAGATCGACTTTCTTATGTAAAATTTCTTCAAGTTCAATTTTAATCCTGGCAAACGTCAATAAACTAAGAGGTTGATCAATCTCAACAACAATATCAATATCACTCTGAATAGTATCTTCACCTCTAGCAACCGAACCTACAATAAAGGCATTACGAATACCATATTTGGACAGTATTGGTTTAATTGATTCTTTTATGTCATTGATCTTTTCACGCATACAACAAAGTTACACTTTTTTAACTTATGTGATTTCTGAAGGCCTTTCTTGTTGAAGAGGTACATAAATTCAGGCTGGGTCATCTAGAATTCGTTTTAGATTCGTCTTAAGTTCGTTTAAAATTCGTCTTTTAGCTCATGTTTCTGTTGTATTCCATTCGGTCAGCCCCTAGTTAGAACAATCCTTTTCTCCTCATGGCATTTTTTGGGTAAACAGGGGAAAGCGATCAAAAAATTGGGGATGGCTGAACGTAAAGAGATCGAGGCATTCCTTGACCAGCATATTTTCCTGGGACTGACCGTGAAAGTGGAGAAAAACTGGCGGGAGAACGAACGTCTCTTAAAGCGATTCGGGTATACGACCGATAGCTCTTGAAAACTCTTCCATTCATTTTTGTACTTTCGTAATTGCAATTCGTCACTCGAAATGCGAAGCATTCATGAACACCAATTAATAAATGAATGATTTCGTGAATAATTATTCGTAATTTTTGTTGATGGCAATAATCGCAATCGTAGGTCGTCCGAACGTGGGAAAATCCACCCTCTTTAACCGTCTTATCGGCAGGAGGGATGCTATTGTAGATCGTTCCAGCGGGGTTACCCGCGATCGCCACTACGGCAAATCGGACTGGAATGGAGTGGATTTTTCTGTGATAGATACCGGAGGCTATGTAGATGACTCGGGCGATGTATTCGAGGAGGAGATCAAGAAACAGGTGCGGTTGGCTGTTGAAGAAGCCGACTGCATCCTTTTTATGGTAGATGCCCGGGAAGGCCTTTCCGGCATGGATGAAGATGTTGCATCTGTACTGAGACGATCCGAAAAACCGGTGTTCCTGGTCGTGAATAAAGTAGACAGTTATAAACAGCTCCATGAAGTATCGGAATTCTACAAACTGGGTCTGGGCGACCTCTACAGCATCTCCGCTATCACAGGCAGCGGTACCGGCGAACTGCTGGATGCGGTGGTGGCGGCCATTCCTGGAGGATCAGAGCATGCCCTGGCCCAGGAGGATGCCCCTTCCCCTCAGGAATTACCACGTATCGCCATCGTTGGCCGGCCCAATGCAGGCAAATCGTCGCTGGTGAATCTGCTGCTGGGGGATGATCGGACGATCGTTACGCCGGTGCCCGGAACCACTCGCGATTCGATTCATTCACATTATCAAAACTTCGGACTCGATTTTCTGCTGATCGACACCGCAGGCATCCGGAAGAAAGCAAAAGTGAAGGAGGATGTTGAGTTTTACTCAGTGATGCGGGCTGTACGTTCGATCGAGCACAGCGATGTCTGTATCCTGATGGTGGATGCTGAAAGAGGATTTGAGATCCAGGATCTAAACATCTTCTCCCTCATCGCAAAAAACCACAAAGGGATCGTGATCCTGGTCAACAAATGGGACCTGATCAAAAAAGAGACAAATACACACAAGAAGTTCGAAGCTTACATACGCGATCGTATCGCCCCTTTCCGCGATGTCCCCATCATATTCACTTCAGTTACCCAGAAGCAACGGGTCTTCAAGGCAGTGGAGACGGCAATAGAGGTTTACAGGCGCAGAGCTGAAAAAATCCCGACACGGAAACTGAATGATGTCATGCTTCCTGTCATTCAGCAGAAACCGCCACCAAAGGTCAAAGACAAGATTATCAAGATCAAATACATCACCCAGTTGCCTAAGTCCTATCCGATATTTATCTTTTTTTGTAACCATCCTCAATACGTAAAAGAGCCTTATCAGCGTTTTCTAGAAAACCGCCTCCGGGAACACTTCAACCTTACAGGAGTTTCCCTGGAGATCTACTTCAGACAAAAGTGATCCATGGAAGAGATCAAACGGATTGATAAATGGTTATGGGAAGTGCGGGTCTTCAAAACCCGCAACCAGGCCACAATGGCCTGCCGGGCAGGAAAAGTACAACTTGCCGGCCAGGAGGTCAAGCCTTCACGGGAGCTTCAGCCTGGAGATGAGATTACATTTTACCGGAATCCGATCAAAAGAACGTTCCGGGTCATCGGTTTTCCA
This sequence comes from Bacteroidota bacterium, assembly GCA_014382125.1. Taxonomy (GTDB): domain Bacteria; phylum Bacteroidota; class Bacteroidia; order Bacteroidales; family FEN-979; genus QYOJ01. The sequence goes on along the minus strand of JACNKI010000124.1, from coordinate 9,292 downwards.
AGGAGCAGGGTAGGAGCCAGACTGGTTTCCGGGTACATGGAGGAGATTACACCTCCGGAGGAGTTCCGGAAACTGAAAATGATCAAAGAGATGAATTATGAACACAGAGACCAGGGAGAGGGGCGGCCAACAAAGAGGCAACGTCGTGATATTGAGGAGTTGAAGAGATTGTGGAAGAAGTAGGAGATGAGATCTGAACGAATAGATACCAATTCGCTGCTCGAGCTTGTATTCCAATACAGGAATAAGGATTATGGATCGTACCAGCTCCAAAAAAGATATCCAAAAACACTAATAATCTCTGGTATCATTGGCATCACAGTTATCCTCCTGGTTGTCCTCATCCCTTTCTTTATCTATCTGGTACACGACCTGAACTACGATTTTAATGAAGAGTTTATCTACGAGGTGGAATATATTCCATTTGCTCCTCCCGAAAATCTTGAACTGGTTGAACTGGCCAAAGCTCACGCCAAGATGCCGGATGAGCCACAGGTCGCACCCATTATCTCCGATACCATTACCCCGGAGGAAGAGAAGAAACCATTAGTACCCGGTACAGAAGAAGAGGATAATGAACCGGAAGATGCAGATACTGCATCATTCGGTACAGGTGGAGATGAAATTGGCCGTCAGCCCGGAACCGATACGGCTGTGTCCACCACAATCGATGTCTATCCCCGATATCCGGGAGGTGTGGAAGCCAGGTTGTATTATCTCCGCAGGAATGTTGCCTACCCGAAAGAAGCCGTTGATAGAGGCATCTCCGGAGTGGTGATGGTGATCTTTGTGATTGAAGCAGATGGGAGCATCACCAATGTGGCTATCGTTCAAGGCATTGGCGGGGGATGTGATAAAGAAGCCATACGGGTGACCAAAGGGATGCCAAAATGGGCTCCGGGAAAACGTAGTGGTAGGCCGGTGCGGGTAATGGTGAAGATGCCGATCGTTTTCCGGTTACCCAACCGTCCAGCATCTTAGGATAAAAAAAAGCAGCCTGTGAAGGCTGCTCTGACATGTATGGTTGATAATTTTATTTATCATCCGGATCGCTCTTGGCTGGTTTCTTTGTCGTCTTTCCGTGTGCACAACAACTACTCTTCTTTGCAGAGGAGCATTTCTTTACATGGGCACATTTCTTGGTTGCATTTTTAGTCCGCTCAGTTTTAGCGGGGTGCCCTTTTTTGACAGGCTTTTGAGGTTCCTGGGCGAAAGTTAATCCTGCAAATAAAAACAATGCGGACAGTAAAATAGCTGCTCTTTTCATATTAATATGGTTTTAATGTTAAACGTAGATTCCTTTTAGATAACGCAAAAATATGAAAATAATTATATATATGAGTTAATAATTGAAAAAAACAACCCTATTTGCCTTTTCCAAAGATTGCATCCCTGACGATGGCTTGAAAGTTAGCCTTTTCAAAGGGCTTGCCGATATAATGAGTACATCCTTGTGCAAGTAATTTCTCCCGGTCACCAATCATCGTATAACCCGTTACAGCAATGATTGGGATATTTTCATATTCTGGAATAGCCTTGATCATCCTGGTCGCCTGGATTCCATCCATCCCGGCCCCCAGATTGATATCCATCAAGATACCGTCATACCTGTTTTTTTTCGCCATGCTCACGGCTGAATCCCCGTCGAAAGCGTGATCCATCTTGTAATGTGGTTTCAGGAAAAGTTCAATCAGGTTCTTATTGACCAGGTTGTCTTCTACAAGCAGAATTACCGGGCTTTTAATTGATTTCTTGATGGGAGCTGGAGCCAGAATCGTATCAATCTCTTCAGGTTTGATCTTATGGGTTTTTGCTTTTTTTGAAGCGGGAAGCCAGATCGTGAAAGCAGATCCCTTGCCAGGTTCACTCTCCAGGGTGATCTTTCCTTTCAACAAGTCACATGTTTTTTTACTGATTGTAAGTCCAAGTCCGCTTCCCTGGAATTTTCGGTTATATCCTTCACTCACCTGGCGAAACTCATGATAGATCAACTCAAAGAAATCTTTATCGATCCCAATGCCGGTATCTTTGATCCGTATGGTTTGCCATTTTACATCATTTTCCATAATCATCCTGGAGGTGATGACGACCTTCCCTTTCTCCGTAAACTTTATAGCGTTGTCAAGGATCCTTTGGAGAAGTTGTTTGAACAGCAACTGGTCTGTATAAGCCGTTACATCATCCAGTATATCCATTGACAAGGTAATCGTCTTCTCATCCGCCTTATCCTTGAATGCTTGATATACATTTTTTATAGCTGCATTCAGATTTGTGTTTTTAAGAAGGATCGTAACTTTGCCAGCCTGAAGTTGCGAGAGTGTGATGATGGAATCCAGGGTGGACATGAGCCGTTGCCCCGAAAAATGAATGTTCTCCACCATCTGAAGGTATTCGGTATCTCTCAGGTCATCCTGCAGAAGTTCCGAGAATCCGAGGATCCCATTCAGTGGAGTACGTAACTCGTGACTGATATTCGTATCACGAGAATTGCCTCAAACGCCGTTTCAAACACCGCATGGTATTTGATTTCACTTCGCCGGATCATCTCGCGTGTTTTGTTTATTCGTTTATCGATCCGTGAGATGAGCTCATCAAAATCGATGGGTTTGGTGATGTAATCATCCACACCCATTTCCATGGCCAGAAGGATATCATCCCGCTCAGTTTTCGCTGTCATAAAGATAAACGGGATCAACGAAGCGGATATCTCACTTTTTAGCTTTTTAAGAACGTCATACCCATTCACGACAGGCATGAGGATATCGCATAAGATCAAATCGGGGAGGTGACTAAGTGCCATCTCAATGCCCACTTTACCATTATTGGCCAGGATAACATTAAATCCTTCTTCTTTCAGGAAGTCACTGACACTCGCCAGGAGGATCTTATCATCTTCAATAACTAGAACTGTGTTCATCTCTGTTGATTATGGTTGATTTGACTGGAAGTTTTACTTCAACATTAGTACCGGCGTTTTCTGTACTCCGGATTTGAATGGAACCCTCTAACAGGTCGACACATCGCTTTACGATCGCCAAACCCAGGCCACTGCCAGGATAATTTTCGCTGTTTTGCCCACGGATAAAAGGTTCCCAGATATGCTCCAGATCGCGCTGCGGGATACCAATCCCCTGATCGGAAATCACGATCTCAACGTGGTTGTTATCACGTGTAATTTTCACATAAACCGGTTTCTTCTCCGGATTAAATTTCCATGCATTGATAATCAGATGTGACAGAATCTGACGAAGGAGTTCCTTATCGGATGTGATATGAGGTGTTTCCTCATTAACATTGAATTCCAAATTCAGTGGCAGTTCTGAATTTTTTTTCAACTCATCAATGAGATCCACGATGAAATGTTCAAGCTGAAACTCTTCCGGGTAGACAAATAACCGGCCGCTGTGATCTTTGGAGAGTAGTGTGATCTCTTCCAGCAGATTGATCATGATTTGGATCCCTTCCTGTATTCGTTTGAGAACCACGGTCTTTTTCTTATGCGGCCATTTATCCTCATAGCGGTGAAGGAGCTGAATATTGCTTGAGATTGCAGCCAGTGGCGTCCGGAATTCATGGGAAACGAGGGAGATAAATTGTGACTTGATTCGGTTAGCCGCCTGCTGTTTGTTCAGAGATTGGGTGATCTCTATCTTAGATTCCTTCAACTGGGCTTCGGATTGGGCCACCTCTTCCAGCGCCTTGCTCTTATCGGCAATCACTGTAGTCAGCTCCTTGGTTTGTTCGAAGAACTGCTGCAATAACACCCCAATACGGCCGATTTCATCCCGGCGGCGGGCAATGTCCTTCACCAGATTCGGATCGTTCAGGGAGAGACTTTTCGCGATCAGGTTTAACGGTTTGATGATCCATAAATGGACGGCTGCAACAAATAGTCCAAGCAACACAATGAACCGCAGGATTGACAGCGCAGTCCAAAATGGAAAAGGCAACCATGCAAGCACGTCACCGCGAATGATAAACAGGTTCGGAATGATCGTTATCGCAAACGCCACCAAAAAGACGATCAGGAACTTGTTCTTGATCTTCATACACCATATTTATACCCTCAAATATAGTGATAACCAGGTCGTTTTCCTACTGATAATCAGGTTGTTTAGCATATGTAGGCATATCCTGGGCGACTGTATTCTTTTTGATGGTATCTGTGTAAAGAATCGGGAAGAAAAGTAGAAGATCTTTGTTCTGACGTCTTGTTATTCCCGGTTTTTTGTGTCGATAAAGATGGTTACCGGTCCGTCATTCACCAGCGAAACTTCCATCATGGCACCAAAATCACCAGTCTGAACCTGTTTTCCTGTCCGGGATTCCAGCCTTGCAACAAACTGGTTGTATAATGGGATAGCTACTTCAGGCCGTGCAGCCCGAATGTAAGAAGGGCGGTTTCCTTTTTTGGTGCTGGCATGAAGGGTAAACTGACTGACCACAAGGATATCACCTTCTGCCTCCTCAATAGAGCAATTCATTATCCCTTTGGCATCAGGGAATATGCGTAGTCGTATGATCTTCCCGGCCAACCAATCTATATCTTCTGTACCATCAGCCTCTTCGATACCTAATAATATCAACAATCCATTGTTGATGGAAGCTACGATCTCCCCGCCAATGTTGACAGAAGAGTGATTGACACGTTGAATGACTGCACGCATGATTTGACGATTTATGGGTTCCACAAATTTACTAGTTTTGTAGAAAATTGGCCCGAATGACGAAATTAAGTGTCAACATCAATAAGATCGCCACGTTGCGGAATGCCAGAGGAGGGAACCAGCCTGATGTGCTGAAAGCAGCTGTTGATTGCGAAAGGTTCGGTGCACAAGGTATCACAGTACATCCGCGACCTGATGAACGTCATATCCGATATCAGGATGTGATTGATCTGAAACCGATTGTGACAACAGAATTCAATATCGAAGGGTATCCGAACCGTGCGTTCATCGACCTTGTAACAGGTGTGAAACCTGCACAGGTCACCCTTGTACCGGACCCACCAGAAGTACTCACCTCCAATGCCGGATGGGATACCATCGCGAATCAAGCGATGTTGAAGGAGATCATTGCTGAGTTTCATACTCATGGAATCCGTACCTCCATCTTTATCGAAACAGATCTCCAGATGATCGAGCAGGCAAAAGAGACAGGCACCGACAGAGTGGAACTCTACACAGAGGAGTATGCAAAACAGTATCCGGTGAACCGTGAGGAAGCGATCAACCCTTTTGTTGAAACAGCCAGGCTTGCCAATGAACTGGGTCTGGGATTGAATGCCGGTCACGATCTGAGCCTGGAGAATCTTGGATTCTTTCACCAGCAGATACCCGGGTTGCTGGAGGTCTCTATTGGCCATGCGTTAATCTGTGATGCACTATATTTGGGGTTGGAAAACACAATCCAGCTCTATTTACGTCAGCTGAAAGATTGATTAGCTTCTCGCTATTCGCCATTCGCATTTCTCTTATCAACCCCGATAGTATGAAAAAAATAATTCTTGTTATCTTCCTTATACTCCTTAATACCATTGTATTTCCTGGTGATCGGGATTCGAAAAAGAATAAGCGAAAAGCGAAAAGAATCCACGAACGGGTGCTGACGATCGACTCTCATAACGATACGCCATTACGCATGATCAGGCCGGGATTTGACTGGGGTGAACGACATGATGCCAAAAAGGATCGCTCCCGGGTCGACCTGGTTCGAATGGAGGAAGGGGGTCTGGACGGCTCATTCTTTGCGGTATTTGTCGGACAGGGTCCCCGAACGCCTGAAGGGTATGCAAAAGCCAAAAAACGTACCATGATGATCTTCGATACCTTATTGAGTTCGATCAACAGGTACCCCGACAAGGTAGGCCTTGCATTGACACCGGAGGATGCCTATAAGCTTGAAAAAGAGGGAAAACGGATTGCTTTCATTGGAATTGAAAATGGTTACCCTGTTGGGAAGGATCTTGCTTTGATTCAAACTTATTATGATAAAGGAGCTCGCTATATTACGGTAGTGCATACAAGAAACAACGATATCTGCGATTCCTCAACAGATACGATCGGTTATGATGGATTGAGTGAATTCGGAACGGATGTTGTGAAAGAGATGAACCGGTTGGGCATGATGATCGATGTATCGCATGCTTCCGATGCCTCTTATTACGACATTCTGAACGTAACGAAAGCGCCTGTAATCGCCTCGCATTCCTGTGCACGGGCATTGTGTGACAGCCCCCGGAACCTTGATGACGATATGCTTCGGGCTCTGGTAGCAAACGGAGGGGTCATTCAGATGTGTATATTGAGTAGTTACATCAAGATCCCTGCCCCCAATCCGCCTCGTGATTCGGCCCGTGCTGCGGTCAGGAAGAAATTTCATGATTTTGAGAACCTTACTGATGAGGAGATGACGCAGGCGCGGAAAGAGTGGTATGCTATCGAAGATAAATTTCCCCGTGAACTGGCAACCGTTAGTGAAGTCGTAGATCACATCGACCATATCGTAGCTGTAGCAGGGATCGATCATATTGGTATCGGAACCGACTTTGATGGTGGAGGAGGTGTATCGGGTTGTTATGACGCATCTGAAATGGGTAACATCACGCTGGAACTTGTTAACCGGGGTTATTCTGAAGCGGATATCCGGAAGATCTGGGGTGAAAACCTGATGCGGGTGATGCGTGATAACATACGACTCGCTCAACAACCGCCAGAAACTAACTAACAGATGAAAATCGCTGTCAGCCTGATTCCCATTCTGCTCTTCCTGGCGATGTTTCTGTCGCTCGACAGTTTCCGGTTGATCAGGTGGGGGATCCTGTTCGTTTGTCTCTTATGGGGAGGCGTTGCAGCCAGCCTGAGCCTGGTTGGGAACACACTGATAACAAACCTGTTTCACATCGATTTTGATATCCTCTCACGTTATATAGCACCTCTTACCGAGGAGATTCTGAAGATGCTTTTATTACTGTGGTTGATTACGAAACACCGGATCGGATTTGCTATTGATGCTGCGATCTATGGATTTACTATTGGTACCGGTTTTGCGTTTGCCGAAAACATGATCTACATCTTTCAACTCGGACCCGATCAAACCAATCTTTGGATCTGGGTGACACGGGGTTTCGGGACAGCTATCATGCATGGAGGCGTCACTGCAATAGTCGGGATCATTCTTGTGAATCGTCTTACCGACACACGGAAGTTACTCCAGCCTTTCATTCTTGCTGTAATTGTAGCTTATCTGTTGCATGCACTCTACAACGCCTTTTTCATTTTTCCATTGATCTCTGCATTGATTATGATGGTTCTGATCCCGGTGACACTGATCATTGTATTCAGGCTGAGCACCGGTAATTTGAAACGATGGCTCGATATGGGAATAGATTCTGAAGTAGAACTGTTGTTGATGATAAACAAGGGGAAGTTCAGCAAGACACCCGCCGGCAAATACCTCCTTTCTGTCAAAGACCACTTCCCCCGGGAGGTGGTTGTTGACATGTATTGCTATTCAGCACTATACCTGGAGTTATCAGTCAAAGCCAAATGCTTGCTATTACTTAAAGAGAGTGACCTCCCCCTGCCAATGGATCCACAGATCATGGAGAAGCTGGAGGAACTTGACATGCTGAAAAAAAACATCGGGAAGGCGGGAATCCTGGCATTGAAACCAATCCTGCGAACGAGCCGCAGTGACCTCTGGGCCCTGACCACCCTGAAACCAAATAAATGAAAAATTGTTGTACCTTTAGTTCCTTATTACCAAAATAACCTTAGAGATGGAACAACCAGAAAAGAGTTCACCTTCATTTTATGATCAGAAACCTTCCTTCTTTCAAAAATCATGGGTGAGATATAGTTTCTTCTTTCTTATTGGAGCCTGCTTTGGAATCATCCTGACATTACTGGCTGATACCCGGCAGGAGCATCAGTTTACATCTGACGAAGATGTCCGTGGAACAGTTTACAATTCAAGTTCATTTGAGAAGATGAAACCGGCTGATGCGATCTTCTTTGACAATCCGGCTTTGAAAGCAGCCATTGATGTTCGCTATTCAACCCAGCTGGTTGAAGCTCGTCTCGATCTCTCCTCCTTATACCCGGTGAAGCTGGTGGTTGAATTCGGATACAACGATTTCCGGGTACTTAATGTGCAGAATATTACGGTCAACGATAAATCCACTACACGTTCAGCATCCAACTACGTTCAGATAGATAATGTGGGAGATAATGAATACATCATACAACTGTTGAATCGCAATAGGCTTCCGCATCAGATTACCTTTAAATTTTACCAGAATGATATGCCGGTGTACTCCAATTCAGTGGTTGTGAATAAAGAATAATAAAGAAGGATTGCCATATTATTGCCATTAATTGCCATAGATTGTACAAGGACTTAGTTAGATGAATGAATTTTATTCAGGTTTGGCGGAGGGGAATATCTCCTTAGTTCGTTCAGTCCCTAAGGCCGACTTGCATAATCACTGTTTACTGGGTGTCAGGTTGGAGAGGATGCGAACAATCTCCGGGTTGGATATTCAGCCTTTTCATTACAAGGGAAACGGGATCAAGGATATCAATCACTGGATCAGGGATCAATATGTTCCGGTGATGCACATTCCGGGAATTTTTCAGAAGCTTATTGAAGCAAGTTTTCAGCAGGCTCTCGATGATGGGATCACCCTGTTGGAGATGAGTATGGATGTTGCCTTCGGGCTCCTTTATAAACTTACTCCCCGGCAAATTGCAGAGATCCTGAAGGAGACTCATATGCAGACAGCTCCCTCAATCACTTTCCGTCCCTGTCTGGGTTTTGTCCGCAGCACACCTGTGAGGCAGCTTCTAAGACTCTTTGAGCCTTACCTGGATTTGAACTATTTCACCGCGATTGATCTGTATGACGATGAATTGAGTCAACCGGTTCAAAACTTTCGGGAGATCTACCGTTTTGCACGCCGGCAGGGATTCCGGTGTACAGCTCATGTCGGAGAATTTGGCTCTGCCGAAGATGTCAGGGAAGCCGTAGAAATACTCAATCTGGATGCCGTACAGCATGGGGTTGCTGCCGCTGCATCACCGGAAGTCATGCGTTGGCTGGCTGACCGGAAGATCCCTCTGAATATATGCCCTGCCAGCAATCTGGTTTTACAGCGGGTACAATCGTATGCTTCCCATCCCATTCGGATCCTGTTTGATCACGGTGTAAAGGTAACAGTCAACACTGATGATGTAACACTGTTTAACCAGGGAGTCTCAGAAGAGTATCTGAACCTCTACCGTGCCGGTCT
>JACNKI010000017.1 GCA_014382125.1 Bacteroidota bacterium | reverse complement strand
TGTCCAGGTAAATGATGTTCCCGAGACATTTGAGGTTAAGGTGATGCCGGTATTCCCGCCGTTACAGATCTCTGTCAACGGAGGATTGTTGGAGAGATCAGGGGTCGGACGTACAGTGAGGTTGAAGTCTGTTGGCTGTCCATAACAATTATTCGCTGTCGGTGTAATACGGTAGTTTACAGATTCCGTCGCAAACCATGAGTTAATGAGGAGATCCTTGATGGAGTCTGTTGGTGTACTGTTATTTGAGTAGCCGGATATATTTCCGGAACTCGGAATACTGATCCATGTGAAAAGTGTACCTGTTATATTGGAAGTTAATTCCAACAGGGTATTCAAATTGTTACACTGGGTTTGTGATGCAGGAGAATTAGAGAGATCAGGTATCGGATGAACGGCGACTTTGTAAGTCACACTATCCCCCATGCACCCGCTGGCAATTGAAACAATACGGTAGAAGACAGTATCAGTATATGTGCCTAAATTGAATAGCACTTGCGAAATGACAGTTCCCATACTGTTATAGAAACCACCAAGATTTGGATTATTTCCATATGCTCTCCAGGCGAAAGTGGCCCCGGAAACATTGGATGTGAGTGAGATATTGACAGCGGTGTTTGAGCATATTGTTTTTTCCAGAACGGAATTCGTTACCTCCGGGATCTCATTCACCGTGACATCCAGGGAAGCCGTAGGTCCGTTACCACACTCTGCATTGATACCATGTACCGTAACCTGTGTCAGTCCTGGTGCTGTTGACAGGGGAAAGGTCAGAATGGCCAAGGGAAAATTTGTCGTATCGACTCCTCCGGGCCAGGTCCAACGGTATTGTTGGGCATTCGTGTCGGATTGCGCAGTGAACTGGGAGGTTCCCCCCTGGCATATCTGAGAGGGACCGATAATCGGCCCTACATTTCCCGGGATCTGTTTCTTCATGATCGTGACCGGTATTGTGGTTTCGTTAGAGACATACCACCAGGTGTTTACGGTTTTGCCATCTCCAGGTTGTCCTCCTGCCTCATACCAGATATGGCAGGCAGAAACGCTGCTCAAACAACCAGCGGGCGGACTGGTTGCCGGACCGGGTGGCATAGATGGATTGAAATTGGTATCATCCCAATGGAATGCTGGTTCAGATATACTGGCAGGCCTAATCAGACTTACATAGAATCCGAATTGATTATTCTCCACATCCCATAATGGCATGTGTGTCATCCCTTTAACATAGGTCAATGTAAAAGGAAAGGTGGATCCGCTGGGTATAAGTAAAGGAGGGGTGGAGCCGTCATAACCATCCCAGGTCATAATATTGATTCCAACATTGACAGTTTGAATTATCTCCCTGTCAGTATAACTCCCTCCGAGACTGCTCAACTCAAGGTTTATCGAAACAGTTCCGGATGAGGTAACTTCAAACGTAAAATCAATGCTGCCATCATCACAATGAGGGGTCACCACAACAGCATTGCCCGGAGGAGGAGGAAAAACCACCTGTCCGATGATGCCACTTGGATAGACTAGTGAATCAGGATCATTCAGAAATATATTATACTGTGGATAGTTATGCCAGCCATAAACGGATTTTCGGGCTTCCGTTGCCGGCCAGGACGGGCTTACCGGGTAGCATCCCGAGTTATTACAGGAGACCGTAAACCACATGCCTTCGAATCCGTTTGGATCGAATTTTGTCACAAGGCTATCGATAGAATAGACAAATAATTCACCATAAAAACCATGAGAGTTTGGCTCATTGGTATTGGCCTGCCATGCTTTACAAAAGACACGCCCCTTTTTATATGTGGTTGTGGTTGTGTCGATGACTGAGATATCCACTTTTTCATACGATCTATATGAACCACTATTAACTTGGAAAGTCATGAAATAGTCCCCATTGACTTCTGGATCAACGACGATGGCAGGATATCCACTTGCGTTGAGTTTTGTTGGGCCGAGATACGCCTGATTGTAATACTCGATAAAACCCGGGGAGGATGAACTGGTAGGAGTTGATCCGCTCCAGACTACCGTTTCATCGGGTGCATGGATACGCCAGATAACAGAACCGCCATTTGTGGCATCGCCAAGACCGAAAAAGATCTTCTCTTTGACATGGTCTTCAATATGGATAAAAAGACGATAATCTTCATCCCCGTTATAGAGTGCAAAAGGATCACGTGTATTTCCCCCCACATAGCCATTTGCAATCAGGATGAATGCACGTTGGTTGGCTGCACTGTCAGGCATCAATTCTTTCGTCCCTTCACTATATGAATCAACTGTAAAGAAAAAGAAAAGAAGTGAGAAAAAATAAAATACCCGTATATCGATTTTTCCCATCCTGTGCTCCGGCTATATACTAATACACATATTTATAAATAAGGTTGCTTACAGGAAAAAAAAACATAGGGTTGTGGGAGGTAAGAGGTAATAGGTCAATCCTTAAGGCACCGGATCGCAAAGGAATTGCTCCTCAATGCCGGATAGAAAGATACACTTGGTGTATAATCGATATCGACAACCACTTCATTCATGCCATGTGCCCAGGCTTTATCCTGACCATGGATAATGGAGGACCAGAACAGAATCGATCTCAGGATCGGATCGTTACCGGGGAACTTCCAGATGTTGTTGTGGAAACGGATACCGGTTAACAGGGCATCAAAGCCTGAGTATCCCGTGATTTTTAGTGCATTCCCTGCGAAGCCGCTGGAGATGTAAACAGCGAACAGGATATTCCAGTCTGTTTCCGAGGGGATGTGCCAGCCAGGTGGGCAGAAACCCTGGTCTCTAGTGCTGCTCTGGTAATACATCATCTCGTTCCATTGGTAGAGTCCTCCGAAGGATGTACAGTTAACCGGGTTATCGTTGTAACAGTATTTTTCATTTACACAGTTGTCACGTTGCATCTGTGCCGAAGCGATTACATTCCCGAAGTTCAGATTAACTGCCATCCAGCACTGACCGTTAATTTCGGCGGTAGGATATTGGATGCTGTCGCGGATATCGATTAATGTATCTCCGCAAATGAAAGGTGTCGGGGCACGAGTTACGATCGTTATGAAACTGGAGTCTGTACAGCCAAATTCATTGGTGTACGTGTATTTGATCAGATTGGTGTCGGCCCCTGCAATTCCTGGATAGAAGGTTGATCCTGTCACCCCATTTCCGCTGAAGATCCCTCCGATTGGAAGGGCTCCCTTGAGCTCGAATGGTTGCGCTTCGGTGGTAGTAAGGGTATCGAAACAAACCGTCGTTGAGACCACCGGCAACGGATTAACGGTGACCACAACCTGGTTGGATGTTCCCTGAC
>JACNKI010000110.1 GCA_014382125.1 Bacteroidota bacterium | reverse complement strand
TTTTAAATGGTAATCCAAAGCCTTTTAACAGGGCAAACGCCTCTCTGTCATTTGGGGCAGATGTGACAAACGTGATGTCCATCCCATTGATGTTGTTCACCTTATCGATATCAATCTCCGGGAAAATGATCTGCTCCCCGACGCCCATTGTATAGTTTCCTCTTCCGTCAAATCCTTTGTCGTTGATCCCGCGAAAATCACGTACACGTGGCAGGGCAACAGAGACTAGCCTGTCGAGGAATTCATACATCTTGTCTCCATGCAGCGTTACACGGACACCAATCGGATTGCCTCTCCTAAGTTTAAAATTGGAGATGTCTTTTTTTGACTTGGTCGCTACTGCCTTCTGTCCGGCAATCATAGTCATCTCATTGATTCCGGTATCAATGTGTTTGCGATCTGTAAGTGCAATTCCCAATCCCTGGTTCAAACTGACCTTTGTGATCTTGGGTACCTGCATCTTATTCTTATAGTGAAACTCCTCCATCATTGCAGGGATGATCTCCTTGAGGTATTTCTCCTTTAATCTTGGTGTATAAGCCATTATTTAATTACCTCCCCTGATTTTTTAGAATAGCGAACCAGCGTATCACTCTTAACGTCACGCTTTCTGCCTGTACGTGTAGCTTTCCCGGTTCCGTCTATGACCATAAGGTTCGTAATATTAACGGGAGCCTCTTTCTTCAGAATGCCGCCCTGAGGATTTTTAGCATTTGGTTTGGTATGTTTCGATACCATATTTGCCCCTTCGACGATGGCTCTCTCTTTTGCCTTCTCCACCATCAGGACTTTTCCCTGCTGGCCTTTGGAGTCTCCAGCAATAATCATCACTGTGTCGCCTTTTTTGATATGTAATTTCTTCTGCATGGGATACTATTTACGTTACAACACTTCAGGTGCTAAAGAAACGATTTTCATGAACTGTTTTTCTCTCAACTCCCTGGCAACAGGACCGAAAATACGTGTTCCGATCATCTCTCCGGTTGCATTTAACAGAACTACAGCGTTGTCATCAAAACGGATGTAGGAGCCATCATTCCGGCGGATCTCCTTCTTCGTTCTCACGACAACAGCAGTCGATATCGTTCCCTTCTTGATGTTCCCTGATGGAAGTGCGTTTTTTACGGTTACGATAATCTTGTCGCCGATAGAGGCATATCTCCTGCGCGTCCCGCCCAGAACTTTGATACAAAGGACCTCCTTTGCTCCGCTGTTATCTGCTACCGTTAATCTTGATTCTTGTTGTACCATGGTTATTTAACCTTTTCAATGACTTCGACAAGTCTCCAACATTTGTTTTTACTAAGTGGTCTGGTCTCAGCAATCCTGACCTTATCGCCCTCAAGGCATTCATTCTCATTATCGTGAGCCATAAAACGGGATGATTTTTTTACAAACTTTCCGTATATCGGATGTTTCACTTTTCTCTCCACCTCAACGACAATGGATTTATCCATGTTATTGCTTACAACGACACCAATTTTTTCTTTTCTTATTTCCCTGGTTTCCATGTTTGTCATTTGGTTTCTTCCTGAATAAAACGTTCCCCATTCATCTCTCTGAATCGAATCTCTGTTTCAAGGCGGGCAATGGTTTTCCTGTAAGCCCTGATTTTATTTGGATTTTCAAGAGGTGAAACAGCATGGTTGAGTTTGAGCTTGATAAGTTGACGCTTCTCTTCATCCATCCTCTCGATGATCTCACCTGTTGTCATTTCTCTGATTACTTTCTGTTCCATTTTTTTTCATATTGTGCCGGGGCTTCCCCCATAACGGAGCTGCAAAATATTGCAACTCTATAAATTATGTAGTTTCTTCATAATAGTCCCTGCGGACTACAAACCTGGTTGCAACAGGCAACTTCTGAGCGCCCAGGCGCAATGCCTCTTTTGCTACATCGAGCGAAACACCGTCAACTTCAAAGAGGATCCGACCGGGGGTGATGCGGGCCACAAAATACTCAGGTGCACCCTTCCCTTTTCCCATTCGAACCTCCGCAGGCTTCTTCGTGATTGGCTTGTCAGGGAAGATCATGATCCATAACTCTCCTTCACGTTTCATATATCTGGTAATAGCCTGACGGGCAGCCTCAATCTGTCGGCCTGTAATCCAGGCCTGATCCAGGGTTTTAATCCCGAAAGAGCCAAATGAAAGCTCATGTCCACGCTGGGAATTGCCTTTCATTTTTCCTTTCTGCTGTTTCCTGTATTTTGTTTTCTTTGGCTGTAACATTATCTGTCAGTATTTCAATTGTATAACTTTATTTTCTGTACTGGGATTTGGGTCTTGGACCACCTCTGGGACGTTGTCCTGGTGCTTTCGATTTCTGGCTGCTTGAACTGGGTACCAGTTCAGGCTTGCCATAGATTTCGCCTTTACAAATCCAAACCTTCACACCGATGCGGCCATATGTAGTATGCGCTTCACAAGTAGCATAATCAATATCAGCGCGGAAGGTATGAAGAGGAATCCGACCCTCTTTATACTGCTCATTCCTTGCCATCTCAGCCCCACCCAAACGACCAGCGATAGCAATCTTAATTCCTTCAGCACCAATTCGCATCGCAGAAGCGATTGCTGTTTTGATGGCCCGGCGATAAGAGATCCGGCCTTCTATCTGGTTTGCCACAGTATTAGCAACAATCATCGCATCGAGTTCAGGGCGTTTGATCTCTGAGATGTTGATCTGGATCTCCTTCCCGGTGATCTTCTTTAACTCCTCTTTCAACTTGTCAACCTCCTGGCCGCCTTTTCCGATGATGATTCCGGGACGAGCCGTATGGATGGTCACCGTAACAAGCTTCAATGTCCGTTCGATTACGATCTTTGAGATTCCCGCTTTGGCAAGACGGGCATGCAGATACCTGCGGATCTTCTCATCTTCAATGAGCTTGGGCTCAAAGTTTTTACCGCCATACCAGTTTGAATCCCAGCCACGGATGATCCCTAACCTGTTTGCTATCGGGTTCGTCTTCTGTCCCATTAATCTTCTTTATTTTTTGTTTTTACTTCCGTTTTTTCTTTTGTTTTTGGAGTTGCTTTAGTAGCCTTTGAATCTACTTTTGGCTCAGCCTCTTTTTTCACCTCTTCAACATCCTCTTCAATATCTACCTTTGGTATAATCAGACTATCCAGAATGATTGTTACGTGGTTTGACCGTTTCCGAATTCGATGGGCGCGTCCCTGCGGTGCAGGCCGTATACGCTTCAGTACCCGGCCACTGTCAACCTGGATCTCCTTGATATAGAGATCACTCTCCTCAATCCGTCTCCCTTCATTCTTCATCTGCCAGTTGGCAATCGCTGAAAGTACCAG
>JACNKI010000068.1 GCA_014382125.1 Bacteroidota bacterium | reverse complement strand
GCGATAGCGGAGATAACAGCACAGTAAAAGGATTGATTAGTTAAGTGGTTTTATATCTGCATGCCCCTTCATAGCTGATTATAATTTGATCTCATTTTTCACACCATCCAGGTTATAAAATGAGGTAGCAAGAAGTTGTCCCAGGCTATCATATAAATCAGAAGTGAGGTGTTTTCGCTCATTAATTTTCAACGCAAGTTCATTCCCATTCATCTCAGTCATCATGACATCCAGAATAAAAAGGCAATATTTGTTTTTGCTGATAAGATCAAGGGTCTCTCCCCCCCCCCCTGTGTACTATGATAAAGATCACACACTAAATCAAACAAAATAACCACTTATTCTATGTAGAAAAATATGTACTTTTGCAATGAGAAGGTTGGTATATGGTCTGCCCCTGAGATATCCTCAAAATTCTATGATGAAGATGCGGTTGATTGTTTTTCTCTCTCTTCAGGTGTTGATCTTTCTGATGCCCGATAAAGTCTTAGTGGCTCAGTCAGTTTCTGATACTCTTGAACAGGCCAAGAAACTCCGGGATAATGGAAAACTAAAAGCGGCTTTGAAGCTACTGGAAACTTACCATGCCGAACATCAGAGAGATCTGAACTCAGGCTGGGTCTATGCCCAGACGGCTTACTGGGCCAAACGGTACAAACTTGCCAAAGAGATCTACGAATTAACAATCAGGTATCATCCAGAAAACATGTTCATCCAATTCGATTATGCCAGGATGCTTGTGAATATTGGAAAATACGACAAGGCAATACCTTATCTGAAAAACTTCCTCGTTTATTATCCCGGCAATATTCAGGTGCACCTACTCCTTGCCAAAGAAGCATTCTGGAAAGGAAAGTACAAAGAGGCAGAAAAGAAGGCAACGGAACTGTTAAAGGCGAATCCAGCAGACACGGAAGCCGCTTCGTTACTTAACAAGATTCTCCAGGCCAGATCTCCGTGGATTGGCTTCACCGGCTCTTTTTACACCGATGACCAGCCACTTCAAACGATCTCTCCATTTCTCGAAAGCAACATCTGGCTTCATCCACTATCCACTCTTCGCTTCAGCATCCGGACTCCCCTTTTCTCACAGGGTGGCACCTATACAAATGCTCTATGGATTCAGGCCGGCAACAGCTCCTTTATCTGGAAGGGGAACTGGAAGATAACTGCAGACGCTGGAGTACTGAAGTATCCATATAAAAATACCACTACCTGGACAGGCAACTTCGAACTGGGGAAGCGGTCATTCCGACACCTTGTTACCGTTTTCCAGGCTGAACGGAAACCCTATTTCTCCACCGGAAGCAGCATCGATACGGTGATACTTGAGTACCATGTTGCTGAAACCATCGGCTGGAACAACTTCGACTCATGGAATGGACAGATCCTGTTCAACTTTGACTATTTCCTGGCTGATCATAACTCCATTACTTCCTTCGCAGCCTGGGGATTTGCCCCTCCTATCAAAATGTCGGTATTTGATTTCAGACTGGGTTATGGTTTCAGTTACAGTAACGCCAGAGAGAACCGCTTTGTCAAAGATGGTTCAGATTCGGAAATCATTGCTAACTATGATCCCACAGCTGGCATTAAGGGGATCTATTATCCCTATTTTACACCAAATGATCAGCAAATCCATTCAGGACTGGCAGCTATCGGTATCCATCCGACCAAATGGATTGATCTCGGCATCAGTGGGAATGTTGGCTTTTATGCAACCACCCTGGTTCCTTACTTTTACCTGGATACCGATTCAACGGGAACAATCGTGATTTCTGATCGGGAATTCAGCAAGAAGCGCTATTTTCCTTACACCATCAGCGCCTTTGCAGCGGTTCAGCTATCAAAAAAAATAAGCCTTCGTGCAGATTACAGGTATAATAGCACCTACTTTTACTCCGAGCATTCCGTAAGCCTTCAGCTAATGATCCATCTCTGGAATGAGAAGAGAAGAAAATAGAGATCTCTGGAAATTCCGGGAATCGGCCCAGGTGAAGGCTCGCGACAAATTCTTCCTCCTGGTGCTCGTGATCGCTGGTATTGTAAGTGTCCTCTATTTCGCCGACTGGTGGTTTCGTGAGAAACATATAAATACACTCTGGTTCTTCATCTTGTTAAGCCTCTTTTTCTGGTATGGCATTTTTCGTTTAATCTTTATCTGGATCAACTACCTGCATATCAAAAAGCCTCTGCCTGTAGACCCTGAACACGGTCTTCGTGTGGCTATTTTCACTACCAGCTCACCAGGAGAACCGCTGGAGATGTTTGAAAAAACGCTTGCCGCTTGTCGTGATATTTCATACCCACATACGACCTACCTGCTCGATGACACACAGGATCCTGCGTTCCGTGCAGTAGCCGAACGATATGGTGCTGTGTGGCTGGAGCTGGTCGGACTTCCTGGCGCTAAAGCCGGAAAAGTAAACAAAGCACTGGAACTTACCGATGAAGAGTTTATCCTGATCATGGATCCCGACCATATCCCTTTCCCTAACTTCCTGGATCATACCCTTGGTTTTTTTCAGGATGAGAACGTTGGCTTCGTCCAGGTTTCACAGGCATACTATAATCAGTACCGCTCTTTTACCGCGAAAGGAGCAGCCGAACAAACTTACACCTTCTATGGGCCTACCCAGATGGGGCTTTTCGGATTGGGAGGAGCGGTAGCTATCGGAGCTAACTGCACATTTCGCAGGAAAGCCCTGGAGAGTATCGGTGGTCATGGTGTGGGGCTAGCCGAAGACCTGATCACCTCCATCCGGATCCATGCAGCAAAGTGGAAGTCAGTCTTCAACCCGGTTATCGTGAGCCGGGGATTGGTGCCCGAGGAATTTGGCTCTTTCTGCAAACAACAACTCAAGTGGTCGCGCGGCGTCTTTGAAGTTGTCTTTGTGGAGGTTCCGAAACTTTTCAACGAATTAACAGGCTGGCAAAGAATCTCCTACCTGATGATCGGAACCTATTACCTGGTTGGTGCCAGCTCCTTTTTATTCACCCTGATCCCGTTCATCTTCTTCCTGACAGGAATGTTGCCGGCAAGAATGTCGTTCGTGGATTTTCTGATATATGGATCCCTCGTGGCCATCATAGCTATCTTTATCTACCTCTATGTGCAGCGATGGTTATGCCACCATCAGGTGGAACGGGGATTACATTGGCGGGGAATGGTACTGAAGTTTGCCAGCTGGCCTGTTTTCTTTCTAGGATTTTTACTTGCCGTTGTAAATGCCGAGATCCCCTATATCCCCACTGCCAAAAAAGCCGTAACAGGTTACTTTACACCATTCGCCAGGCCATTGATCATCCAGGTAGCCATGTTTGTTGTGTTCCTGGTTTACATCATCATTCAACGCAGGTTCTATATGTCTGAAAGCGAACTGGTCCTCTCGGCTGAAAAAACATGGGCCATGATCGGCTTTGCCTTCATTGCATTTCTTATGTCATTGGGAGGTATCATTGCCGCCTGGCAGGGTAAACATATTAAAGTTGAAGATCCCTGGGATCGGGTGGATCTGGATCAAATGAAAACATAGAGTGATGGTAAAGAGATCGAACAGGATATTTACGACACTTGGTGCAATTGTATTAGGCATTGCACTTGTTGCGTTGATCGTATTTGCGGGCGACAAGACACGTGGACCACTCGAGAATTTATTTACCAGCATGAGTGACATGGTACGGAAGATCGAGAAGCACTTCATCCTGCAGAAACGGGAGGGAATACGAAAAGGGAAACTCGCCTGGTTTACTGCATATAAATCCAACCTGGATTCCCTGAAGCATCCAAAAACCATATTGCTGGGTGCCTTCGACAATAATACCACAGAATCCTTTGCCAGCATTATCGACCTGGAAGACACCCTGAAGACAAGCTTTCCACTCATTCACTTGTTCACTGCATGGGGAAGCAAGCCGGAGCAAGAATTCCCGAAGGAGCAGGTGGAGGCCATCCTGGCCTGCGGATCTCTTCCGGTGATAACCTGGGAACCATGGCTTACTGACTTCGATGCCGGGGACTATCCGCATCTCCGAAAAAAGGAACAGCGTGACAAAGGTGGTTTGGCAGATGTTGCACAGGGAGATTACGACACATACATTTCAACCTGGGCTAAAGAGGTGAAATCGGTTCAGGAGCCTGTTTTCCTACGGATTGGACACGAGATGAATGACCCGTACCGTTATCCCTGGGGACCACATAACAACTCTGCCGAGGATTTCATAGATGCATGGAAACATATCTTTCACCTGTTTGATTCGATCGGAGCAAGAAACGTGATCTGGATATGGTCGCCTCATCCGGCACACGGCTTTTATGAAGCATTCTATCCCGGTGATGAGTTCGTAGATTATGTAGGAGTTACGGCCCTCAATTACGGAGTGGTTGCAAATTGGTCGAAATGGTGGACTTTCCAGGAGATTGCCGGGAACTATTATCAGGAGTTGGCGGCATTTAATAAACCTCTTATGATCACCGAGTTTGGCAGCCTTGTCGTTGGGGGAAACAGGAGTGAATGGTTTGGAGAAGCCCTGGCTGATCTTCCTGAGAAGTATCCAAAAGTGAAATCCATTTTGTTCTTCCATTTTTCGAACGATAATACCACAACTGAACAATCCTTGAACTGGTATATAATTGATGATACTATTACTACCCGCACCATCATAAATCAACTGCAGCAATGGCCCGATTCCCTCAAACCAGTCAATTGATTCCCTGTTAGATTAACATTTGCCATATATACGTTGTATCTTGGTATGAAAACAATAACAAAAGTCATGAAAAAAGCGATAATTGATGCCGGGAATATCTGGCTTACACCAGACTCATTTCTCATTTAACGTCTCACATTTCATGTCCTACGTTCCACGTCCTACGTTCCACGTCCCATGTCCTACGTTTTTCATACCAGCTCGCTCCGGTATGAGTCCTGTCTGATAAAAATAAATAATAGTATAGTGAATGCCCAGAGAGAAGAGCCTCCATAGCTCAGGAAGGGCAATGGAATACCGATCACTGGCATCAGCCCAAGAGTCATGCCGATATTGATAGCAAAGTGAAAAAAGAGGATCGAAGCGACACAATAGCCATAGACACGACTGAATTTTGCCCGTTGTCGTTCAGCGATCAGAATAATCCGGACAAAGAGCCCAATATACAAAACGATCAATACGAGGCTCCCTGTAAAACCCCACTCTTCCCCTACAGTACAGAAGATAAAGTCGGTGCTTTGTTCCGGCACAAAATGGTATTTTGTCTGGGTACCATTGAGATACCCTTTCCCTAAGATCTGTCCTGATCCGATCGCAATCAAGGATTGGTTAACATTGTATCCTGCCCCCTGAGGATCACTCGTCTTGCCAATCAGCACATTGATCCTCTCCCGCTGATAGGGTTTAAGGATCCGGTTAACCGCATAATCGACTGAAAACATATACCCAACGGAGACCAGGAGGATCAGAAGAATAATCAACAGGCGACGAACTGTTTTATGGGAGAAGAGGAAAAAGAGGAAAGCCAGGAAAAAGAGAATCCCAATCAGGATAAATTTGTCTATCAGCAGAGACAGAATCCCGATAACCAGGATTCCTATCAAGCCTATCAGCACATAGCCACTCATTCCAAACCGGTAAAACACCATCAGGAAAGCCAGGAAAATAAGTGCTGATCCCATATCCCGTTGCAGGAGGATCAGGATAGCCGGAAGGAAAGCCAGGGAACAGAGTTGGAGCCAGGTACGGCTTTTATTAATGTTGAGGTCAATTTTGCTTAGCTTTTTAGCTATGATCAGAGCTGTGGCCATTTTAGCAAATTCTGCAGGCTGAATGGAGACCTGGCCAAAATGAAGCCATGAGCGTGCTCCTGAGACTTCTCTTCCGAGAAAGATTACAACAAGCATCAGGATGAGCATCCCACCATAAAAGAGCCAGGTAAACTGGGAAAAGAATTTGGGATCGATCGCCAGGGTGACAATAGCCAGAATAAGGGCTGCCACAATCCAGATCAATTGTTTGCCATTTCGCTGGGAAAAGTCAAACATGCTGGTATATTGCTCATCATAAACCGCCGAATAGATATTGAACCAGCCGAAAAAGACAAGCACCAGGTAGAGGACGATCATCACCCAGTCGATTCGATAGAATATGCCATGTTCGATTCTCATTTATCGATCAGGTTACTGTTGACCAACCACTCTTCAACCTGTTTTCTCTTCACTTCACCACGCAGGTATTTCTCAATCATCAAACTGGCAATAGGAGCAGCCCAGGTCGTCCCCCATCCTGCATTTTCGACAACAACAGAGAGAGCGATCTTCGGATTCTCTTTCGGAGCAAATGCAATGAAAATAGAGTGGTTGTCACCATGCGGATTCTGAGCGGTTCCTGTTTTGGCACAGATAGAAATTGTGTCGAGACGGGCGTTCATTGCGGTCCCGGCCAGTACTACTTGTTCCATTCCATCAATCACCGGATCGAAATAACCGGGATCAATGCTGCTTTCATTTTTTCGCACGAAACCCCTGTTGACGCTAACGGGTTTTCCAATACCTTTGATGATATGGGGTATATAATAGTATCCTCGATTGGCGATAAGAGCCGTCATGTTGGCCAGTTGAATTGGCGTAACCAGGACCTCACCCTGTCCGATAGCCATTGAGATCACCGTCAACGATCGCCATCGGTTTTTACCATAATATTTATCATAGTAGGCGGTTACAGGAATGTTTCCGCTTAATTCCCCGGGAAGGTCTAAGCCCAGCCTGTTCCCGAATCCGAACGTAAGGATGTGATTCCGCCAACCATTGTACCCTTTCTCCGTTTCATAGAAACCATATTTATCGAGGATTCTTTTGAACACGTTGCAGTAATATGTATTGCAGGAGTTTTGGATCGAGGCGACCAGGTTCACCGGGCTTTCATGTTCGTGGCAGGCTACCATATGTCCGTTCCCCAGCGGGAATCCTCCCGTGCAACTATACCGGGTGTTTGGAAAAATGATCTCTTCCTGTTCCGCTACCAGAGCATTGGCAACCTTAAAAGTAGAACCGGGTGGGTAGGTCGCCATCAGCGCCCGGTTGAAAAGAGGGATATTGACAGAGTCAGCGATCAGAAGTGAGAAATTTTTATTCCGAATTCGTCCGACCAGCAGATTGGGATCGTAGGAGGGACTGGTGATCAGGCAGAGGATCTCACCGCTGGAGGGTTCGATGGCAACAATGCTCCCTTTTTTATTTTTCATCAGCAACTCCCCGTAAGCTTGGAGGTTGATATCGATCGAAGACCAGAGATCAGTTCCGGGAGCTGAGATCGTATCGTAACGACCTTTTTGAAAGCTACCCATGTCCCGGTTGTGGACATCAACTACCCGGATCTTCATGCCTTTCTTTCCCCGAAGTAACTCTTCATACGATTTTTCAATGCCGCTGATCCCGATGTAGTCGCCCGGCTTGTAATAGGGATTTCGTTCGATAGTACGGGGATTTGCTTCGCCGACATATCCAAGCATATGTGCAGCAATTGGGTGGGGGTATTTTCGTAAGGTCCGGGGTTGAACAAAGAAGCCGGGAAACATGAACATCTTCTCCTGGAGCGCTCCGAAATTCTCACGACTGATCTGAGATTCAAAAATGGAAGGTTTATATGAAGAGTACTGAGTGGCTTTCTTTATCCGCTCCCTGAAATCTTCCAAATCAATCTCCAGCAGCCGGCAAAATTCTACCGTATCCATCCCTTTCACCTGTCGCGGGATTACCATCATGTCGTAAGCCGCTTCATTGTAAACGAGCAGCTCACCATTCCTGTCGTAGATCAGCCCCCTGGCCGGATACTGGGTGATGTATCGCAGCACGTTGTTACTTGCGGAAAGGATAAACCTGTCGGCAAGGATCTGCACGTAAAAGAGACGAACTAAAAATACCAGACCGGTGAAGAGAAAAAGTCCGATGAAGACATATTTCCGATTGAAGTAGAGCTTTTCCATGGTTACAATGACCTCTTCAGCACAATGTCGGGAGTTGAGAGGATGTTGCTCTGGTTGAGAGCCCGGTCGTAAATAAATAGTTCAAGCATCACCGTATCGAAATCGGGTGAAGGATCCATGGCCAGGGTGTCTGAGATAAATCCCTTAATCGCTTTGCCTGGATAACCGGGGTTCAACATCGGGATGCGCGCACTGTACGGGGGAGTCAGATCCACCTCCACCCAGATGCCGTTCTGCTTTTCAAAATAGCTGATCACCAGGTTGTAGTAGAAGTTACCGCTACGCTCGAACGGAGGAAATGTATCTGACGGCCTCAATCCGATGTCACCATCACCATCCTGGAAATTAAATGAAAGGATTCCCCTGGTAGCATATTGTCCTGTGTCGAAAACCAGTAGAAACTGGCGGGAACTGATAGCAGGAATATCAGAATATTCTTCCTGTTTGATACATGAAGAGAGGATCAGCAGGGTGATTAGAAACAAGATAAGGCTCCGGGAACGACCGTGGAAGGAATGCAATTTCATTTTGTATCTTTGATGAGATGCTAAAATTACGATTTTTTCAGGAACTATTTCACGATATCACAGAAGACCAGTTCAACCGGATGGCTCTGGATGCTGTTCAATTTCAGATGGAGGAGAATGCGATTTATGCTGATTTTGTGAAGGTTCTGGGTGTGGATATATCTGCTATCAAGCACTATTCGGGAATCCCGTTTTTGCCGGTTGAGTTGTTTAAAACCCGGAAAGTGTATGCTTCGCCGAGGGAGCCTGAGATCATTTTCAGAAGCAGTGGAACCACCGGAATGATTCGTAGCACGAATGAAGTGGCAGATGCATCTCTTTACCGCTCTTCCATCCTGGAGTCTTTCTGTCGCTTCTACGGTAGCCCGGAAGACTATCTGATTTGTGCCCTGATCCCCTCTC
Source organism: Bacteroidota bacterium (assembly GCA_014382125.1). Taxonomy (GTDB): domain Bacteria; phylum Bacteroidota; class Bacteroidia; order Bacteroidales; family FEN-979; genus QYOJ01. Next base: position 8,116 of record JACNKI010000068.1, on the reverse strand, counting down.
CGAAGGAAAAACCCGAATCCTCCCTGGCATATATGATCGACACCTTGATCCAGTCCGGCGCCCACCCAGGAAGTGGCTTCTACCTCAACAACCAAAGTCAACTCTTCGAAATCCTTCAACCATCAAAATCATTGTCATTGCGAGCGCAACGAAGCAACCTGAAACAACATCCTTCAACGTTAATTATAGGCCTTACTTATGCCCTCCTCGATTTCGCCGAAGAATATCCGATTGTGCTGTCAGATGCCATTATCATGGAAACCGGGGGTATGAAAGGACAGCGGAAAGAGCTGCTGAGGGTAGAGGTACATGATATCCTGAAAGCGGCGTTTGGTGTCGGTGAGATCCATTCGGAATACGGCATGTCGGAGATCCTTTCGCAGGCCTATTCACCAGGCAATGGTGTGTTTCGGACTCCCCCCTGGATGAAAATACTGATCCGTGATGTCAATGATCCACTAACCTGGGAGAGGCAGGGTCGAACCGGTGGCATCAATATCATAGATTTGGCCAACATCTACTCCTCTCCGTTCATTGCCACCCAGGACCTGGGAAAATTAAACAATGACGGGTCTTTTGAAGTTCTTGGCCGCTTCGACCACTCCGATCTGCGTGGCTGTAATTTAATGGTGGAACAATAGAACACTGATGACACTGATCTCAACAGATCTTCACTGATTTTTATCTGTGATTATCCGTATTAATGTGTGTCATTTGTGTTCAAATTGGCTTTATAATCGACTGCGAATCATTCTTAGGCGAGTTCACCAGTGTGGAGATAGGAAATGCTCTCATCAAATCAGCAGGATAGGGTTTTAACAATCCTTTTAACACCTCTTCATTGGTATCATCCAGCCACATCTTCTCAGTTTCCGGAAGCAGGATCACAGGCATCCGGTCATGGATCGGGGCCATCAGTTCATTGGGCTCGGTGGTGATGATTGAAAAAGAGTGGATGATCTCCCCGTCGCTGCTGACCCACTTCTCCCAGATACCCGCCATGGCAAACGGATCACCATTTTTGAGTATGATCCGGTAGGGTATTTTGTTCCCATTCTTCTTCCATTCGTAGAAACCATCTGCCGGAACCAGGCATCGGCGCTTTTTGAAAGCATTCCTGTAAGCCGGTCTTTCGTCAATGGTTTCTGCTTTTGCGTTGATCAGCTCATCTACTATGGCAAAGGAATATCTTCCACACATAGCTATATGTTTGGGTTATCTGTAAAGGTACGGGATAAAGTTGAAAAAAAAACATAGATTTGTGAGCAATTTCAAATTATGCCCTCTCCAGTCCGAAAAAAGCGCAAGCGCTCTTCCAAACGGGATGGCTTCACCCTGCGAAGCATTGAATATCTCTTTTCCCGACAGCTGTTGAAAATAATCGGCGTACTGTTTCTGGGAGCCAGTTTATGGTTTGCTGCCAACTCATCCGATACACTTTTCAAGATCGCAAAAAACTTACTTTCACCTACAGAAATGATATCAGGGCAAGGATCTTCCCCGACCCCGACAGATCAACAATCTCAGGTGCAGATAACACCAAAACCTGCTTCAACAATATCAGCCTCATTGATCCTCTGGTTGGTTGTTACCCTGATTGGGTGGCTGGGTCTGCAATGGCTTACACGGTGGCGAAAACGGGCAGAATTTCAGATTATATCGGTGTTTTTGGTCTTTCTGGTGATACTGGCGTTAATACGGAGTTATGGATGGCAGGTTGAGCTCTATTTCTCCTTCCTGATTCTCATCTCAGCCGGACTCTATTTTTTTGGCCGTCACCTGAGCCATACCGGCACACGAATCAACTTTGTTTTCACCTGGGGACTATTTGCCCTCTGGTGGTTATTGAAGATCATGATCAACAGCGAAAGGGATCAGCTGGTTCCTTTTTTCCTTTTTGCTTCGTTACTTTTTCTTACATTTCATTTCATCCTGCTTTTCAGAGGATTTGTCGGTCACCGTGTCACGCGCAGATATTTGGAGGTGGGCGCTATCGTCCTGAACCTCTTCATATATTTCGCGATGATAGCGATAACCCTGCTCAAATTTTATAGCAGCATCCCTCTCTTTTTCTTTGCCCTGGGCCTATCAGTTGTTTATCTGGCATCCTTATTCCTGATGGCACAGCTTGACCGGCCCTTTCGCAAAGTTCCGTTTCTGATCTGTGCAATGATCCTGATGAGCTTATTGTTGCCGCTGTTGTTCCGTAACAATCAAATCATCCTGCTGGCGGGAAGTCTCTCTATCCTGCTGATGATCTATTCGAAGCAAACCAAAAATCAACCCTCTATTATCATAGCGCTCGGTTTGGTGGCGGTTATGCTTCTGGTATTTTCTAAAGATATTTTCTTTAGTTACTTCCCGGTTGCCTTCCTCGGCGGACTCATGGACAACTCTTCTCTCTTTTACAAAGGTTTGGTTGCAAGCCTGTTTATCACACTGGTGGCTTACACAGACAGGAGAATGCTGAAAAAACTGGACATAAAATATTCCCGCAAATGGTTCAGCCGGAGAAGGTACATGAAGCTGTTGAGAGGCATCTTCCTGGCCGCTCTCTATGCTGGCTTGTTCTGGATCTGGCAGTATTTCTGGTATGCCCGGATCCATGAAGAGGGAATTCAATTCCTGAGCTGGTTTACATTCCATTGCATCTTTTTCATCATAGCCATCCCCTGGTTAGCGTCGTTGCGATCTTCATTTTTACCTGTCGCCATCCTCTTTTCCACGATCCTCACCCTGATCTACCCCACCCTGTTAAGCCTCCAGAATATCACATTGCTTGATCACTATATCCGTGAGATTCCATCAGGTTTGCTGACATTTCCGGCACACTATATTCCGGCAGGTTTTTTCCTTATTTTTCTGGCTGTCATACTGCAATACACAGGCAAAGCATTCAACGGAAATACCCTGGCAAAACGAATCTTCCTGATCTATGCAGTATTCATGTTATTATTTGTATTGATTTCGGAGATGATCCTGTTTGGTGTCTCCATAGCAGCGGAGGAACCTCATGATGCCATTGAAATTCAGAAACAGTTAGTTGGATTCCCGGCTACTCTGATCATGGCTGCTGTCGGATGGATCCTCCTCGCCTGGGGATTTATTACCCGCAAGCGGTTTATCCGGACCCTGGCCTTGATCCTGCTCGTTATAGCCGCTTTTAAACTGATCTACTTCGATCTGAAAAGTATCGATCTGCTGACACGGATCATCCTGTTGTTTGTAACAGGTTCCGTATTCATCACTGCCTCACTGATCTATAACCGTGTGCGGAGGTCTTTCAAGAAGAAACGACTACATAAAAGCCATTCCCGGAAACCCAAATTTCACAAGGATATTGCTACCACAGAAAAACAACCAAATGAAACATCTGAAGATCACAATTAAAGGGTGCCTTCAACCACTACAACAATCTCCCCTTTAATATCTTTTTCCCTGAAATGATCTGAGAGCTCCTGAAGAGTTCCCCTAATAGTCTCTTCATGGATTTTTGTTAATTCCCTTGAAACCGATGCCTTTCTGGATGGTCCGGTGTGCTCGATAAGTTGAGTAATAAATTTACTCAATCTAAATGGAGATTCATAAAAGATAAGTGTATAAGGCAGAGTTGCCAGCTCTTTCAGTTTCCTCTGTCTTCCTTTTTTATGAGGAAGGAATCCTACAAAGAGGAAACTGTCACAGGGGATCCCGGAATTCACCAATGCAGGGATCAGCGCGGTAGCTCCAGGCAATGCCTCAACGTCTAATCCTTCGCGCAGACAGGCACGAACAAGAAGAAACCCGGCATCGGAGATGCCAGGAGTTCCTGCTTCACTGACCAGGGCCGCAACCTTTCCGGATTTAAGTTGATCAACAATTGATGAAACTGCTTGGTGTTCATTGAATTGGTGATGAGAAACCATTTTTTTCCTGATCCCATAATGTTTCAGCAGGATACCCGTTTTACGCGTATCTTCCGAGAGGATAAAATCTACTTCAGTCAGGATGCGGATTGCGCGATGCGTGATATCTTCCAGATTTCCGATCGGTGTCGGAACCAGGTATAATGAGGGTACCTGTCTCATGAATCTGTGACCAGTTTAAATCCAACACCATGCACGTTGATGAGCCCGACGGAAGGATCCTCTTTCAGATATTTCCTGAGCTTCACGATGTAGACATCCATACTCCGGGCATTGAAGTAGCTGTCGTTATTCCAGATCTTTGTTAACGCTTCACTACGGGTCAGCACATCATTGATGCGAATGCACAGAAGCTGGAGCAAGCCGGTCTCCTTGGAGGTCAGCTTCTGTTCGTTGCCTTTGATCGTAAGGATTTGCCGGTGCACGTCAAATGTGTAAGCTCCTATTTGGAATAGTGTTTCATCTTGCGACGACTTCGGGTGGTCATCCATTCGTCTCAGGATTGCCTGCATACGCATCAATAACTCTTCCATACTGAATGGTTTGGTCAGGTAATCGTCACCCCCCAGCTCAAAGCCTTTCAGTTTGTCCTCCTGCATCGACTTGGCGGTAAGAAACAGAATTGGGATCTTCTTATCCAGGGCCCGGATCTCTTTGGCCACAGCGAATCCATCTTTCACGGGCATCATGATATCGAGGATACAGAAATCGAATTCATTTGCAGAGAATGTCTCTGTCGCTTCCTGTCCGTTCATACACAGGGTTGTGTTGTATCCTTTGGCATCAAGGTAATTTTTCAGAAGATTCCCGAGATTCCGGTCATCTTCTGCCAGCAGGATGTTGATCTGATTCTTTTCCATGGCTGTTATTCTGGTATTTTGTAAGGTAAATAGATGGTAAATATGGTTCGTTTATTCATCTCACTCTCGATATTGATCTTTCCTTTATGCTCCTCCACAATGGCTTTCACATAGCTAAGCCCCAATCCGAAACCACGAACATCATGGATGTTCCCTGTAGGGATCCGGTAGAGCTTATCAAAGATCTTTTTCTGCTCATGTTTGCTGATGCCAGAGCCATTATCTTCTACCTTTAACGTAATTCCCTGTCCGCTATTTTCTGTCCGGATCCGGATAACAGGTTTTCTGGGGGTGTATTTGTTGGCATTATCGAGGAGGTTAAAAACGAGGTTGGTCAAATGAACACGATCACCTTCCAGCTGAGATGGTTTAGCCCGCAGGTTGGCATAGATAACACCATCTTTGATCTCAACCTGGATCCGGATGCTTTTGATCACATCCCTGATGATCGTATGCAGGTTGACCAGCTTTTTATGCATTTTCAGCTCTCCTTTCTCCAGCACAGAAGCATGCAAGATCCGCTCCGACAGCATCGATAACCGGCTATTCTCCTCACTGATCATTTCGATATAGCTGTCGTAGACAGATTCGGATTTCGGGATCTCTTTATCACTCAGCGCTTCACAGGCAAGAGAGATCGTTGAGATAGGCGTCTTGAATTCATGGGTCATGTTATTGATAAAGTCGGTTTTCATATCCGACAACTTTCTCTGTCGGACCAGAATCGTGATCGTATAGGAGAATGTATAGACGATCACTACGATCAACACAATAGATATCAAGAGCATTCCCCAGAGTTCGGTTAGCAAAAATTGCCGTTCATACGGAAAGTAGATCAACAGGTACTCAGGAGTCGTGAACATATCAAAAGAGAAGAGCGGGTAAGCATACCCTTTCTGGATCAGCTGCATCCGGTGTTCACTCGACTTCTCCATGATGAACAGATCCCGTTCCGGTTTATAGATCCCGAATTGATACCGCGTATCCACCCCACGGATATTTAACTCCTGTGAGATCAACGAATCCATCTCATGTTCGGTGATAAAGAGGGAATAATCGAGATGTCGGTTAAAGCTTAGCATACCTCCAAAAGGGCTGATCTCAGCAGCCCTTCTCTTCTCGAGCCGTTCGAGCTTGTAAACGACTCTGGCCATGGCTTCATTGACACTCCGTCTGAAACTGGCCTCCTTCACTGATGAAGCACTCTGAATCCAGTAGAGCTGAATTCCCAGCAGGCCAATCAGAGCTGCCGTCATAATAATGATGATTCCGATTAGGGCTTTGCGGTTCATTTATACAAATGTAGAGGAAATTCTCAAACATTCATTTTAACATTTTTTAACGTATCTTAATATTCATTAACAGATTGAAGAGAAAATCTTACCTAATTTTGTTTCCTGGTTAACGTACTTTTTCATCTGAGTTTGTTTATTGATTTTTTCAGGGGCGCATTGAATTGCGCCCCTGTTTCTTTCTTATACACTGCATTGCCGGGAATCTGTTATCTTTACCTCAAAATTTCAGTTTATGCAGGTATCTATCGACATCAGCAATGCAATTTCCTTTCTTCCGGAAGGCTCAATTGAGTCTATCCAGCCGGAGATAGCATCTGCTCACGACAAATTAATGAGTGGCACAGGAGCTGGGAATGACTTCCTTGGATGGATTCGTTTGCCTTCTCAGAAAGATCCCGAGCTGTTTGAAAAGATCAACAGGAGTGCTACACGGATCAGGCGATTGGCAGAGGTATTCGTTATCATTGGAATTGGGGGTTCATACCTGGGATCCCGTGCAGTGATCGAAGCCCTGAGTCCATCTTTTCTCTCTCTCCTCAGCGACAGGAAAAACCCGGTGGTTATCTATGCCGGCGAGAATCTGAGTGAAGATTATCACGCTGACCTGATGGATCTTCTAAACCGATACTCCTATGCGGTAGCGATCATCTCAAAATCGGGAACAACAACAGAGCCTGCTGTCGCATTCAGATTGATCAAGAAGCACCTGGAACAGAAGTATGGCAAGAGGGGAGCCCGGGAGCGGATCATCGCCATCACGGATGCATCCAAAGGAGCATTGAAGAAGATTTCCGGCATCGAGGGTTATGAGACTTTTGTGATTCCTGACGACATAGGTGGTCGTTATTCCGTATTGACACCGGTGGGACTACTACCGATTGCTGTGGCAGGGTTGGATATTACACGTCTGCTGGAAGGAGCTATCGAAATGGAGCAGGTGACCCGTAGAAAATCCGATGTTGATTTGAATCCTGCAGCGCTCTACGCTGCCATACGCAACATACTTTACCGAACAGGCAAAACAACTGAGATCATGGTCACCTACCAGCCTCAGCTGGTCATCCTGACAGAATGGTGGAAGCAACTTTATGGGGAGAGCGAAGGGAAAGAGGGCAAAGGAATTTTCCCGGCAGGGGTTACCTTCACCACCGACCTTCACTCTATGGGACAATTTATTCAGGAGGGAACCCGAAACCTGTTTGAAACTGTTCTGTCGGTGAAGCGATCAGGCAGAGAGTTGAGGATCCCAACAGACGCTGACAACAATGACGGATTGAACTTTCTGGCTGGAAAAACACTCTCGGAAGTTAATTGCCAGGCGGAATTAGGAACCCTTATGGCACATGTGGATGGAGGCGTGCCGAACATCCGGATCTCGATCCCTTCTCTGGATGAGTACAACCTGGGTGAGCTCATCTATTTTTATGAATTTGCTTGTGCGTTAAGCGGATACACGCTTGGCGTTAACCCTTTTGACCAGCCAGGCGTCGAAGCCTATAAACGGAATATGTTTGCACTTCTAGGTAAACCCGGATTCTAGCATCCAGGTTCCAGCATCCAGCATCTAGGATCCAGCATCCAGTATCACTTTCTCTATAACCTCCGGGTAGTACTTATGTTCCAGCTCGTGGATCCTGGCTGCCAGGGTTTCAGGGGTATCCCCTGGTTCCACCGGACATTTCGCCTGAAAAATAATCTGCCCATCGTCATATTTTTCATTCACATAGTGAATCGAGATCCCCGACTCTTTCTCTCCCCCAGCAATGACAGCCTCATGAACCCGCCTGCCATACATCCCTTTTCCTCCATAGTTGGGTAGCAAGGCAGGATGGATGTTTACGATTCGGTTGGGGTAGGCTTTCAGAATATAGGCAGGGATAAGCCATAAAAACCCGGCCAGTACGATATAATCGATTCCCTGAACTGAAAGGATATCCATGATATGATTAGATTGGTAAAGCTCCGGACGCGAAAATGTAAGCGTAGGAATATGGAACTGACGGGCACGGCTAAGTACGTAAGCATCAGGGTTGTTACTCAGGACAAGTCGGACAGA
>JACNKI010000018.1 GCA_014382125.1 Bacteroidota bacterium | reverse complement strand
TTTAGTCATTAGGGTAATTAGAGTCATTAAGGGAAAGAGGGAGGGTCTTTTGCAGCATTGATTATTTTGATCCAATTGATTTGATATAGTTGTTAATCAATGCTCCCAGGATATTCAGACTTTGAGCTAATCTTTGATATTCATCGGGTTCAACAAATTTCCTGTTTAATGCTTTTTTGAGCCACGTTTTAGTCTCAAACAGGCTTCCCCGTGAGTAATAGTAGAAATTTCTAGCATCTTTGTAATGATATCTTCCAAATCCTTCACTAAGGTTGGTGCTTATTGAGTCAGCTGATCTTACAAGTTGTTTTCCAATGGTATCTTTCTCAAAATATTTCCAATTGGCTACAACATTCCAAATTTTTTCTGAGATGTCCATAGATAATTGATAGACTTTTAATTCTTCTAACTTCATTTCAACTCCTTTCTTTTTTTCCTTGATGACTCTAATGACTTTAATGACTTTTATCTCTAATTCGTATATCCAAATAAATCAGCAAGTGATCCGAAAACCCTCCCAGATAGCGAGGTCCGAGAAAGGTTCTGTTGGGTTTGTTGCCGAGGTATTTGATATCATCTTTCATCATAAAGTCTGGTTTGTATATCGTTACTGAACCTGGATCAATCCGGAGATTGGTTTCACCCATTACCAATGATCCGGATGTGATGAACTGATCCAGAAGCCCCCAATGGTCTCTGAATTTATGGCTGCCTTCAAGATGCAATTTCGGATACATCAGGTTCACCAGACCGGATGGATTTTCTGTGGTGTCGGGATGCCCTGCCCGAAGTATGGTACAGAGACTTTCATTATCCGGCTCATCGTTGAAGTCACCCATGATCAGGATGTACGGATATGCGATTAGAGATTCGCGATTTGCGTATCTCAGGTCACGTGTCCCATACTGCTTGGCTGTCCTTAAGATAGAGTCGGCTTTTTGCCGAAGTACGGATGCTACGTAGTTCCTTTTTGGAGCTGAGACTTTCTCCCCACCACGGCGTGAGGGCCAGTGGTTGACGAAGAGATGGATGGTGTCGGTGTGATGGAGAACTCCTTTCACGTAAAGAATATCCCGGGTTTTTACTATTGTGTCAAACGGAAACTGGATGGAAATCCATTCCGAATAGGTTGGATTAAAGATCGTCTCCCTGTAAAGTATAGCTACGTCAATCCCACGCCGGTCAGGAGAATTTCTATGAATAATCCTGTAATGAAACGGTTTCAGGGGAGAGTCATAGACCAATTTGTTCAGAACGTACCTATTCTCTACCTCACAGAATCCGATGATGCCGGGAGGATTCCAGGCTCCTGCCGCCAGGATCGTTTTAGCGACATGCGCAAGCTTTCTCCTAAGTTTTGAATAGGTCCAGTGCATCGCTCCTGCACCTGTGAACTCCTCATCAATTGTGGTGGTATCATCATGATAATCAAATAGGTTTTCCACATTCCAGAAAAGAACTCTGACATGTTGACCCATTTTCAGGTTACTATCGGGTATGGCACGATTATCGGAGTCAACTGGATAGATGTGTGCCAGGATTACCAGTCCGGTTACAAAAAGAAAATTACTCATGGTGTTAAGGATTTTCTTTCTTAATCCGGGTTGAAGCCAAAAGGTTATACATAAGCAGGAAAAAATGTTAACACTTTTTAACATTGGCATCGTACTATCCTGTGTGGATAGACGTTTCTTAACAGATAAAGATTTGTAGATATGAAGAAGATAGCAGTTGGACTACTCATCGCGATAGCAGGAGGAGCTGTGTCACTGGGTCTGTTTCATCTGGTGGAGAGAGAGAGCCCCGTCTATTCTGATGTACCTGTATCCTTTCCTGTCAAACCGGTAAGCTTTGCCTCCCACACCCCTATGAACCTACCTGATTTTGAGGCAGCAGCTGAACTTTCTGTGAATGCAGTCGTTCACATCAAGACCAAATTTCAGCGGAAGAGCTTAGTATATAATGATTTTTTCGAGTTTTTCCACTATAGAAAGCCTTCACCAAGAGAACGGACATTTCTTTATGAAGCCATGGGATCCGGTGTGATTATATCTCCCGAAGGATATATCGTAACGAATAATCATGTCGTGCAGGATGCATACGAAGTTACTGTGACGCTAAACGACAGACGTGAATACATTGCGTCCATCGTCGGAACAGATCCAAGTTCTGATATTGCATTAATCAGGATCAATGAGGGAGGCCTGCCAATCCTTGCATACGGAAATTCGGATGATGTAAAGATAGGAGAGTGGGTCCTTGCTGTTGGAAATCCGTTTAATTTAACCTCAACTGTAACAGCAGGGATCGTCAGTGCGAAAGCCCGTAATATCAATATCCTGGGATCACAGGGAGCTATCGAATCGTTTATACAAACCGATGCAGCTGTTAATCAAGGTAATAGCGGAGGAGCGTTGGTCAATACACGGGGAGAACTGGTTGGGATCAATGCCGCCATTGCAAGCGGGACCGGTTACTACCAGGGTTATTCTTTTGCCATACCTGTTAATATTGTCAGGAAAGTTGTAGATGATTTAATGAAGTATGGGAAAATCCAGCGGGCTTATTTCGGGATCTATTATCGTGAAATAAATGACCGTTTCGCAAAAGAGCAGGGATTGGACGTTCCACAGGGAATCTACATTCAGGATGTGGTTGAAGGCAGCTCAGCGGAAAAAGGTGGTCTCCGTAAAGGAGATATTATCCTTCAACTGTCGAATTCAGCCGTCAACAGCAAATCGGAACTAACAGAGTTTATGGGCCAGCACAGTCCGGGTGAGACAGTAAAAGTAAAGATCCGGCGTGACGGAGAGATCAAAGTGCTTCCTGTTACTTTACAGAGTGATCAGTCAAAGGAGAGTGGTTAAATACGTTTCGAAGTGGTTGTTTCCGCTGGAAGGCTTGTGTCCCAGTAAGTTAAAAAAATATTTTGAGTTTGATTGAAAAAAAATCAAAAAAGGTTAAATAAAAATTTTGCAAACCCGTTATAAGATCGTAACTTGAGTTGTCAAGATTAGTCGAATATTTAAATTAGAATGAGGCAGTTAAAAATCTCGAAATCAATTACTAACAGGGATACAGCTTCCCTGGACAAGTACTTGCAGGATATCGGTAAAGAGGAGTTGATCACTGCTGACGAGGAGGTAAATCTTGCTCAGCGCATCAAACAGGGTGATCAGATTGCACTGGAGAAGCTCTGCAAAGCCAATTTACGGTTTGTTGTTTCTGTAGCCAAGCAATACCAGAGCCAGGGACTGAGTCTCCCGGACATGATAAATGAAGGCAATCTGGGCTTGATCAAAGCAGCGAAACGGTTTGATGAAACCCGGGGATTCAAGTTTATCTC
>JACNKI010000070.1 GCA_014382125.1 Bacteroidota bacterium | reverse complement strand
AAAAAGAGAAGAAACCTCTTCAGCGAAATGCTTTCGAAAGTGGGCTATTCATGGACCATCAAACTGTGCAAACCTTTCCCTCAAACACACTTGAGTTTGTGTTGCAACACCGGTTCGGAACCATCCAGAATGCATTCAAAGACCTCTTCGGGATCTGGGGTGCAAGCAACATCCGGATGGGATTAAACTACAGCATTACCGATAACCTGGCAATCGGATTCGGGACCACGAAAAATAAGCGATACCAAGATCTCTCCCTGAAATACACCTTCTTCCGGCAACGCAAAGACGGTGGTTTCCCGCTAACGATCGGTTATTATGGAAATGTAGCCCTGAATGCTACAAATAAATCAAATTTCGGAAATGATTACGCGTTTATTGACCGCCTTTCCTATTATCATGAACTGATGTTTGCCCGACGTTTCACACGGAATTTATCGATGCAGCTCGGCTTCTCTTTTGTGCATTACAATAAGGTGGATACAACCATTAAGAACGATGCATTTTCCATTTCGGCCATCGGAAGGATCAGGGTAAGTCCGCAAACCTCAATTACCTTGAGCTACGAACAACCTCTGATGCTTGGCTACGATACACCATTCATCCTGAAATATGGACAGAAAGGACTTTACTACGGCCCGAACTCTCCAATCCCCAACGTTGGAATAGGAGTCGAGATCGCCACCTCCACCCATGCCTTCCATATTTTCCTCTCTGCCGGACAGGGTATTTTGCCTCAGGATATCGTGATGTATAACCAGAACGATTTCTTCAATGGAGAAATCATCATCGGGTTTAACATGACCCGACTGTGGAATTTCTAGGGAAATTAATCAACTAAGAAACAAACCATTACTATTAACCATAAAATAAATTATCATGAAAACAATGCTTAAAACAGTAACCCTCATCAGCGGATTCATCTTTGTGCTAGTCTTTCTGACAGCCAATTATACACAGGCCCAGGACAAAAAGCCATGGGATATTCCGGCCAAATACAAAGCCATGAAAACCACGGTGAAAGCTGGTGATAAAGAAGCGCTTGCTGACGGAAAGATGATGTGGTCAAAATACTGCAAATCATGCCACGGCAGCAAAGGACTGGGTGACGGCCCGAAATCAGCCATGCTGAAAACCTTTCCCGGTGATTTCTCTACAGCTGCATTCCAGAAATATAGTGACGGGGAAATCTACTACATGTCATTTGTCGGTCGGGATGAAATGCCTAATTTCGAAAAGAAGGTCACCAGTGAATCTGACCGCTGGGCGCTTGTAGCCTATATGCGCAAAATGGGTAAATAACTGATTTTCGATTTATGAAATAAATAAGGGTGCTGACGTCGACTTTTCGTGAGCGCCTTTTTTTTGATATCCTAAAAATCAAATCCTTGTGAAAAAAAATTCTGAGAACAACCCGAAAAAGAGTACACGAAGGGATTTCCTGAAAAAAAGCCTGGCAACCGGTGCCGGGATAGCTGCGACAGGTGGCTTGGTTTCTGCTTACCTGGATACCAGTGCAGCTGAATCGGGAGAGACGGTGAAGGTGCTTTCTACCGATGGCGAGATCATTGAGGTTGACAAAGCTCACATTCGATACCCCCGAGTCTCCAGGAAAGAGTCGCGGGAGGGAATTCCCGGTAAAAAGTTCGTCATGGTTATCGACCTTGCAAGATGCAAAAATGCCAGGGCTTGTGTGGAAAAATGTCAGGAGGGACACCATCTTCCCAAAAGCCAGGAGTTCATAAAGATTTACCTTCTCCAGGATACCGAAAACACTGCGCCATACTGGTTTCCTAAACCCTGTTTTCAATGCGACAATCCCCTCTGCGTAAGCGTCTGTCCGGTGGGTGCCACCTACAAACGGTCTGACGGTATTGTGCTGATTGATTCTGAGAGGTGCATCGGGTGTAAATTCTGTATCACTGGTTGTCCCTATTCTACCCGTGTGTTTGCCTGGAGTGATTACCCGGAGTATGATGAAGATACCCAACCCTATTCTCCTGAGTCTAGTAGCCCCGGGTTAGAAGGTACGGTATCCAAGTGCGATTTTTGCCCTGATCTGATCCGTGTTGGGAAACTACCCTATTGCGTTGCAGCCTGTCCGATGGGTGTCATCTATTTTGGTGACATCGAAGAAGATGTAGTGACCAATGGGTCCGAGACCTATCAATTCAGTGAGTTGATCCGTGATCGTGGAGGCTATCGCTACCTTGAAGTACTGGGCACCCGTCCAAGTGTTTACTACCTGCCGCCTGTTGAAAGACAGTTTCCGGTAGATCGCGGCTTTGACGGTCTCGACGAGGAGGTCAGATCCAGATACGACAATACGCCTTATGTTAAGAAACAAAAGAAGAGATAACTATGGCAAACGATAAACAATCAAGCTTACTCGAAGAGTTCATCCCGCAGATTGAGAGAACCAGCTTCATCCAGGCAATATGGATCTTTTTCCTGCTTGCCGTGATTGCGCTGGGGTTTTATGCTCTCTATCTTCAGATCGCCGAAGGTCATGCTGTTACTGGAATGCGTGACAACGTGGTTTGGGGGATCTACATCGTGAATTTTATCTTCTTCATGGGTGTTAGTTATGCCGGTGCATTGATCTCAGGTACACTACATCTTTTCCGGGCGGAATGGCGCAAGCCGATTATCCGGATGGCTGAGTTCATCACCATCATTGCCCTGCTGATCGGCCCTATCTACATTCTTTTATGCATCGGAAGGCTCGACCGGCTTCAGTACCTTGTAATATACGGACGTATTCAGTCTCCGATCACCTGGGACGTCATCGCGATCGCAACAGATATCGTTGGCTGTTTTATCTTCCTCTACCTGGCAATTCTGAGGGATCTCTCTGCCATCCGTGATTTCCAGGACGCCAAAATCCCAAATTGGAAACGGAAGATGTACCATATCCTGGCACTTGGTTATCAAGGATTGCCCGAGCAAAAAAAGCGGCTTCACAAAGCAACAGACATCATGGCCGGGATGGTCATAGCGATTGCTGTAATCGTTTATTCCGTGTTGGCCTGGATTTTCAGTGTGACTCTCCAGCCCGGCTGGCACAGTACGATATTCGGTCCATATTTTGTGATCGCAGCCGTATTTTCCGGTTGCGGTGTGTTGATCGTTGTCATGTGGCTTTTCAGGAAAATATACCACCTGGAAAAATACATCACACGAAAACATTTCGTCAATGTGGGCGTCATTCAGCTGGTTCTTGCAGCATTATTCGGATACTTCACCTTCAGCGATTACCTGACTAAATGGTATGGATCGGAAAGAAATGACGAACTGTTGATTCAACTGCTCTTTGATGAATATTTCTGGCTCTTTATTCTCTCCAATTACGTAGGCGTATTGTTTCCCATGATCGTAGTTGGGATTCCCAAACTCAGGACAATAGGCAACATCACTATTTCAGCGGTTGTTGTTATCCTGGCATTGTGGATCAATCGTTACCTGATCGTCGTGCCTACCCTGGAGTCACCTTACCTGCCAATCCAGGATTCAAGAACGGAGTGGATGTTCTACAATGCGACATGGATTGAATGGGCGCTCTCAGCTTCAGGTGTAGCTTTCTTTGCCCTGATGATGACGATCGGCTCAAAGATCATACCGATCATAAACGTCAGCGAAATGGGAGATAAACCTGTTCCTGAAGAAGAAATCCTTTAAGAATCATTGTCAAACCTGAATAGTTCAGATACATGAAAAAGATAAAAATAGCCTATTTCTTATGGATGGTTACAATCCTGATGCTTCTTGTTCCGGCTCTGTCAGCCCAGGAAGATAATGAACCTGAGGAAGTTAGTTCGGTTGGCACATATCTCAATTTTTCAACACTCTACTCATCTAACGATAGTGTCGAGCTATCTGCTAAGCTCTCCATCCGCAGAGGCAGAACCTTTATTGAGCTTCAGAATGCGCCTATAACCTTTTCGGTATCCAACGGAACAGACCAGCTTGATCTGGGTGAAGCTGTAACAGACTCAACAGGTTTTGCACGGCTTACTGTACCGTTAACTCCTCCCCTGCCTGCCGATGATGAAGGATTGATTTCTTACCAGGCCGACTTTCAGGGAACTGATAAATACGACTCTTCTTCGGAAGTTTTCATGTCGAAACCGGCATCCCTGAAAGTTTCCTTTTTCGAAGAGGATTCAATTAAGTATATCCGTGTTACAGGGATGCAATTTAATCCCTCAGGAGAGATGGAACCCATTGCTGAAGAATCCATTTATCTTTTTGTTCCCAGTCTGTTCCGGCCACTGCCTATAGGTGATATATGGCTGGACGAAGAGGGGACCGGGTATGTGGATTTTCCGCCCACAATCATTGGCGATTCTACCGGTCAAATTCTGGTCATAGCCAGAATCGATGAGCACGACCTGTATGGTTTTGTCAAGGGAGAGGCATGGTCGTCCTGGGCCATTCCCAAATATTTTTTAGCTGAGGAAAAACCTACTCGTACACTCTGGACACCCATAGCTCCATTATGGATGATCATTACACTGATTATTTTGCTTGCAGGAGTATGGGGACACTATATCTATGCGATCATCGAGTTGGTAACAATCAAACGTATCGCAAAAGAGAACGAGTACTAACCAATTCTTCTTCTCTGCTAAGGAATATTTCTTTGTAGCTTTGCTGCATATGACGTCAACGCTGTTTTCAATATCCGGACCTGTCATTCGCGGCAAACAATTGGGCCGCAAACTGGGATATCCTACAGCAAATATCAAGCCTGCAAACGAATCACTCTATCATCCTTACACCGGCGTATATGCAGCCCGTATCGACATCGGACCGGATCACTATTATGGGATGGCCAATATCGGATTTCGCCCCACTCTTTCAGAATCCTCATTTACCATTGAGGTCAATATCTTCGATTTCTCTAAAGATATTTATGGCAGAAATATTACCATCCACTTCCTGCAACGGACAAGAGATGAATTGAAATTCAACTCGCTCGACGAGCTTGTCAGGCAAATGGAACAGGATGAGCGGGAAACCAGAACGATTCTTTCATCGTTTCTCAATGCGAACTCCAACTCCCAATAAACCGGGTGTTTCCAGGCGGGGAGTCAGGTTCTCCAGTTCGATGAGAAGGAGTCCTGACTTGGTGATGTAAATCTCTTTTTTCAGCACAATCGTAGCTTTACAAATCTCATTTTCACAGCTTCCCAGAAACTCACCAGCACGATTTTTAACCTTAAGGTGATACTCATTGATTCGTTCCTCCCCGGAGGGGGTGTTCATCACCATATTAAAATCGAGTGCTTTAAAGGGAAAATCCCGATTGTGTCTGGCAAATAACACGATTTTATAGGGCTTATCTGCTTTCTCTACAGAAAGCTCAAAACTAAGGATATTAAATCTCTGCCAGATCTCGTTTTTAAATGGATAGTAAATCTCATTCGGGTTATCTTCCTGGCATCCGATGGTTGCAAGGATCACCGCAATGAATAGAAGAGTTAAAATTTTCTTCATGTGCTGTCTGTTTTGGGGTCATCAGCCTTGGCAGCCGGAAATCGAACTGTGAAAACAGTTTGTACTCCGGGATCTGAAGAGAAGCTGATCTCTCCGCCAATAGATAGAACGATCCCTTTCACTATGGCTAAACCAAGACCGGCTCCACCGCTGCGTGTAGTGAAATTTGGTTGAAATATTTTATCTGCTTCTCCGGCTGGAATTCCTTTCCCATTATCTGAAATAGTCAATACGTGGAAATCTCCTTCTGATTCTGTTTTCAGGATGATCAATCCTCCACTTTGCCCTTCGTAAGCCTGAATGGCATTGTTGATCAGGTTGCTGAATACCCGGAGAAGTTGCCGGCGGTCGGCATAGATATGTTTCGGGCCAGGCGAAGTATGTGATTCAAACCGGATGGAGGTTACATCCTTATATATTGTCATAGACGTTTTTACAAGTTCATCCAGATCCATGATCTCGTTTTCTGGTTCAGGCATTTTTGCAAAATAGGAGAACTCTGACGCGATAGCACTCAGCGTGTCAATTTGTTCAATCAGTGCCTCAGAGAAACGGTTCAGCCGCTGATCCCAGTCTTCTGCCTTATCATCCCATGCTTTTTGCAGGTATTGAATACTTAACTTCATTGGGGTGAGCGGATTTTTGATCTCGTGAGCAACCTGCTGAGCCATCTCCCGCCAGGCAGATTCTCTCTCGGAAACAGCCAGTTTTTCAGCGCTGACAGCCAGTTCATCCAGTGTCCGGTTGTACTCGCCAACAAGGTTCCCTATTTCATCTTCATATCGCCAGACAAGCTTATCATCAGTTTTACCAAACCGGATGGACCCGATCCGTAAGGCCAGAAGTTTCAAAGGTGAAGTAATGTAGTTGGATATCAAATAGGTGACAAGCGCCCCAAGCAAAATAAAGAGGACATAGATGTTAATAAAAGCGACCAGGAATGTAGAGATCTCTCGTTTCAAATCATCCTGGCGTGAAAAATAAGGCAGGTTGAGGTATCCAAGTAGTTTATTCTGTGTATTGTAGAAGGGAACATAGGCAGATAGGTAATGCAACAATCCAATATTTTCTATTTGCACAAACATGCTGGTTTTATTCTCCTTCAACTGGTTCAGCGCCTCCCTGTTTATCCAGTCGGATATTAATTCCTCCTGGAAGATCCGGGAGCGCGATGAGGCAAGTAAAATACCTTGTGGATCGTACAGGTTGATGTCGGAAAAAAAGACGTTGGAGAATTTGATCAACACGCTCTCCAGATCCTCCCTTTCTATCTCCTGCAGATCATGCAGATGATCAAATTTATGCTCGACCTCGATCAGAATGGAAAGGGTTCGCTCCAACAGGTTTTCTTCATTCTTTTCACTGTTTAGCCTGGTGAGATACATCATCATCAGTATGCCGATAATGATGAATGAGGAGAGGATCATCCCGAGCATGGTTAGTTGAAGGCGGTTACGCAGGGATCGAATGGTTAACGCCCGGATCTCTTTCAGATTCCACAAACCGATCCCCAAAAACGACAGAATGAAGAGAAAAATCAGCAAGTATGAGAAGGGGGAAATAATGTTCAGCCAGGTTGATTGTTGTTTGCTTACCAGCAATGTAACTTTCTCATCTATCCTGTAGAGAAAATGATCCATTCCCTCCTGTGCCGGATGTAAAACCCAGGTGGTCGTATCAACAAATTTTCCCAGATCAAATCCATAATCATACTCCCCTGCTCTGTATACCAGTTGGTTCTCCTGATAAAAAGCATATGAATAGTCAACGATATCCGGAGCATCATACGATCGTCTGTCGACCAGTAATTCAGGATATCCAAGATCCTTGGAAATGTTTCTCGAGCTCACCTCTATGTATATCTCCAACTCCTGATTCTCCTCTGCAACCCGGGCCACATAGTTCTCACTCCAGTATCCATAGTCCAAAAAAAAGATCTCATCACTGGTAGTCTTCCTGCCAAATGCGGTTATCACATCCTGAAAATAATCCATACACCCAACCACAAACCCCTGAGGCTGGATCCGCAAGGTCTTTGATTCTCTGCAAATTGTAATCTGGATATCAAAATTGTTCCAGTAATCCTTGAAGTATCTGTGCAGGATGTAATTTGTCAGCGAATCATCAACCACATGCTGATCAATTTGTTCATTGGAATAGTCAGCAATCCGCCTCAGGTTGGTGTCTTCACGCATTGCTCCTATATTCTGGTTCAATTTAAGTTCAGTTACCGGATTTTGCCTGTGAGCCAGTTGCATGGCTACCTGCTCACGTTGCTCCTTTTCACGCTCTGCATTTGAGCTGTTCAATACAACAGTTGCGCAAACAGACGAGAGCACCATCGCTATGAAAAACCAGGTAAAAGAGGATCGCTGCTGCTTGTTTTCCTGTCTTAAATTGATTAAAAAATCCCTTCCGGCCAAACGCATTGTAAACAGAATCCAGGCGATAATCAGAAACCCGATACTCAGAAATGCGGGGGCGCTTTCCCATGAGAGGTGTGATATATTTTCAAGATTCATGGCTAATGAAGAGTGAATAACCAGGCTGCGAATGCTCACCATGACCAAGACAAGAACCATAAAACTGATCAACAGGCGCACGAAATAGTCACAGATTCGGATCCATTTTGTGGATTGTGTTGCGGCACCCTGGGACGGCCATCGAAGGTAAAAAATGTATGAAATCGCCAGAAAAAGCAGGCTGTTTATTAAAACATCTCCCAGAGATGGAAAGAGAAAGGATGAGGAATAGTATTCCGGACCGAATAGCTTCGCCAGATAGAGTGATTCGGGCCAAGAAAGAAAAAACTGAACCCCTCGCAAAATGATGATACAGGCAACCAATAACAGAACCAGTAAGCGATCTCCCCGAATGATATCCTGCACATGGAATGAAAAGTGAAATAGGAGAGCGATGAAAAAGAGATAAGCAAGAAGTAGAAAAATGACCCACCATCCATGATTGGTTTGCGAGGCTATCTCGTCAGGAATGATCAGTGAGCATAAAAAGTTACCCTTTCTGGAGAACGCACTATAGGGCCCCTGCTGCAGCGTGATTTCCACCTCATCGGGCAAAGAAAGAGAACCCGTATAGATATTTTGGAGGTATTGGTTCTGGAATGGATAATCCTGCTTAATCAAACACAAACCGACAAAAATGTAATCTCCCTCTTGCATTGTCAGGATCTCGTACCATCCGTTTGATAGATGGATAACAGATGGGATTTCTGTTGTAAACCGCTCCGGTAACAAATAAAATGGTACCCGGTTGTCAGACCAATAGATCAACGAATCTTTCTGATAGATTAACAGGGTTAATTCCGGATCGGCTGGCTCCCGGATATCAGAAAGCCGACTTTCGGTGATCCGGCCTGTTGAATCCTGGAAAAATTTTTGGAATACAAATTCGATGTCTGCTCGAATATGTTGCTCATGATCCTGAAGTACCAATTCAAAACTGGAAAGAATGTGATCCGGCTTTTCCTGGATTTTCCGGATTCGTGGAATCAACATGAGGATGCCCAGGGCAAGGAGCCCGAGTACAAGGTACGAGATGCAGTAAAATTTCCTTGATGTCTGGGATTTCTTCATTATGTGTTTGTATATCAGGCGATTACAAGCTGATTTAATTTGAGGGTGCTCTACGCTGTTTTCCTGAATCAAACGATGAATAATTCCACTCAGGGTATTCGTTCGTTCTAAGGCTTAAAATTAAGAAATTTTATTCTTCAGGAGATATATCTGGCTCGAATGTCCAAATTCCGGTTTTCCGGATTTCAAATTTGACCTGAGTCCGGACCTCAGCGCACGGATCCAATTTTGAGAACCATATTTATATTTTTCACTCAGGAGTGAAATATAGAATGCATCTAATTTCATCGGGATAATTTTCTGACAGGTCA
This sequence comes from Bacteroidota bacterium, assembly GCA_014382125.1. Classification (GTDB taxonomy): domain Bacteria; phylum Bacteroidota; class Bacteroidia; order Bacteroidales; family FEN-979; genus QYOJ01. Next base: position 7,793 of record JACNKI010000070.1, on the reverse strand, counting down.
TTTCATGTTTCGTTGCAAGAAATTCAACGGTATCTTTTGTAAAATGAAAAATGTGCCTGGGAAGATCATAGGCAGCCCAGTATTTTCCATAGTGCCGGGCATCAAATGAGTTACAGTTTGGTAACGCTATAATTAATACACCATCTCGTTGAAGCTCATTTTTGATCTTGTTCATGGTTTCATCCAATCGATGGATATGCTCCAGGGCGTGCCAGAGTGTGATGCAATCATAGTGCGCGGATTGCTCTTTTTTCGTCAGGAAATCGCTATCTACAGCTAGCGTCTTGGTATGTCTGGCAATCGCTCTTGCTTTTTCTGCAGTCTCAACGCCCTGACAGTTCATTCCTCTTTGTTGGCAATAGTGCAGAAACTCGCCTGTTCCACATCCAATGTCCAGGATCGTTTGGCTGTTACTGTACTTTCGGACGATTCTGTATTTTGCCCGAATTGTACAGTGGCGTGCCAGCTTATAGAGAGCCGGAATCAATCCGCCTTTATCTGAATCATGAGAAATATAATCTTCTGACTGGTAATAACTTTCCATAGACGATTCAGTTGGCCTGGGATTGGTGAAACGGAACCCGCATCCCTTACACTCCTGAATGATAAATAGTTCCTGTGAGAGAAAACAATCTTTGCTTTCCAGAAAAATGAGGAAATCCGAATGATTGCAGAGTGGACAATGCGTTAGGTTTTCGACCATGAATGTGTGTTTCACGTGGAACATTTACCTGCCCAGGTAGACAATTAATACAGAAATATCAGCAGGAGAAACACCGCTAATTCGTCCTGCCTGCCCGATTGTAGCGGGTTTTACTTTACTCAGTTTTTCCCTTGCCTCTGACGATAATGACTTTAATTTATGATAATCAATATCATTTTTCAAGGGAATATCCTCAAGCCTGGACATTTTATCAGCAATCTCCTGCTCCTTCTGAATATATCCATTGTATTTCACAAGTAGTTCGGCTTCCTTTATTTCCTCATTAATATTTTTCCCTAATTTCCTCATAAAGTCGGCTACGCGTGGAATAAATTCCACCATATCTTCCACCGAGATCTGAGGCCTTAACAATATACTATCCAGCTTCATTTTCTGTGTCAATCCTGGCGTTCCCCGTCTATTCATCATGCTTTCCACTTCACCTGGCGTCACACTCGTTTTGTTGAGAAACTTCATTATTTTCTCTATCGCCTGATATTTTTTCTCCAGCCTTCGCATCCGTTCCTCAGATGCAAGCCCCATTTCATTTGATTTTCTTGTTAACCGGAAATCCGCATTATCCTGCCTCAGTAATATTCGGTACTCTGCGCGTGAAGTAAACATCCGGTATGGTTCATCTGTTCCTTTTGTTATCAGATCGTCGATCAACACGCCAATATAGGCATCTGATCGCCTTAAAATAAAAGGAGGCTTCCTGTTGAGTTTGAGGTGTGCATTGATTCCTGCTATGATTCCCTGCGCGGCTGCCTCTTCATATCCTGTTGTTCCGTTGATTTGACCTGCTAAAAAAAGGTTTTCAATGACTTTTGTCTCTAACGTAAAGGTCAACTGATGTGGGGGAAAGTAATCATATTCGATGGCATATCCGGGACGAAAAAACTTTGCATCCCTGAACCCGGGTACCTTTCTAAGGGCAGCAAACTGTACCTCCTCCGGCAGTGATGAGCTAAATCCATTCACATAATACTCCACCGTATTCCATCCTTCCGGTTCAATAAAGAGTTGGTGCTTCTCTTTATCAGCAAATCGCTCAATTTTATCTTCAATCGATGGGCAGTATCGGGGCCCAACTCCCTTTATTCGCCCTTTGAAAAGAGGAGACCTTTCGAATCCGCCCCTCAGTATATCGTGAACTTTCTGACTGGTAAACGTTAGATAACAACTGCGCTGCCTTGTTAATTTCGGTGTCTCAGTAAACGAAAACCTCTGTGAATTATCCTCTCCTTTCTGCTCTGTCATTTCATCAAAATTCAGTGTTCTTCCGTCTACTCGTGCTGGTGTCCCGGTTTTCATACGCTTTGATTCCAATCCCAAAACATGCAAACTCTCTGTAATGGATTTCGAGGATCTCTCACCTATTCTCCCTCCTTGAAACTGCTTTTCTCCAATATGAATAATTCCATTTAAAAAGGTTCCGTTTGCAAGAATTACCGCTTTCGCCTGAAATGACATTCCCAGCGCCGTATTGACTCCTGTAACCTTCCCTTTACTCGCAATAATTTCATCTACCGAATCCTGCCAGAAGTCCAGCGTTGGTATCCCCTCCAAATGCTCCCTCCACTCATTGGAAAAAAGCATGCGGTCATTCTGTGCCCGGGGACTCCACATAGCTGGTCCTTTTGACAAATTCAGCATCCTGAACTGGATCATTGTCCGATCAGATATGATACCTGTTAATCCACCCATCGCGTCAATCTCTCTGACAATTTGCCCTTTAGCAATTCCTCCGATTGATGGATTGCATGACATTTGAGCCATGTTGTTCATGTTCATTGTGATTAACAACACCCGGGATCCAAGCCTTGCAGCAGCTGCGGCTGCTTCGCACCCTGCATGCCCGGCTCCAACAACGATGATGTCATACTTTTCTTTATTTTCCATTTTCCGTTTCACCTGGCACAATACAAGGTATATAACTGATTATGAGCTATTTCACTAAATTTGCTAGATAACTATTCTCCTTTTCTCTCATCTTACTTTTCTCTTCATCATGCTGATCCACCATTCCCATTAAATGAAGGATCCCATGTATCATTACCCTCAGTAACTCTTCCTTTATGGATGTGTTGTATTGCTTCGCATTTTCTCGTACTCGTTCCAGGGAAATATAGATGTCCCCTCTCAGCTGGTTTTGTTCACCTGAGAGATCAAACGCAATCACATCGGTAAAGTAGTCGCGTTTCAGGTATCTCCGATTGTACTCTCTGAGAAACCGGTCACTGCATAGGATGATGTTCAGCTGACCTTTCTTAAAATTCTCACCTGTGATAACCTTTTCCAGATCTCTTCTGAGCTTCCTTTTCTCCCTGATCCGATAGCTTAAATCTTCTGTAAAAAATTGTATGGACTCAGGCTTCATTGGTATCAATGACCTTTTCCCTGGTTGACAGGTAGTTTTTTAGTTGATCCATACGTTTGAGAGATCGCTCATAATTGATCCCGGTTACACTAAAATGTAATACCAATGTATCTCCTCCATCTTTCAATTCCGTTGCATCAGTAAGTGAGCGAATGATAAATGCTTCCTTTAGTATATTCTGGCGTTCGATCGCAAGGTCTAATTCATCCATTGTGTGCTCCTTCCCGGAGCCCTCATTCCTTATCTCAACTGATAAGTCCTTTTTCGTTTGGTGAATGTTTATTTTGAGTGGCTTATTAGCCTTCCTTTTCTTCAGTATTAGTTCAGATGACTGACTGATTGCCAGCATTATATTTCCGAAATACTCGTCCGGGATATTGTGATAATCCAACACTTCCTCGATGTATTTTTCCAACTTACTCAGATCCTTCGTTTCATGAATGTAAATCTCGCCGATGTTTTTTTTCATTTACTGAACAATTTTAATCATATACCTGTTTGCCTTACTTTTGTAGAACCGGTTTACAGGTAAAGCGGATAGTTTTAGAATTTCCGTTTCCCCTCCAGCATACTTATTATACTCTAAACTTCCTTCCGGGTTACTATATTTTCGAATTTTTGCTTCATCAGCCTCCCTTCGTTCTTCTTGCTCTCTTTTCTGCTCAGCCTTTTCTGATTCCAATAACCGGGTCAGGATTCGTTGCTGGCGAAATAGGGTCTCTTGCGTAACTTGTTTGTTGATCAGGTCCTGCTCATTCCTCTCCATTTCTATTATTGCTTCATTCTCTCCATGATCCCCGATTCCCCGTTCTCTTAATTGTTGTTGATATTTACGCATCTCACTTCGTATCGCTTCCTGTTGTGCTGCCAGACGAGCTATTTGTTCATTCATGCCTTTCTCTCCTTTTTGCCCTTTCTTTCCAGCATCTTTTGCCTGCTCCTGTAATCCTTTTTTTATTTGATCCAAGCGCTTAGATAGTTGCTGCTGCATTTTCTTAAGATCCTTCATGCTCTTGCCTCCTTTTCCCATCGAAGGATTCTGACACATCCTGCTAGGCTTGCCTTGCATACTCATATTCATATTCATTTTCATCTGCTCCATCGACTCATTCAATAACACAGCCAGGTTGTTGATCGATGTCATAATAAACTGTTGTTTTGAAATAGCCAGGGCCATGTTCCTGCTTGTCAATGACTCGACAGTCTCATTAATATTGTCATTTATCTTATTTATATCACGCGAAATGACTGGCTGTAATAAAAACTGCCTTCGCCCGATTGCGATCAATGAATCTTTCGCACTCTGCAATTTATCATTTAGTTCATTTTGGTCCGTGATGATATCCTGAAATTTTGGATCATTTCGATTAATCAATTTCGTTTGATCCATCAACTCTTCCTGTTCAAATGAAATATTCAGCAAATTTTCAAGTATTTGTCTAATCTGCCTGGCATCTTCTGCATACTGATCCTGCTCTGCCTCTGTCTGCATCATTGTAAGCTGGTTGGCCAGTTCCTGCATCTGCTCGGCTGCGTCCATCTGCTTTTCCGGAGCAGCTTTTGCATTTTCCATATCTACCTGTTCTTTGGCTTCTTTCATGGCTTTCGCCAGGCTATCCTGCTTCTGCTTCGTTTTCCTTAAACCTATTTGATTATTCAACTCCTTCTCCATCTTTTCCAACCTTGACAATGCCTTCTGAATAGAATCATAGTTTGTGTTAAGTTGATTTTGCTTCGTTTTATCCTCCTCTGATATTTTCTTGTCCTCATCTATTTTTTCCGCTAGTTTTTTTTGCTCCATTGCGGCCTCTTTTAACTTCCTGATAGTCTCCTCCAGTTTACGGTCAAATTCGATTTGTTTGAATAACTCTAAATTCCTGTCCAGTTGCTCTTCCAGATCTCTTGAAGAGAGCTTCATTTGCTCCATCAACCTGGATAAGTTCTTCTTATCAACATGCTCCATTAGCTTCTTTAATTCCTGAATAGTCTTTCTCATTTCATCCGTCATCAGCTGCTCCATCAACTCATTCAGGCGCTTCTGTTTCTCAAGGATGTTCTGGCTTGTCTCCAGAAATTGCTCGTCGGCCTGTATATTCCTCAGGTTCTTCTCTTTGATCTTCTCCACATTTTCAAGTACTCGTTCATTTCTCTTAATCAGCTCCTGAATCTGTTGTTTCTCCTGCCATGTCAGTTGCCTCTTATCGACAACCTTTTTGTTCAAATCCTCAATTGCCTCCCTTATCTCCTCAGTCTCCTTCATTGATTTCTCTAATTCAGTTTGTATTTCCCTCTCATTCTCTTGTGCGAAACCCCGTATCTCCTCCCTGCTCCAGGTATTGATCTCCCTGATTTCTGATTTTGTGGATTTCGGTCCGTTAACCGCATCATTATCCCATATTTCAAAGTAGTAAATCATCCGGTCGCCAGGCTGAGATAAATAGGATTCCACATCAATTGTGTAATAAAACAACTCCTCTCTGCTATTATTCTGTATTTCAATAGCCTTCGATCCCTTTGTATTCGCTGTTGAGTCATCCTGGGAGTATACCTCAAATTTTAATTCCAATTTGGTAAATCCATAATCATCTTTGATCGAACCACTGAAAAATAGATTTGACGGTAGAATTGAGTCAGTCAATACCTGGGTAATGATGGATGGATATCCATCTTCAATGGAGATAATCCGGTAGGAGAGAGAGTCTGTATTTTCCCCATAACTATTTTCCGGCTTCACCGAGTACCTGCCTGAATAGAAGCATCGATAGCTGATAACAAAAACGTTTGACTCTGATTTTTTTAAAGATAGCACGCTGTCTTCAATAGAAAATTGAATCTCGTCAACATCTTTTGTATAAAATGACCATGTGATTTCAGTTCCTTTTGGTACAACAAGGTCTCCGGTGTTCTCAAGTGTCTCACTCGTTCGTCTGGTATAAGCCGGGTATGTCAGCTCTACAGCGAATTGCAGGATTGTTGGTCGTGGCAAGACTTCTATCAGGTATGGCTCGCTCACGAAATTATGTGCAATTAGTGAAAAATAAGTATTCTTCTGCATCGTCCTGAAAAGATATAAGAACTCCCTCGATCGCTCCCTTTTCATCCGATTCTGAATCCCGTTCGTTTCGATGTAAAATTCCACCGGGATCTCTTCTCCTGTTACCCGGATCCGAACCTCCAGATCCTCCTGCTGAAATACGGTCAGGTTTTCGTTCACTAGCTGAACACTAAACGGATGAGGTTTTTTGAAAGAGGTGCTATATTCAATAATTCTTCTTGTGGGATCAGAAATCAACCGGGGTGTTATCAGCAATGCAAGAACAATGATCAGCAGGGGAGGAGCAACAAATTTAAGGTAGTGAACATTCTTTCTGTAGTTGATCACAAGATTGAATTGGAACACGCGTAATTTTTTCATTTTTTGCTCGATCGATGCGATCAAAAGCTCATAATCAATCTCTGTCTTTTCCTGTTGCCTTATCAATTGAAGCGCATTCAACAATTTATCTTCTATTTCACTAAAGTAATCTCCAATAATTTTTGCTGCTTGTTCGTGGGAGATCGTTTTGCCAATTTTCATATAGCTGGAAAGCGGGATCAATATCCATCCTCCGACTGCCATAATAACAATCCCAATATAGAGGTAAAAGAGCATGGATCGGATGATGGAATCAAACCGGAATATATTTTCCAGCAAGATGAACAGAATGTAACACAACGCCATTATTCCAATAGACAGAAGCAGGCCACGAATCATCTTGTTGGCGTAATACTTTCTGATAAATTGATCCAGTTTTTGAACGAGTATATTTTTGGTTTTCATCTTTGGCGATCTCACTAAAAACGCTAACGTCTTCCAAATTGGATTATTTCAGATTATGCAAAATTAGGAATTATCCTATTTTTACACTCTCTAAACATCAATTAATGTCCAATCCCAACCTAAAAACGAAGATACCACAACTCGAAAAGGAGCTACGATTACATCAACGGGCAAAATCAATCTGGATGACCGGTTTATCTTGTGCGGGGAAAACCACTTTGGGACTTGGCCTGGAAAAAGAACTCTTCCATCTGGGATATTTCATTCAACTTCTGGATGGCGACGATGTTCGATCAGGATTAAATAAAGACCTCTCTTACAGCGAATTGGACAGGAAAGAGAACATCCGGCGTATTGCTGAAGTCAATTCCCTCTACAACAATTCAGGGATTATCACGATTAATTGTTTCATCAGCCCTACAAACGTTATTCGTCAGATGGCAAGGGCGATTATTGGGGCCGATCGCTTCATTGAAGTATTTGTCAAAGCTCCACTCTCACTTTGTGAAGAACGTGATGTCAAGGGCTTTTACAAGAAAGCCCGCCAGGGATTGATCAAACAATTCACCGGGATTGATTCCCCATTTGAAGAGCCTGTAAATCCCGACCTTGTATTAGAAACTTCTATTTTTTCCGTTGATCAAACCCTGGCTACAATGATTAAATTTGTTGTCCCTCATATTCAATATCAAAAATAGTAACACGCTTCAAATGAGTGCATCGCAAATACGTGTGAGATTTGCTCCTAGCCCGACCGGCCCCCTTCACCTGGGAGGTATTCGAACAGCTCTCTATAATTATCTTTTTGCCCGCAGTCAGCACGGCAAATTCATCCTCCGTATTGAAGATACGGATCAGAGCAGGTGTGTTCCCGGAGCGGAAACATATAT
>JACNKI010000143.1 GCA_014382125.1 Bacteroidota bacterium | reverse complement strand
CTGTTTCTCCCTCGCTGGTATCCCAACCGACATGATCCCATGCCCGGGTTATTTATTCAACGGCAGGCAGAGGCATTGGCGAAATCGAATCAGGTAGTGGTGTTGTATGTGCATCCTGATCCGGAGTGTCCTAGCGAATTTGAACTCGACTATGCGGAAGAACAGGGTGTGAATGTGATCCGGGTTTATTATCAGGTTCCTGCCCCCTCCGGTTCATTCTTTAGCCCGTTTGTTCATCTGTTCAGGTTTGTACGTGCTCACCTGAGAGGGCTGGATATGGCTGGTGATTTTTCTCCCGATATTATTCATTCACACATATTAACCCGAACCGGTGTCATGGGACACTGGCTTTCCCGGCGACTGAAGACTCCACATGTCATCTCTGAACACTGGTCCAGGTATTTTCCAGAAAACAATACTTACAGAGGTGGAGTACGGAAATTTTTAACCCGGTATGTGGTCCGGAGGGCTGCAGCTGTCATTACTGTTTCCGAGAAGCTACAGCAGGCCATGCAGACATGTCGGCTGCGAAACCGGAACGATCACATTGTGCCAAATGTGATTGACACCATGTTGTTTTCACCTTCTCCCGGGGCAGGAAACAAATCATTGAAACAGTTCATCCACGTCTCCTGTTTTGAGGATAGATCCAAAAATATCTCAGGATTCCTGGCTGCTGTAAAACAACTCCGGGCTGAGCGAAGTGATTTCCGTTGTATCATGGTTGGAGAGGGGCCGGATCTGGAGGATATGCAGAATCTGGCTATGGAATTAGGATTGATTGAAGATTGCGTTTTTTTTGTCGGATTAATAGAGGGAAAGGAACTGGCAGATCTTTATCAGCAATCTGACTTTTGTGTTCTTTCCAGCCGGTATGAAACGTTTGGGACCATTGTGATTGAAAGCCTGGCCTGCGGGACACCTGTTGTAGCTACGGAGGTGGGTATCGTTCCTGAGGTAATTAATTCTTCCAATGGCATCATTGTACCTACGGAAGATGAAGGTGCGTTAAGAGATGCATTGAGGGAGATGCTTGATCGGTATGATTCGTTTGACAGAGATGCTATCAGAGAAGGTATACAGGATAAATATACTCCAGAGGCTGTGGGAAACCAGATGACAGAGATATACAGAAATATTCTCGGATATATTTAGAAAAGTATTTGGCACCATATTTACGAGATTCTTCTCCTCTTAGGAGATCCCCTCGCTGTTCACAAACAATGTTCATTTCTTTTTGAAAACTCTTTCTCATTGATACTTCGCGGGCATTGCTTTCCGTTATATTTGCACCGCAGAACGAAGAAGTAGGATGTTTCAACCTGATAAATACACAGAAGAGAGTATTCGGTCGCTTGACTGGAAGCAACATATTCGCATTCGCCCCGGGATGTATATCGGGAAGCTGGGAGACGGAGCTTCACCTGATGATGGAATTTATGTACTGATCAAGGAGATCCTGGATAACTCCATTGATGAGTTTGTGATGGGTTTTGGAAAGACAATTGAGGTGACGATCAATGACCGGCAGGTGTGTGTGCGTGACTATGGACGGGGGATGCCGCTTGGGAAGCTGGTGGAGTGTGTATCAAAAATCAACACTGGCGCTAAATACGATTCGAAGGTATTCAAGAAAGCAGTCGGATTAAATGGAGTAGGGTCGAAAGTCGTCAATGCCCTGTCGAATTATTTCAGAGTACAGTCGGTGCGCGAGGGGAAGACGAAGATTGTGGAGTTTCAGAAAGGGGTGAAAACCAACGAAGAGACTGAGAAGGATTGCGAGTTACGCAATGGGACGATTGTAACCATTGTTCCTGATGATGAACTCTTCGGGAATTTTCACTTCATTCCGGAATATGTACAGAAGATGCTCTGGAATTATGCTTACCTGAACAACGGGCTTTCTATCATCTTCAACGGCGAAAAGTACCACTCCAGTAACGGTTTGCTCGATCTGTTGAATAGTTACATTGACTCACCAGTATACTATCCTGTCATCCATGTAGAGGAAGGGGATTTTGAATTCGCTTTCACTCACTGTGAAAAATATGGAGAAGAGTATTACTCTTTTGTGAACGGACAACATACCACACAGGGAGGAACTCATCAGGCGGCTTTCCGGGAAGCGCTGGTGAAGACCATCCGCGATTTCTATAAGAAAGATTTTGATACCAGTGATATCAAGGCTTCCCTGGTTGCTTCTATCAGCATTAAAGTAGAGGATCCGGTATTTGAGTCTCAGACCAAGACCAAACTGGGATCTCAGCTGATAGAACCTGACGGGCAGACGATCCGGAATTATATCATGGATATCGTCAAACGGAATCTTGATAACTTCCTGCATATCAATACAGATACAGCAGAGTCACTGCACAGGAAGATCTTGCAGAGTGAGAAGGAGCGAAAGGACCTGGCTAACATCAAGAAGATCGCTAAGGAGAGTGTAAAAAAGGTGAGCCTGCATAACAAAAAATTACGTGATTGCAGAATTCATTATAACAATCATAATGACCGGAAGTTTGAATCAACGATTTTTATCACTGAGGGAGATTCAGCCAGCGGATCGATTACCAAAGCACGAGATGTGAACACTCAGGCGGTATTTTCACTAAAGGGGAAACCGTTAAACGTTTTTGGATTGAGTAAGCGGGTTGTCTATGAGAATGATGAATTCAACCTTCTCCAGGCGGCGCTGAATATCGAAGAGGGATTGGAACACCTGAGATACAATCATGTTGTGATCGCTACGGATGCAGATGTTGATGGCATGCATATCCGGTTGCTGTTACTTACATTCTTCCTGCAGTTTTTTCCTGATCTTGTCAGAAACGGACATCTTTATATCCTTCAAACACCACTGTTTCGGGTGAGAAATAAGAAAAAAACTATTTATTGTTACTCGGAAGAGGAGAGGAGATCTGCGATTGAGACCCTGGGAGGGAATCCCGAGATCACCCGCTTTAAAGGATTGGGGGAGATCTCCCCGAATGAATTCAGCCACTTCATCGGATCAAACATCCGGCTGGATCCTGTCCTGCTCTCCAAAGATGCATCGATTCAGGAGGTGTTGACTTTCTATATGGGGAAGAACACGCCAGAGCGTCAGGGATTTATCATTGATAATCTCCGGGTTGAGAATGATATCCTGCAAAACCCACAACTCAACTAATCACTGTTTTTTTCGTTGCATGGGCCAGAACGGCGCAGCAAACTTCATGCTGGATTCACGTCTTTTGATTAGATCAGACAATTCAAACAACATGTCCTGGTTGACCTCTTTAGCCATTGGAAGAACAAACTTTTTCGACTCTTCAATGTATTTCTTCACAAAATCCTTTTCAAACGTATCCATATGAAGGTCGGTGAGGTTGGAGATCCTGTCGGCGCACTTCAATATCCTGGCATTCTTCGATCCGTTTGTCAGGATCTGTTTAAGGTAATGATCTTTGGACTCATGTTTTCTACGGGTCACCTCCATAACCAGGTTATATACCTTCGCGCCATCACCGTCGAGGTCGATGATCTCTTTTTTTGAAATACATGCTACATCTTCAAACACATCATGGATCATGGATGCTTTCAGTAACACAGGATCGATGTAATGATAGTCAAGCAGAATAGCAAATGTACTGAAGGCATGTCGAAACTGGTTTCCACCTACATACCTGTATTTTCCTCTAAGTGCCGTGCTCTTTTGAACATAGGGTGCCAGAACCATCTGTTCCAGGGCTTTCTCTTCATGGTTCTCCATATATTGAAAGGAATGCGTTTCCAAGATTGTCGACCAGGTCACCTGCAATCATCGCTTCGTAACCCAATTTTTCAGCCGCGAGATCACCTGCCAGTCCGTGCAGGTAGACCCCAAGCAGACAGGCTTCCAATGGGTTGTAATTCTGAGCCATCAGGCCTGTGATGATCCCGGTAAGCACATCGCCGCTTCCCCCGGTGGCCATTCCCGGATTGCCGGAGGTGTTAAAAAAACATTTCCCATCGGGTGCAGTAATAGCTGTATATGCTCCTTTCAGGACGATGTAGCAGGAATATTTAAAGGAGAGTTCACGCTGCAATCGATTCCGATCATAATCATCTGAACTTTTGCCAGCAATCCGTTCAAATTCTTTGGGATGAGGTGTTAAAATGCAGCCTGGAGGCAGGAAGCTAAGCCAGGTTTTATTCTCTCCCAGTATGTTGATGGCATCGGCATCGATCACCATCGGGATCCCTTCCTGGATCAGGAGCTTTAATGCACTCTGTGTATGCTTCTCTAAACCGATACCCGGCCCGACTCCAACAGCTGAATAGGATTCCAGCAATGGCAGCTCAGAAAAAACTTCTTCATCCGTGTCGATATCCAGCATGGCTTCCGGTACGGCTGTTTGAAGGATCTCCACACCCGATCCGGGAACCCGGGCAGTTACCAGTCCGGGACCCGATCGCAGACAAGCTCCGGCGGCAAGAACAGCAGCTCCCATCTTTCCAATCCCTCCACATATTAAGAGGGCATGGCCAAACACCCCTTTGTGTGCAAATTTATTGCGCTTCCGCATAAACGGCTTGACAGTAGCTTTGGTCACCATGAAATTCTTCACTTCAGTCATCTCTATGAACTCCTCAGAGAGACCAATATTCAGTAATATCCATATGCCGATGTAGGGATCGTTTTCAGGATAAAAAAGAGCCTGCTTTGGTGGTGAGAAAGTCAGCGTGTAGTCTGCTTTTACTATAGCCGGCCCGGTTAATCCTTTTACTGTTTTATCGATGAAGAGACCTGATGGAACATCGATGGCGATAACTGTGTTTTGGGATTGGTTGATATGATTGATCAGATCAGCATAGAAACCTGTGACCGGCCGTGTAAGCCCGCTGCCGAAGAGGGCATCGATCAATACTACCCCTTCCCCGGGCCCCTGAGTTCTTGTGACAGGCTCTCCCCAGGAAGGGAGGGGAGTTTGCTTTTTGCCCGAGTTCTTACTAGTACCCAGGATGGTTATTCTGCTTTCACCATTCGTTGACTTAATAAATCTATCGTAGTTTATCTTGCAACTCGGTGAGAGTTCATCCGGATTACCGGCAAGGAGGACATCTACCTGGTAATCTTTTTCAGCCAGCATCCGTGCGATAGCCAGACCGTCGCCACCATTGTTACCGGTTCCGGCAATGACGGTTATCGTTTTTGTGGTTGGAATGTGCTGGAACAGCCAGTTAAAACAGGCTGAAGAGGCACGCTCCATCAGGTTAATATCTGCAATGGGTTCATGTTCAATTGTCCATGCATCCGCTTCCCGGATCTTATCTACAGGCAGAATCTTCATAGTTATTCAATCATTCCCCAAAAGGGCATAGTGGCAAGGATACCGAGAACAGACAGAAGTGTGATGAAAAAGAAAACGATGGCAATGACCAATCCGATAATCGCACAAACTCTTCCCGCCTTCAGTTTTTTATATGAACTGTAGGTAAATTGTGAACGATTACTGGTATACAATGCCAGATCTTTTTTTGCCAGAACGAGTGCAATTACACTCAGGACCACACCAAGAATAGAAACGTACCAAACACTCAAAACAATAGAGAGGATTCCCAGAACCAATACGGCATTCGAATAAGGAAGATGATATTGGACTGGATGCGCGTACTTATTCTCTTGTTGATCTTCCATAAGAAAGACATGTAAGGGATGAAAAAGCAGAGTAAAGGTAGGTTTTTTTTTAATGCAGTCAGAAGAAGAGATAGTGAAATTTGAACTTGCCCTGAGTATTGTATTCAAGAGCAGGGAAAGGAACTTTGATCAGATTTAAAATATTGAAAATTGCTTTCAGGGCTCTCGATCTTGTTGGAATCCGGGTGAAGTCCACATCCAGGGAGAGATAAAACTGTCTGTAACGGGGAAAATCTGCGTTATTTACACCCAGCCCTTCAGCACCATAGCCGAAGGCAATATTTATCCATTTCGGAAATTTAGATCGCTTTGGCATGAATGATGAGATGTTTCCAGATAGCCAGAACGTCATTCCATTATAATCTTTTACTAGATTCTGAAGAAGGTTTGTCCCAAGAAGTTCGGGATTGTAGCAAATGTATTTGCTTGGATAGTAGGAGTATTTGATGACAAATCGTTGTTCTTTCCACAGAAGCTGTTGTCCCGCAAAGATCAAGCACCCTGCCGTGTTTGCAGCAATATCTCCCCAGCTGAATCCCCATTCAGCGGAGAATCCATCCAGAATCTCAATATTGAGCAAAAACGCATAAGTGAGCAGGCTTCCGTATAAGATGGCTCTCTTTTCTTTGACTCCGGCCCAGCGGTAAGAAGTGTACATTAACCGGCTGAAATAGTAAGAAGAAAATAAATGGCCCATCTTATCCATCTGTAGCCATTCATTGTTGTCGTCATAAAAATGAAACGATGTTTGCGGGTAGTTTTTATACCAGAGGAAATAGAGTCCGGTGATGGAACCTGCATAGATTGAACCCTGCGTTGCCAGTACCCCAATGAGTCTGCCTTTATTAAGTGAATCGGGATAGAAAGGTTTCGCTTTAGTTGAGTCCTTCTGACCCCAGGCCAATTGAACTAAAAAAAACAATATCAGAAGAAAATAACCTCTATACATTCAGTAACAGGTTAACCTGTATCAGTTTGCATTCCGTTTTCTGAAGGCCCTCTGGTACCGTCGTGCATTGCGATTATGTTCCTGCAGAGAGACTGCGTAGACATGGTATCCTGAAAAGTCCTCTTTGGCACAAAAGTACATATATTCGTGATTTGAATAATTCAGGACGGCATCGATAGATGAGATTGAAGGGATACAGATCGGGCCCGGAGGAAGTCCGGTATATTTATATGTGTTATACGGAGAATCGATATTTTTGTGCCGGTTCAACACCCGTTTAATCGTAAAATCATTGCAGGCGTAGATCAGTGTAGGATCCGCCTGTAATGGCCATCTTCTGTGCAGTCTGTTGATGTAAACGCCTGCAATCAACTGCTTCTCGTCATTCATGGCACTCTCTTTTTCTACGATGGATGCCAGCACCACAACTTCCGGAATTGTCAACCCAATAGAATCAGCCTGTCGTGTTCGTTCACCTTCCCAAAATTTTCTTGATTCAGTCGTCATGCGTGTCATGAAATCAGTCGCTGTTGAATTCCACCACATCTCATAGGTATTCGGGATGGTTAGGGTGAACACATTTCTTTCCAGTTGCATTGCTTTGATCAGTGAGAGGCTATCAGCTTCGATTTGTCTTGCGATCTTACCAGCCAGATCCTCTTTGGTTCGGATATGACTGAATGTGACCCTGACTGGTGTTTGTAGTCCTCTGGTGAGGATATTTACGAGATCCTTGGCTGACATGTGATTTTTGATCCGGTAACGACCAGGCTTGAAATTTTTATCATATTGTCTCATTCCGATGTACCGCTCAAAGTCCTTCTTCCTGCAGATCATATCGTAGTGATAGAGGCTGTCTTTTACCTGGCTGAAGGGGGCTTTGGTTGGGATGTAGAGCAAGGCGTATTCTGCATCACCCAGGCACACGATGGCAGCGTGTATTTTATTGTAGATTCGCTCGATTCCAACGACCAATATGAATAGGATCAAAAAAGGGAAAAAACGTAAGAATATAATTCGGAGAATGGTGCGCATCGCGATTACGGAATCAGTTGAAACATGATTTCATCCATCCAGCCTTCTCTCGTATTAATCCACTCTCTTTTTTCACCACAACCGACAAATCCGAGCTTTTCAAAGATCCGGATGCTTGCCTGGTTATCCTTTGAAATATTGCAGTATAGCTGGTGTAGATGGAAGACTTCAAATGCATAGCGAACCAGGATCTCCAGGGCTTCGCCGGCGTAACCCTTTTCCCGGAACTCTTTTTGGATCATGATCCCAACACCGGCACGAAGGTTAACGGTGTCAACATCGAAGAGATCGATGCTCCCTATCGTTATTGCTGTTACATCTTCAGTTTGCAGGTCGATCATCAGCCTGAGTTGCCGGGCGGAGAAAATATCGCGTTTGGCATTCAACACATACTCTTCAATTTCAAACCGTGAGTATGGTGTCAGTGTGTTGCTGACATTCCAGATGGAGGTGTCGTTTTCCCACTCCATAAGGAGTTCAATATCCATTGGCTCGACTGCTCTGAGTTTGAGGTTTGGACCGGTTAGCAGGTTGTTAGTCATAAGGTCATAAGGTCATTAAGTCATTAAGTCATAAGGTCATAAGGTCAATTAGGTCAATAAGGTCATTAAGGGAAAAAGAACTTCGAAATTAGTCAATATTACTTTATGATTCAATCGTTACCTCTAACCTCTCACCTCTCACGTCTCACGTCCTGCGTCCTACGTCCAACGTCTCACATTCCTCATCCCTCGACCCTCATCTATCAATCTCTCCCGCAAATACAAACTCCGCCGGTCCTTCCAGCCAGATATCTGTAAAAGTTCCCTCATGCTGGTAGAAACTGACAGTTAAATTTCCTCCTAATGTTTGTATATTGTAACTGGAGAATGGTGACTGCGGACTGCGGTCTGCTGGCTGCCAACTGGCATAAGCCAGTGCTGCTGCTGTTACTCCTGTTCCGCAGGAGAGGGTTTCATCCGCCACACCACGCTCATATGTTCTGACAAACAGGTGGTACTCATTCATCTGCACGAAATCGACATTGGTTCCATCCGGTGCGAATTGTTTATCATCGTGGATCTTCCGTCCTTTGGCTACGACATCAACTGCTGAAATATCATCTACGAACATGACGAGATGAGGTGAGCCAGTATCGATATGGATGCCGGATGCCAGATGCCGGATGCCAGATTTCGGGATATCAGACATCTTTATTTTAATCTGTACCTCGGTTCCTGATTGGCTCAGGATTTCTGCCTCGTGTTTGCCATCAATTGCGGTGAATGTTGCCCGGTTCTCAATCAATCCAAGAGAATGGGCGAAAGCGACGATGCAACGGCCACCGTTTCCGCATAGGGTGCTTTCTTTCCCGTCGGCATTATAATAAACCATCCCGAAGTCGAAACCATCCGCTGAGTTCAGGCAGATCAACCCATCTGCACCAATCCCCAGATGCCGGTTGCAAAGGCCGGCAATCTTTTCTTCTGATAACTGGATATTTCCTTCCCTGTTGTCCATCAGGATAAAGTCATTTCCTGTACCGTGGTATTTGTGAAATCGGAGTTTCATTGTTGCAAAGCTAACGTTTTATTGGAACACAGATTATACAAATCTATACTGATTTTTACAGGTTAATCCGTGGTTATCTTTCACATCCGTATCATCACTGTTCTATTTTTTTTGTAAGCTTATCCAGAAAAGAGAGAACCAGGTTTATGTCATCATCGGAAAGAAGGGCTAAGCGCTCAAAGATCCTTGGATAGATATTTGAATCTTTCCTGAAGCGGATCTCATCCATGGAGGTTTCAGCCAGGTTGATCATTTTCCTGTATTTCCCTTCCGGGGCTTTGTTCATCTTTTTGACATGTGGAATAGAAAAGGAAGAGAGGAGAAATGCATAGAGTATAACGGAATGGGAGAGATTCAGGGAAGGGTACTTTCGTTTCATCGGAATGAAGGAGATAATATCGCATTGAGCAATCTCTTCGTTGGATAGACCACTCTCTTCACCACCAAAGACAATTGCAACATTTTTTATCGATCGTTTCTTTTGTTCAAGAATGGCTGAGAGGTTCCCTGCATGGTGGTAATCGTAACGTACTGACCGCTTTTTGGCCGAAGAAGCAATGGAAAAGTCGATATCCTGTAACGCATCTTCCAGTGTGGGGTGTTGGGAAGTGTTTTCCAGGATATCCAGGGAACCATGGGCTACATGTCCTGCTTTTTCATCCGGATAATTTTGCGGATTCACCAGTCTTAGCAAGGTAAAACCCATGGTTTTGATAGCCCGTGCCGATGCACCAATATTTTCAGGTACAGAAGGATTTACAAGGATAAAGGTAATATTCATTACACGTTGATGGATTATTGGAGTATATGAGCAGGCGGTAAAAATACGAATTCCATCATTTATCGGGAAAAATCGGATACCCGTCGATAACCAGTTTGCCCTCTAATTTCCTTGAAATATTTTTGCGTCATAAAAAAATGTCTAATTTTAAAATCTGAAATCATGAATTCTTCTGAAGAAAAGCATATTAAACTACATCAGGAAAAAAAAATAAACTCCAGAGGTATGAAAAAATTCGCATTCGGAGCTGTCATTCTACTAGTCGGATTGATCCTTCTCGGATTAAATACCGGTGTTGTACCAATATCATGGAAACCCATCATTTTCTCATGGCAAATGCTTCTGATTACTATTGGGGTGGTTAGTATGTTCGGGAGGGATAGCTACATCCCCGGCATCATCCTGATCCTGGTCGGTGGAATTTTTATCATTCCAAAATTTGGCCTCCTTCCATTTAGTATTCATAACCTCTTTTGGCCAGCT
Organism: Bacteroidota bacterium; assembly: GCA_014382125.1. Taxonomy (GTDB): domain Bacteria; phylum Bacteroidota; class Bacteroidia; order Bacteroidales; family FEN-979; genus QYOJ01. The sequence goes on along the minus strand of JACNKI010000143.1, from coordinate 6,741 downwards.
ATTTTTATCGCTTTCGGTTTCATTATTCTGTTTAAAGGGTTTGGCAAGCACTCCTTTAGGTTCAGGAAGAAAAATATTGCACTTGAAGATGGCTATATCAATGAGGAGACTATTTTTAGCGGAACCAAAACACTGGTAACACATCAGCAATTTAAGGGAGGAAAGATCTCCTGTGTTTTTGGGGGCGCTGAGGTTGATCTTACGAAGGCAGCCCTGGCACCGGGAGAACATACCCTGGAGATCAGTGCTATTTTTGGTGGAGCAACCATAGAGGTTCCTGCTGACTGGAAAATCATTGTGAAGAATTCATCCTTCATGGGTGGGTTTGAAGACAAACGAAGACATATCGATGAGAATCCAGACCCAGGCAAAGTGCTGGTTATTCATGCCGAAGCGATATTTGGTGGCGGAGAGATCAAAAGCTATTAACCAACCCCTGGCATGCAACATCCTGTATTTCAGAATCTTAAAACATTCATTATTTACCTGGGAATTTGGATCCTGCTTGCAGTGATCCAGTTTTCTATATTGACGTTTCAGTATAATGTTCCCTTATGGATTGCCGTCACTGACAGCCTGGTTTTTAACCTGCTTTTTGCGTTTGTCGGACTTCCTTTATGGTTTGTCGTCCGTTATAGTTCGCCGGCAAAAAAAAGCATTTTCAATATCATCTTCAATCATCTTACCACCCTCGCACTGATTGTTGTAATCTGGTTTGGACTTTGTTATACGATCCTGCTTGCTATTTTTCAGGATATTCCGGCTTATTGGGATTTCCTCGTTCTTTCGATTCCCGTCCGGCTCATCAGCGGGCTGTTGCTATACCTGCTTCTGGGGCTCACCTTTTATCTCCTGATATACAACTATAACCTTCAGGAAAAGCTACAACAGGAAGCGCGCTTGAATACGTTACTAAAGGAGTCTGAATTGAACATGTTAAAATCGCAGATCAACCCCCATTTTTTGTTTAATAGCCTGAACTCCATCAGCTCCTTAACAACCAATGATGCTGTCAAAGCGCGCGAGATGGTTATCAAACTATCCGATTTCCTGCGTTACTCAGTCTCAACAAGTTCCGGTACATTAACCACGATGGATGTTGAACTGGAGAATATTATACGATACCTGGAAATTGAAAAAGTGAGGTTTGGCGAGAAGCTTCAATATGATTTCACAATCGGTGAAGGTTGTTTAAAAAGACCCATCCCTGTGATGATCCTGCAGCCACTATTTGAAAATGCGATTAAACACGGAGTTTATGAAAGCGCCGAGCAGGTGACAATTCATGCGGGGTGTACAGTACATGAAGAGTATACAGAGATCTCCCTTGTCAATGATTTTGATCCCGAAACCGTATCACGAAAGGGAGCCGGACTTGGATTGAAAAATATCAGGGAGAGGATGCGTTTGACTTATCAACAGGATGATCTTCTGAAAACCTGGGTAGATGGGAATAAATATCACGTTCAGTTGAAGGTGCCGGTATGATTAGTGAAGGACGAAGGATGAAGGACGAAGGACGAAGAACGAAAACGAAAGACATGAAATACAAAGCTTTGATTATTGATGATGAGCCTCCTGCCAGGGAGATTATTTGCGATTTTCTGCAAGGGTATGCCGACATTGAGATTGTTGGGGAGTTCGCCGATGGATTTTCCGGTTTGAAAGCTATTCAGGAGATGAAGCCCGACCTCATTTTCCTGGATATCCAGATGCCAAAGTTAACAGGTTTTGAGATGCTCGAACTCCTTGACGAGCCGCCGGTGATCATCTTCAGCACAGCGTATGATCAATATGCAATCAATGCATTTCAATTGAATGCGACAGATTACCTCCTTAAGCCCTATCCGAAAGAGCGATTCGATCAGGCTGTGAACAAAGCACTTGCAGTTCTTTCATCAGAGAGGAATGGTCAGCAGGCTGTTCATCATGTATTACAGGCCGTTGAGAAGCAATCTGAATACCTGAACCGTGTAGCTGTAAAAGTCCGGCACAAAGTGTATGTAATTCCGGTAGCGGAGATCCGATATCTGGAAGCAGATGGAGATTACGTCACAATCCATACCGGGGAGGAGAAGTACCTGAAAGAGAAAACCATGAAGTATTTTGAATCCCATCTCGACTCTGCCATGTTTGTACGGATCCATCGCTCAACCATCATCAACATCGACTTCATGGACAAACTGGAATATTACGATAAGGAAAGTCATGTGGTACTGATGAAGAACGGAGTAAAGCTAAAGGCAAGCACTTCAGGGTATAAGACGTTGAAGAAAACACTAAAATTGTAAAGATATGAACTGGTGAATTGGTGAAACTGGTGAGTTGGAAAAATAAAAAAGCTAACTATGAGGAGTAAGATTTATCTTCTCAATCTTATCGCATCATTCGTGTGAAAAAGGATGGAGATCAGAAATGAAACCCGATCTGGATAAGGTATCGAAACCCTAAAGAAAAAAGATCCAGTTTCCCGTTTTGATCAAATTTCACTTTCTTTGCCAGATGCTCGAGGAAGGGATATTTCTCGCGCAGGGTATTGAAGAACTCTGTATTCAGTTTTTCTGCATCTTCCGTGTTGATATTTCCGGAGAGGACCCCTTTCCACGATAATATGAGATGGATGGACCCATAAGTACAAGGTCGAGTGTTAATCGTTTCCAGAACACAAACTGATAACCCAACTCGAATCCAACATTGACCATTTGGAACTCTCCTTTGAACTTGCCATTCTTATCTATTGTAACATATTTAATATCCAGGTCATTCTCAAACCAGTATCCATAGTAACTTGCATAAGGGCCAATGTAAAGTCCGTCAGGAACAGGGCGTGGATTTCGCTTGAATGGGTAAAATCTGTATTCCAACGCAATGGAGAAGCCCCTGTTTTTCCGGCTGGTAATCTCTACCAACTCCAGGATCTGGTCATCTTTGAATAACCTCCCGTATTCCAGGTTTCCCAGGGAGATCGCTGCTGTTTGATTTCTATGAATAAACCGTTCATAGCTAAGGGCAATATTTCTCGTACTCCAGAAGATCATCCTAGATGGATTAAACTTGATGACATTCTTGAACCTGGGAACCGGGCGCTGAAGAGTATCCTTTTTTTTCTTCGCTTCACTCTCTATCGGACTGAGAATCAACGATCCCAAAATCAGAGATACGAGAAGATACTTAAAATATACTGTAATCATAGCCAATGGGATTTACCACACTAAAGATACAAATCTTAAGCGACATTGATTAGACGGTTATACAGTCATTAGGTCATTAAGGGAATTAGATGTTAGATGTTATTTTTTGGATGTTAGATTTTAGTATTTGAGTCTTGAGCCTTGAATCTTGAACCTTGATCCCATAGAGGTGTGTTAAAATCAATGCCATGAAGGATATTTCCTGAGTTTAGACATAGATCGGGACTTTTTTTTATCTTTGTTTATCTTTTCACAGAATTAATGATTTAACCCAGATAACGATGAATTATGAGATTTTAATATTGGATGTGGACCATGGAATCGCGACCATCACAATAAATCGTCCGCAAGCAATGAATGCGCTAAACTCACATTTTTTTGTAGAGATAAACCATGTGCTTGATGTGCTGGATGCTACATTGGATATTAAGGTAGTGATTTTAACCGGAGTCGACAAAGCATTTGTGGCTGGAGCTGACATTGCCGAGATGTCGGATATGAATTACGATAAAGCCAAAGGATTCTCCCGTACCGGACATAATACCTTTAACCGGCTGGAGAATTTCCGGTGTCCTGTAATCGCAGCTGTGAATGGTTTTGCTCTCGGCGGCGGTTGTGAGTTGGCTATGGCCTGTGATTTCCGGATTGCCAGTGTCAAAGCAAAGTTCAGTCAACCAGAGGTAAGCCTGGGTTTGATCCCGGGTTATGCCGGAACCCAACGTTTATCCCGGATTGCCGGGATCTCAAATGCTTTGTATATGGTTCTGACAGGTGATATGATCACTGCAGATGACGCGTTACGGATGGGCCTGGTACAGAAAGTTGTGGAACCGGAAGAGGTCCTGCCGGAAGCTAAAGCGATAGCCGGACGGATTGTGACAAAAGGTGCTGTTGCTGTTAAAATGGCAAAAGAAGTGACACGGAAGGGGATTCTGATGGATTTTGAAGATGCTTGCAGACTGGAATCAGAAGAGTTTGCTGCGCTGTTCGGTAACGATGAATCGAAAGAGGGGATGAAGGCATTTTTGGAGAAACGAAAACCCGATTGGTAGATGGTCAGGGTCGAGGGATGAGGTTCGGGATTCAGCGCCTCCGCTGAGCAGCTACAGCGCTCGCGGAAGATCCAAGATCCAAGATCCAAATGCTAAAATCCAACATCTAATTCCCTTAATGACCTAATGACATAATGACCTTTTAAATATATGACCGAATAACATGTATTAATCAATAATTAAACTATAACCAATGAACTACACGGAAAGATTATCCAATGTCACAGTGCTGGGGGCTGCCGGGAAGATGGGAAGCGGAATCCTGCTCCTTACAGCACAGGAGATGGCTGATCTGAGCCTGAAACCTGAAAACAAGGGGAAGGTTTTTGTGATCAATGCTATTGACGTGTCAAGCGAGGCCCTGGTTGGACTGATGAGATACATCCGGGTGCAGGCTGTGAAAGCAGCAGAGAAGAAGACGGTTCAGTTGCGCACAGCATATGCTGACCGTCCCGATCTGATTGATAACAGCGACATCATTCAGCAGTATGTAGAAGATGTTATGTTGATCATCCGCCCCTCCATACATCTCGAGCCAACGTATGGATCCACCCTGGTTTTTGAAGCGATCAAAGAGGATCCGGAGTTGAAGGTAAAGATCCTCTCTCAGATTGATCAGAACAATCCTAACAAGCCCTGGTATTTCACAAACACATCATCGATTCCGATTACTCAATTAGATGAGAAAGCAAAGCTGGGCGGACGCATCATCGGATTCCACTTCTACAATCCACCGGCTGTCCAGAAGCTCGTAGAATTAATTAAAAGCGATCATACCCTTCCCGAAGTGGAAGAGTTTGCTCTTCAATATGCCAAGAAACTAAGGAAAGTGATTGTTCCGTCGGCCGACTTTGCCGGGTTTGTAGGCAACGGCCATTTCATGCGCGATGCCATCCATGGTATTTCGGAAGCAACAATGCTGGCGAAAGAGGTTTCACTACCTGAAGCCATCTATATGGTTAACAAAGTCAGCCAGGAATATCTCGTTCGACCAATGGGTATTTTCCAGTTGATTGACTACGTAGGAGTTGATGTTTGTCAATATATCATGAGTGTAATGAATCCCTTCTTGCCAGATGAGGATCTACATAGCGATCTACTTGACAGGATGATAGAGCTGGACATTAAAGGTGGACAAAATTCGGATGGATCTCAGAAAGACGGCATCCTGAAGTATGATAAAGGAAGACCTGTTGGTGTATTTAATCCGGATACGAAGCAGTATGACATGATTGCTGATTTCCAGGCTGCATGCGATGACATGCTTGGCGTGCTTCCTTCTTCTCTTCAGCCGTGGAAAAGTGTGGCATTTTCTCCCAAAAAAGAGAACCTGTTGCAAGCGATCTTTGATGAGGAGAAAGTGATGAATACTCTCGGTGCGGAACTCGCCAGGAAGTATGCAAAACGTTCAAAAGAGATCGGACTTAAGCTGGTAGCAGACCATGTAGCTTTTTCAGAGAAAGATGTGAACACGGTCTTGCTCACCGGTTTCTTTCATGCTTACGGACCGATAAATAATTATTTCGATTAAACGAAGGAGGACAAACTATGAAATTACGTAAAAAAGTATATATGGTTGCTGGCTACAACACTGTTTCGCTTGGAACAGGCCGGAAAGAGTTTCACCCGAAAAAGCCTCGCCCGGGACTGGATGATTATATCAAAGAGGCAGGACAAGGAGTCCTTCAGCAGATTGGCGGAGCAAAAAACGTCGATGAAGCTGTCTTTGGTAATTTTGCTGGTGCTCGTTTTAACAAACAGGCAAACATTGCAGCCTTCATGCCTTTTATCGACAAAGGATTACGATATAAGCCCGCCGTACGTGTTGAAGGTGCATGTGCGTCCGGAGCGTTGGCCCTGGTTACCGGGATCCGTTCCGTACTTGCCGAGACTGCTGAAGTCGTGCTGGTATTGGGTGTTGAAGTGCAGAATTCGGTGAAAGCCATTTATGGTGCTGATGTTTTAGCTTTAGCAGGCTGGGCAAATGACAGAAAACAAGGTCATGCTTACTATTTCCCAGGCAAGTTTAGTGATCGGGCTAAAGCTTACCAGGAAAAGTTTGGGGATGAGAAACCTCGTGAAGCCATGGCACAATGGTTTGTCAACGCCATTGAGAACGCCCGCTTGTGTCCAACTGCCCAGGAACACCACAACAATACAGAGGATTTGTGGGCATTAGGAATGATGAAGCCAAATCCGCGTGGTTTTGTGGGCAGTTTGAACGTATTTGACTGCTCCAAGGTCTCCGATGGTGCTTCAGCCATCGCAGTCGTCTCTGAAGAGGGATTGAAGCGTATTGGGATTCCGAAGAGCGAAGCAATTGAGATCATGGGTATTGGCCAGGCAGAAGATGATATCACCCAGCCTCCCGACGACCCAACAGTACTCGCCACTACCCGTGAAGCTGTCAAGAAAGCGATGGAGTCTGCTGGTATTACCAAAGATCAGTTAGGGACTGTTGAGTGCCACGACTGTTTTACCATTGCCGGGATCATGGC
>JACNKI010000019.1 GCA_014382125.1 Bacteroidota bacterium | reverse complement strand
GCAGGAATGAAAAGTCGCCTGTATGCCTGGGCCACATCCAGTTGTCGATCTCTCCACCGTAATTCCCAATGGAAAGTGGGGGAGAATATACGATCCGGATATCTTTCAGAACTTTGTAGACAAACAGCACATATTGCTTGCCATTATACATGGAAGCCACCCGTGCATCTGCGTCTTTAACATCATCTTCGATTTTTTTTGTCATGGCCGCGGATATCTCAGTGATTTTCCGGTCGCGCTCCTCCAGGTCATTGATTTCTTTGACTGCCTGAAGAACTTTTTCAGTTACATCTGTCATCTCCACAAGGATCCTTGCCTGGTAACCGGGAGCCTGGATCTCGTCACTTTTCTTTCTCGCCAGGAAGCCGTCGGTCAGGTAGTTGCTTTGTACATCCGAAGCCCGTTGAAGTGCCGTGTAGGCTACGTGGTGGTTGGTCAGTAATAATCCTTCAGCTGAGACAAAAGAGGCAGTCCCTCCACCCAACTGGACAATGGCATTTGCAATCGCTGGTTGTCCGGGATTATAAATTTCTGTGGTACTGATCTGAAGACCCTGGTCGTTCAAATCCAGCTGATTGATCTGGTTCAACAGCCACATGCCCTCTTGGGCCATGGCTGAGATTGCCAGTATGAACAAAATACAAATAGTAAACAATGTTTTTTTCATAAATTCCTCCATTTTGTTTATTAAACTTTGTGCTAAAAGTAGAAAAGTGGGATTGACCTGGAAAAAATAATGGACAACTCCTGTGATTTTCTCGATATATATTTAATAAGAAGGTTCAAAACTACAATCCCAGAATCTTGGCATCTACAAAAAAAATCATCTCGGCAGTGATCTTGTATTCCTCAGACGTAGTGGTGTCGGTTAAAATTGATACAGTTATCAGGAGCGTGTCCTGTACGATAAACAGGCTCAGGTCTTCATAGGTAGTTTCCAGCTGGAGGGTATCTAAAGCATCTTCCGGGACATTATAGTGCCATGCTGCTTCTTTTTCAGGGATACCAGCCGCTCCCAGAAAGAAAGAGATGGACTTCAGAAATTTGAAATTGCCTTCTGCCGGTGAATTGACAATTAGTCGCATCTCCCTAAGCGTAGCTTTTTCGATCAGGCTTATATCTGTATCGTATATTTGAAAAAGAGAGTCGGAGTGAGTCGCTACGGGAGGTAATGGGATCTCGACCGGAATATTGACAACAGGGATTGGTGGGATGTTATATGACTCGCTAAAATCGATATCAAACATGGTGAACTGGTCGAGTTCGTTACAGGAAAGTGAGAAGAGGAGGAAGAAGGAGAAGAGGATGAGGAGTTTTTTCATGATCCCAGGATTATGGCAAAGATAATAATTTTCAGGATCGTGGGGTGAGGGTCGAGAGTCGAGGGAAGAGGATAAGGTTCAAGTGACTGGAGACTGGTGAGGTTTCTTGCCAATGGGACAAACGGCGATACAGATGCCGCAGATGCGAATATCTTGTTTGAATTGATCTCCAAACTCCTTGCATTGTTGACGGCATTTCTGTGCATCGAAGAATTCGTCGCGATCGATGGATGTATTCCAAAGTTTCCCGTTTGCGGCATCTGTCGGACAAGCTTCTACGCAGAGTTCACAGGTGCTGCAGCGGCTTGTTTCTATTGGCTTTTTGGAAAGAGGTAAGGGGTGAGAGGTAAGGATTGTAACCAAACGTAACCGTGGACCGAATTTCTTTGAGATGAAAAGGGCTGTTTTTCCAATCCAGCCTAGTCCGGCTCTTGTGGCGACCATTTTATGGGAGAGGTCGGTGCGGAGGGTAGCATTGTATGTGGTGTTCAACTCTTCGGTGGTGACGGAAGGAGAGATGTTGATTGTGGAGATTCCGGCAGTTTTCATGTCGGTTGATACGAGATTCGAGATACGCGATAATTCTTCGTTCATGGCCCGGTAGTGGCTGAAGTATTCCAGAGTAGGACCGGTTACAACGTTATCTACGATCCGGTCATCCAAGCGTTTCCCGATTGAGATACCACATGTATAATCACCGAATTTCTCATCGATTAGCCCTGTCAAATCAGCAAATCCATAGATGAATTCGTCCTTGGGTTGGAGGTGCTTTTTCAGGATGGTTGATATTTCAGGTTCACGATTCACCTCACGTGTTTACTTCCATTTATATGTTTGGTTTGGTTGAGGTATTATTTTGTCGTTATCCAAAAGCCATCGGATGGCTAGAAGGACTTTGTCTTCATGAACAGGTGATGCTGCTGCAACGATTTCTTCCAGGTTTGCAGGTTTCTCCTTCAGCTTGGGTTTGATGCGGCTTATGACTTCATCGAATTCGCGCTCGTTGAGACTGAGTTTGTTACGTTCAAGGCAGACATCGCATTTACCGCACCGTTTGGCGTTTATCTCTCCGAAATATGCAAGCAGGCTCTGGCTCCGGCATTTATGGATGGATTCAATATAGCTGACCATCGCATCCAGGCGTTTGGTCGCTTCATGCAGCCGAAGCCTGTAGTTTTCGGGAGAGATGTGCAGGTTCTTTGGATCCAGGCGTTCTTGTAAATAGGTAATCGTTGGCTTTCCGGTTTGGGGCACATAATCAAGGATTCCCTGCTGGGAGAGGAATTTCAGGTTTTTGACAACCTGATCAGATTTGATCGATAAGCGTTTTGCCAATTCTGCTTCCCTGATGATAACAAAATCGGTAAATAATCCGGGGTAGGAGCGAAGCAGGGTTTTAAGGAAGTGGTCATACGTTTCATTGGCTACCTGAAAGCGGTAGAGGTTCTCTTTATTGGCTTTGATGAAGATACGTGAAGGGTTATTCATTCCTTCATTCAGCATCACATACCCCTCTTTCTCCAAGAACCGGAGTGCGTTATAGACGATTACAGGTTGGAAGTTGAATTGTTCACTGAAGCCGGAAATCTCAAATTCAAATGATTCATCCATTCCACTGCCGATGGGTAACTGAAAATAGTTACCCAGAGCCTGGTAGATATCTTTGATGGTATTCAGTTCCGGGTAGGCTTTCTTCTGATTGTGACGAGCATCCAGAATATCGGCTTTTTCGTAGAGCAGAACTGCGTAAGAGCGTTTCAGGTCTCGCCCTCCCCTGCCTGCTTCCTGGAAGTAGGCTTCGATACAATCGGGCACGTCAAGGTGAACGACGAACCTGACATTAGGTTTATCGATCCCCATTCCGAACGCATTGGTAGCGACGATCACACGTTTCTCTTCCAGCATCCATGCTTGTTGTTTCCGGTCTCGTGTTTTGGGATCGAGACCAGCATGGTAATAGTCGGCCGGGATCTTATTTTTTGTCAGAAAGGTGGCAATTTTTTTGGTCTCCCGACGGTTCCTGACATAGATGATTCC
>JACNKI010000020.1 GCA_014382125.1 Bacteroidota bacterium | reverse complement strand
CTACAGCCGAATTCACCTGGATCATTGATCCCCTGGATGGAACCACCAATTTCATACACGGAATTCCGCTCATCAGCATCAGCGTTGCCCTGAAGCAGAAAGACGAAATATTATCCGGAGTAATATACGAGGTTGGGCAGCGGGAGATGTTCTATACGTGGAAGGAAGCCTTCTCCTTTTTGAACGGAAAGAAGGTCCGGGTCTCTGACACAAATAAACTCATCGACAGTCTATTTGCAACCGGATTCCCATATTGTGATTACAGCAAACTTGATGATTACCTCGATTTCTTTAAATTTTTAATGCAACACTCACGGGGCATCCGTCGACTGGGCTCTGCCGCTGCCGACCTGGCTTATGTGGCTTGCGGCCGGTTTGAAGGATTCTATGAATACGGACTCAGTCCATGGGATGTGGCTGCCGGAAGTCTCCTGGTGACAAATGCGGGAGGCAGGGTTTGTGATTTCAAAGGAGGCGACAAGTACCTGTTCGGTAAGGAGATCATTGCTACCAATCTTCCTGTTTTTGAGACATTCCTGAATCATTTTCAAGAACATTTTTAACTGTTGATATGCATAAAAGGATTGAGTTAATCAAGGGAGATATTACTTCATTGTCGGTTGATGCGATTGTGAATGCCGCCAAAAACTCGCTTCTTGGAGGAGGTGGCGTCGATGGGGCTATCCACGGAGCCGCGGGGAAAGCACTTCTCAATGCGTGCCGGTTGTTGAACGGATGCGAGACCGGGCAGGCCAAAATCACACCGGGTTTTGATCTGCCTGCGAATTATGTGATCCATACAGTAGGGCCTGTATGGCATCGTGGCAAGCAAGGAGAAACGGAATTACTGGCCTCCTGTTATCAACAATCTTTAGAGCTGGCAAAGGAGAATGGTTGTAGCAGTGTAGCATTCCCAAATATCAGTACTGGTGTATATCGTTTCCCAAAAGAACTGGCAGCAGCTATCGCAATTCAGGAGATAAAACAGTTTCTTTCCTCCTCACCTATCCCTGAAAAGGTTATTTTTGTCTGCTTTGATGATGAAAACTTCAGGATATATCGTGAACTACTGTCGTGAAACGTGAATCGTGAATCAGACTTTCCCTTAATGACCCTAATGACCTAATGACCTTCTTTCATAATGACCTTATTGATTACTAACTTTAAAACCCGTAAAAATCATCACTTTTTTCTGATTTGTATATTCCTGCTTGCTGCTTTTTCAGGTTTCTCACAGGCTAAACGAAAACAGGTTTTGGCGATTTCATCCACAGAATCGATAAAGATTGACGGCATTCTTGACGAAACAATATGGGAAGCAGCTCCATCGGCAATAGATTTTATTCAACAGGAGCCTTTCAATGGGAGGCCATCCACATTCCGGTCAGAGGTAACATTCGCATACGACAATTCCGGACTATACATAGCCGCGATAATGTATGATCCTTCACCTGACAGCATTCTAACACAGTTGGGATTGAGGGACTCAGATAATCTCAACGCAGACTTTTTCACGATCATGCTGAGCCCCTTCGACGAGGGATTGAATGCATTCGCTTTCCGGGTATATGCATCCGATGTACAAACCGACTATAAGATATCGGGAGAGACTGACAGACATCTCGATGTCAGCTGGGATGCTGTTTGGAAAAGTAAAGCGAAGATAACCGGTTCCGGTTGGATTGTTGAAATGAAGATCCCCTATTCAGCCATCCGATTCCCTAAAACTGAAGTCCAGACATGGGGGATGAATTGTCAGCGGGATATTCGCAGGTATCGGGAGTTAACATCATGGAATTTCATTGATAAAAAAGTGCAGGGAATTGTTAATCAGGAGGGGTTATTGAAAGGTATCCAGGGCATAAAGCCTCCTTTACGTCTTTCCTTAACTCCCTATTTGTCAGGATATATAGAGAAAAATCCTGATCATGATGACTGGCAATTCTCATATAACTATGGTGCAGACCTGAAATACGGCATCAATCAGAGCTTCACCCTTGACATGACTCTGATCCCTGATTTCGGGCAAACTCCGTCTGACGATAAAGTCTACAATTTCTCTCCTTTTGAGATCCGTTATTCAGAGAAACGTCAATTTTTTACAGAAGGAACGGAGATGTTCGACAAAGGAGGGATTTTTTATACCCGGAGGGTTGGAGGTGAACCCGAGGATTATGACCAGGTTTATGATCACCTTGACAGCAATGAGGTGGTAAAGGAAAATCCAATGAACACCCGGCTGATCAATGCAACGAAAGTTTCAGGACGGACAAACAGCGGTCTCGGCATCGCCGTATTCAACGGTATGTCGGCAAATACATGGGCAAAGATCGAAGATACAGTCACAGGAGAAGAAAGACGTTTCTTAACACAGGGATTTACCAACTACAATATGCTCGTCTTTGATCAGGCCTTGAAAAACAATTCCTACTTCTCGGTATTGAACACCAATTTATACAGAACGGATATTGGATACAGTGCAAATGTATCCGGTATTGATTTCAAGTTTGCAAATAATAACTATACTCACTCCATTGTTGGGAATGCATTCATCAGCCAGAAGTATTATTCACACGCAAATCCGGATTTCGGATATGCATTTGAGTGGGAGGCGGGGAAAATCAGCGGTAACTTTCAATATTCTTACCGGATGGAGGTTCAGAATGAGACTTATGATCCGAACGACATGGGGTTTAACTCACGGAACAACCGGTTTGAGAATGAGATCTCCCTGGAGTATAATATCTATGAGCCCTTTGGGAAGGTCCTGGACTGGTTTAACAAGGTCTCCATTGAATACAATGCTCAATACAAGGGATTAGACTACACCTCGTTCATCATTGAAGGCTCCACACGTACCACCACCCGGAAATATCTGACCCTGAGCGCCTTTTTTGAAATCAAACCAGATGGTTGTGATTATTATGAGCCACGCGTGGATGGCTGGAAATACAGCAATCCGGGTTACATTGCCGTTGGAGGTTTTACCTCTTCCGACTATAGGAAGAAACTAGCTCTCGACACACGGGTGACTCTGGCTTACTCATCCCGCTACCTCACCTCCTATTATGAATTAGAACTGAAACCACGCTTCCGTCCGAACAACCGGCTGTTATTTATCTATATGTTCTACATGGATCACGTGAATAACAATCCGGGATACGTACTCGATTCGCTCAATGCAAGTGGAGAACAAGTGATCATCTTTGGCCGAAGAGATGTACAGACAATGACCAATGTACTGGAAGCCAATTACATGATCAGAAGCAACATCAGCTTGAACCTTCGGTTGCGCCATTATTGGGTTTGGGCTCATTATCTCTCCTTTTACAACCTCCGGCCGGATGGTTACTTAAATCCCT
>JACNKI010000021.1 GCA_014382125.1 Bacteroidota bacterium | reverse complement strand
AACGACCCCAACATAACCGGGGTCGGTTAACGCGTCAAAGGTAAGCGTGGCATCGCCTGAGGAATCTGCGCAGGCTGAAGAGATATATGTATCTCCATCTTTTGAGAGCCCGATATAAGCATAGGGTTCGGTTGTGATATCTACAGAGGTGGATCCGACCAGAAGCTCATTCGGGTAAACAGTTGTCAATTCCGGGGGTATTCCCATATAAACCATCAGTGAAGGATCTCCCATCAGGTGATAGATCTCCCAGTAATAGGTTTTAGTGCTGGTACTGGTGCTGGATTGCTCCACAGCCAGATTCCCACCGACGAACATCTGGCCCTGAGTTATAAACCAGTCTTCCAGAGCCTCACCATGGTCGTGAAAGGTCACATCATAGGCTCCCAGGTGATTGGGGTTATACGGCGGATTGGTTGAGATCGCTTCAAATCCGACCGCCCACCAGAAATCTTCATTCCACATGGTGTTATTGGTTCCTCCAATATAACCCAGTGCACCTTTATTTTCAGCGCGCAACAGTTCTTCGCCCAAACAGATCCCACTAAATTTATTGCTCAGGCAACAATTCCCAACCATCAGGCAATACATATTTTCGTTCTGCAGATTGGAAATATCGCTGATTTTAAACGAGGGATTCGACCAGCCTGTTGTGCCGCAATGGGCTGTATAGTTCGCATAGGTAACCCCATCAGAGACATTTTGTTTGATCTGGGCGGAATAGTTGCCTCCTGGCGGTTCCGGCTGTAAGTAGGTGTGAGAGAGTATCCCGTGTGCGGTGTTGAAATAATTCTCGGTTCCATAGTTGATCTGTCCGTTTCCATAGGTAAGCCCAGCGCCACCGGCATCATATCCTGCAACCATTACTGCCTCACCAAGGAACAATTCATCCGGGAAGAGGTACTGCTCGTATTCAAGGGTTTTGTCGATCTGAGGCTGTAATTGGACGAGGTTATTTGCTGAAAAACGTCCATAATAACATTCGGGGATTTTATCGCCGGTATATTCACAATAGTACAGATCCGTCGGGTGGTTTCCGGCTGTTCCGTTGAATGCAGGGATTTGGGGCACATCACCAACAAAGAGGATAAAACTCTGAGGTTCATATCCTGCAGGAGGGTCGGTATAAAAATCTTCAAGGTAATTGCTGATTGATGTGGTTGAGGTTCCTACTGCAGGATCATCCGTATAGGCTTCAACCACTTTGAATCCTTTACGACTCTTCCAGTCGATAAAAGGCTGCAGCGCATCCTCAAACATAGGGTCTGCTACAATGATATAGGTCACCGGGGCAGTAGTGATCAATTCGTCGGTGAGGTGTTTGTAATTGGCCAGCTGGTTGTATATGTTATCAAAATAGGGTGAGAATAGCGCTTGCTTCCGGGCAATCGCAGCCTGTTCATTCCCGTTAGTGAAGCTGATTTTTGCCTCGATACTCTTGTATATTCGTAATGTCCCTGTAACCGGATTATATTGCACAGGGGAAATATCCAGTCGTGCCAGGTTCACTGCACGCATGATTCCAACCGGGGTAACGGATACCAGCGGTCCACCCAGAAACTCATTCTTAAGATAGCTCTCATCGTTGATCACAAAAGGGATCTCTTCCGGGTTGGTGATCGCTTTACTCAGAGGTGCTTGCTGTGGAATGATCCGGAAATTAATGCCGGAGCCTGCCAGGGAATAATCGGCAAACTCGGCGTTGATGATCTCGACCTCCATGGTTCCATCCATCGGAACCTCAATCAACTTCCTGTTTACCGGAAGTTTCGGATCACCTACTTCACTGCTGTATCCATAGCCAGGTACAAACAGCTCCGTAAAATCGCCCAGTTTTGTCTGGATATCCCGAAACTGAATGGAGGAAACATGGCTTGTAAATGATAACAGGTGATAGGTATTGGTAGTCAGGTGAAGTTCTGTTTTTCCGGAATTGATCCGGATCTCTCCGGCAAAAAGCAACAACGGCATGCAAAGCAACATAAATGCAACAGCACACCTCGTGAGTAGGAAGTTCATCATAGTCTCTTATTTAATCAGCATTCCTTCTTTATATATAATCTCTGTAAAAACTTCAAAGTTATTAAAAAAGTCAGATGTTAACAGTTATTTATCAGACATTTATTAACCATGAATGGTTGGTTATTGAATATATTAATCGAGTTTAACGATTGACGTGTTGATTTTCCGGATGTTATATACCGGGTACCAGGTAGCCAGATATCCAATCAGCACCACTGTTAAAAAGACAAGAATGAAATCGAGAGGTTGCATTTGAACGGGATAGCTATCGACGACAAAGGTGCTGTCGGGGCCACCCATCCGGATCAGGCCAAAGACCTGTTGAAGCCAGCAGATGACACCTCCAATGATCATGCCGGTAACGGCCCCGATCAAGGAGATCATCATGCCTTCAGTCATGAAGATCCGTTTGATCAGTTTCCGGCTGGCTCCCATACTTTGCAGAACAGCAATATCTTTCTTCTTATCGAGGATCAACATGGAGAGAGAGCCAACCACATTGAACGTAGCCAGCAAAAGAATGAATGCGAGGATAAGAAAAATAGCCCATTTCTCAGATTTCATGATGTTGTATAGAAGTTCCTGTTGTTGAAACCTGTTTTTTACAACAAACTTCTCACCTACTACAGCCTCTATCTGCTTCTGTAATTTGCTGTGGTCAGCGCCATCCTGAAGCTTGATCTCGATCGCAGTGATCTGGTTGGTATAATCGAGCAGCTTTCTGATAAACCTGAGTGGCATGATGGCGTATTTCATATCAAAGTCTTGCTGGATAGAGAAAAAACCGGCAGGAAATATATGTTCCTGGCTGAAAGCCTGCTCCAGCGAACTCCCAATCCGGCCCGTACGCGAAGGGACAAATACGGTTATGGGATTGAGGTAGTCGTCCAGGTTGGCATTGAGGTAGTAGGCTACACCGTAGCCCAGCACAGCGAAATCTTTACCTTCCCTCCGGAGCAGGAAGCGCCCCTCTACCATCATGGTATCGACACCTGTCATCCGTTGAAAATCGGGTCCTACTCCCTTTAATGTTACGATGGTTTGTTTGTCTTTGTATCGCATCAACGCGTTCTCCTCCATTACCTCCGTCAGATAAACCACTCCCGGGATCTCCTTCAGAAGGCTCTGCGGTATGTCTGTATCCGGAAATATTTTCCCTTCCCGGAGCGTGATTTGAATATCGGGATTAAACGAGTCGAAGAGAGAAACGACGAGCTTTTCGAAGCCGTTAAAGACAGAGAGAACGATGATCAGCGCCATCGTGCCAATAGTTACTCCTATCACAGAGATCATCGAGATGATATTGATCACGTTGTGTGATTTCTTCGATTTGAAGTATC
>JACNKI010000176.1 GCA_014382125.1 Bacteroidota bacterium | reverse complement strand
TGGAGCTGCTCCTCAGTGATCATGTAGGGGATTGCGAGGCCCCTTGCCGCCTCTCGTGCCCGGCTTTCATGAATATACCTCTGATGAATAGGCTGATTGCCGCTGACAGGAATGAAGAAGCGCTTCGGGTGGTTAGGGAAGAGATCGCTCTCCCGCTGATACTCGGATATATCTGTGCGGCCCCATGCGAAAAAGCCTGCCGCAGGAAAAAGGTTGATGAGCCGGTCTCGATCTGTCTGTTGAAACGATATACAGCACAGGATGAAGGCATTCGGACAACCGGCCTGGAGGTGATCTCAGAAAAAAGTGGAAAACGGGTAGCTGTGATCGGTACCGGTCCGGCCGGACTGGCAGCCGCATTTTATACTCTTCGGCTAGGACACACCTGTACGCTTTTTGATAAAAACGAACAAGCCGGAGGAGCGCTGCGAAATCGTGTCCCGGATGATCTTCTTCCAAAGGAAATGCTCGATGCCGATATCGAATCCATTCGCTCACTTGG
This sequence comes from Bacteroidota bacterium, assembly GCA_014382125.1. Taxonomy (GTDB): domain Bacteria; phylum Bacteroidota; class Bacteroidia; order Bacteroidales; family FEN-979; genus QYOJ01. The sequence goes on along the minus strand of JACNKI010000176.1, from coordinate 16,818 downwards.
AGGTGAGTTTCAGCTTAACTATCCGGTTACCGGGAAGAGGTGGGAAGAGGAGATCCTGGCAGGCTTCGACGCCGTGATCTTGGCAACCGGATTTAGCGAGGAGCACCCCGTAGATGAATTTGAGCTGCCGGTACTGGAACATGGATCGATTATCCATAAGAAAAGTTTCACTTCAGGCAAGCCGGCTGTGTTTGGTTGCGGCAGCATCATCTCCGAGCAACGTCAAGCTGTGAAATCGGTAGCCCAGGGGAAAAAAGCAGCTCTGGAGGCTGACGCCTATCTTTCCGGGGAAACAATCCCTCATAGAACCCCGATGTTCAATTCATCCATCGGCCCGCTAAAAGAGGTAGAACACAAGGAGTATATGCAGGAGGCTTCTTCTGAGGAAAGAACCGATCCCGGGCCGGGATACCTGACCGGATTTACTCAGGAAGAGGCGATCCGCGAAGCCCGGAGGTGCATGCATTGCGACTGCCGGAAGAAGGTAAGTTGTAAACTGCGAATCTATTCCGATCAATATAATGTCAACCGGCGAAAATTTGCCGCATCCGAACGGAACCAATTGACCCGTAACCTCCAGCATGAATTGGTGGTTTACGAGCCTGAAAAATGTATCCGGTGCGGGTTGTGTGTGGAGATCACACAAAAAGATGGAGAAGCATTGGGATTGGCTTATATTGGCAGAGGGTTTGACGTAAGGATCACAGTGCCTTTCAGCAAAACCATGCAGGAAGGATTGGTCAAAACGGCGCAGGTTTGTGTGGAGGGATGTCCAACGGGAGCGTTGGCAGATAGAGATGGTGAGGTAGTGAGTTGGTGAGATAGTGAAGTTTTATATTAATGAACAATGTGATGAGATTAAACGAAATAACAGTTAATTTTTGGTATAATTGGCGTGCTTTGCGGCTTAGCACCATTGCGGTACGAGTCTGTGTTTTATTACTGACTATTATCACGGCCGGAGCAGGTCTCGCTCAGACCAAAAACCCGGACTGTTGGCCTTCGTTCAGGGGAGACCCGCAGCTTACCGGCACTTCGCCGGTTTCGATACAACCGCCGCTGAAACTTCTGTGGACCTTTCATGCCAATAGCGCCATCAACTCCTCCCCGGTGATTTGCGATGAACTGATCTGTTTTGGATCCGACGACGGATTTATCTATGCCCTCTCTCATGATGGAAAGCTGCAATGGCGATACGACGCGGGAACATCGGTAGAAGCGGCTCCGCTGTACCTTGATCAGACCATCTTTGTAGGTACGCTTGAAGGGATCCTGCTGGCTCTGGATGCTAATACAGGCAACAGGAAATGGAAATACACTACAGAGGGTCAAATATCAGGCTCTTCCAACTGGGCATGGTCGGCCGACAAAAAACGGAAAGAGATATTGACAGGGAGCTATGATTATAACCTCCATGCGGTAGATGCCACCACAGGAACTCCATTGTGGAAATACGAATCAAACAACTTCATCAACGGAGCAGCTGCCATCAGCGGAGAGATGGCTGTTTTTGGTGGTTGTGACGGCTACCTGCATCTGGTAAACACGATAACTGGCATGGCAGATGACACGATTGACCTGGGAACTTACATCGCCTCCTCGGCAGCGATCAGGGGAGATAAAGCCTGGTTTGGAAACTACGACGGAGAATTCTATTGTGCCGATCTGAAACAAAAAAAGATACGATGGAAAACGGGAGGGGGAGGTCCTTTTCTCTCCTCACCGGCTATTCAGGGAGACCGGGTAGTAATCGGATCCCAGAACCGGTACCTCTTTTGTTACCAGGCTGAGACAGGGGAGCTGCTTTGGAAATACAAAGCGCTGGGAAAAGTAGATGCCTCTCCGGTCATTGCCGAAAACCTGGTGGTAGTTGCCTCCTCCGATGGCAGGCTCCACATGCTGGAATTAGATAGTGGAAAAGAGGTGTGGGTCTACGAAATCGGAAGTCAGATCACGGCAACGCCGGCAGTCACTTCCGGGATGATCCTCGTAGGTGCCCACGATGGAACTTTATATGCATTCGGACCATGAAAATTATCCAGATCGTACCGGGTTTTGGAGGAACATTTTATTGCGGGAACTGCCTTCGCGACAGTGCCCTGGTGCAATCCCTTCGCAAAGAAGGACACGATGCACTCACGGTTCTTATGTACCTGCCATTAACTTTGAACGGACAAACCCAACCTGAAGAAGTCCCGGTTTTTTACGGAGCTGTGAACCTATATCTCAAACAGAACTATCCCTGGTTAAGGGGTATGCCGGGATTTATGGAACGGTTCCTGAACTCCAAAGCCATACTCAGCTATGCAGCACACAAAGCAGGTTCTACGAGGGCAACAGGACTCGAGGAGATGACCGAATCGATGCTTCTGGGGAGTGAGGGAAACCAACATGAAGAACTTGAAGAGCTGGTTGACTTTCTCAAAAAAGAAAAACCCGACGTAGTGCATCTTTCCAATGCATTGCTTCTTGGACTAGCAAAACGAATCAAGGAAGAGGTGAAAATCCCTGTGATTTTCTCTCTGCAGGATGAAGATGTTTGGGTGGATGCCATGCATGAATCTTTCCGGGAAGGTATCTGGGAGTTGATGGCTCAGAAAGGAGAGGATGTGGATGGATTTATTGCGGTCAGCCACTTTTATGCCGGAGTGATGCAACAACGGATGAAGATCCCTGATGAGAAGATCCATGTCGTCCATATCGGGGTCAACGCCGATGCGTATAAACCTTCTCCACCGGCCACCGACCCACCTGCCATCGGATATCTTTCCCGGATGAATGGAGAGAATGGATTTGAATTGCTTATCGATGCATTTATTGAATTGAAACAGAATAACTCGTTTGCTCCATTGCGACTCTATGCTACCGGGGGGATGACCGGAGATGATAAACCCTTTATCAACAAGCAGATGCAGAAGCTGAAGCAAGCTAATCTCTCCGGCCAGGTGGAGATCATACATGATTTTCGGCAGGACCAACTCAGCGACTTTTTCCGGAAGATCACACTTCTATCTGTTCCAGTGCTGAAAGGAGAAGCATTCGGACTCTACCAGCTCGAAGCGCTGGCCTCGGGAGTTCCACTGGTTCAACCTGCATTGGGTGCATTTCCCGAGATCATAGATGCCACTGGCGGTGGCGTGGTCTACCGCCCAAATACCTCTTCTGCCCTGGCAGCAAAACTTGCAGATGTGCTGGGTTCTGCTGAGCAAATTGAGCGGATGAGTACTGACGGAATCAAAGCTGTTAAAAGGCAGTTTAATTGTGGGAACCTCACCCGGAAGATGGTAGTAATATATCAACAGATCCTGGACAAAAAACAATAACATTATGCTGGCAGAATTTCAAAACATATCCAAACAATACGATCACCCCGTACTGAAAGAGATCTCCCTGACCATTCATCGTGGAGATTCGATTGCTATCGTCGGCCCCTCAGGATCCGGTAAAAGCACGTTGCTGAATATCCTGGGAACACTTGACCGCCCCTCTTCAGGCCGGGTCATTCTTAATGGTCAAGTAGTTGACAAGCTGGATGATAATCAATTAGCCGGAATCAGGAATCGCTTCATCGGTTTTGTGTTTCAGCTTCACTACCTGCTCCCCCAGCTTACATTGCTGGAAAACATTCTTCTTCCGATGCTTCCTGTAAAGGATAAACTTGTCGTGAAGGAGGCTGAACAAAGAGCTTACAAGTTACTTGACAGAGTTGGTTTGAACGATCGTGTGACACACCTTCCCGGTGAACTGTCGGTAGGTGAGTGCCAGCGTGCCGCTGTAGTGAGAGCCCTGATAAATAATCCGGGGCTCCTCCTGGCTGATGAACCTACAGGTTCACTTGATGAGGCGAGTGCAGCCTCCCTTGGGATACTTCTTGGAGAATTAAACAGGGAAGAGGAGATGGGGATGGTAGTCGTCACCCACTCGATGGAGATAGCCAGGCGAATGAAAGTCATTTATAAACTCCACTCAGGGAGGCTCGAAAAAATTGACCAACCATGAGTATTGTTAAGCTGATCTTCCGGAATGTAATTTTTTACCGGTGGCCCTATCTGGCTATCCTGGCTGGGGTGATAGTCAGTACAGCCGTGCTGACCGGAGCTCTCCTGGTAGGGGATTCGGTGAGAGGCTCGTTGGGAAGACTGGCTGAACTGAGATTGGGCGATACACGATGGGCTATGCAACCTGGCGACCGCTATTTCAGGTCAGCACTTGCTGCTGACCTCTCCCGGGAACTGGAACAACCTGTAGTACCGGTATTGCAGTTGACAGGAATTGGGGTCAATGTCATGACAGGCAATCGATTACAGGATATCCAGGTGGTGGGAGTCGACAACAGTTTTTCCTCTTTATGGAAAACATCTCCGGTACTACCCCAAGCGAACGAAGTGATTATCAGTGAAAACGTAGCATCACGTCTGGCTCTTGAACCAGGAGATCCCCTGTTGATCCGTCTGCCTCAACCAGGAAATATGCCTCAAAATGCACCATTCGTGGCTGATGAAACGCCTGCAGCATCCATTCGGCTAACGGTTATAGCTATTGCAGGAGATGACATAATGGGAAGGTTCAGCCTGAAAAGCAATCAACGGGCCCCTTACAATGCGTTTGTCTCAATGGATCAGCTCGCCACCCGGGTCGGTCTCCCGGGATCTGCCAATCTGTTGCTGATCCCCGGAGAAGAGAATGATGAACTGACAGCAGAAAAACTGGATCAGGCCCTTGAGTCAACCTGGCAGATGGCAGATGCCGGAATCAAGATTAATCCACTTGATGAAAGCGGATTATCCCGGATAACCACAGACAGGATCTTCTTCGACGATCTAACTGCCTTTGCCATCCGGACTGCTCTTCCAGATGCCCTGCCCCTCTTTACCTACCTGGCCAACACCCTTACTTCCACCGGTAAAGAGACACCCTATTCGTTTGTAGCAGCCGTGGATGAAGGAATTTTACCGATGCCATTATCACCCGGTGAGATCGTGGTAACCGATTGGCTAGCTACCGATCTGGATGTCAGGCCGGGAGACTCACTATACATGACCTATTATGTAATGGAATCACTCAGACGATTGAATGAGATAGAAGCCGGATTCATCGTTTCCGGTATCATTCCTATCCGGGATATTCCCGATGGCCAGGCCATGATGCCCGATTTTCCCGGGATGAGCGGTGCCGGTAATTGCAGGGACTGGGAAACAGGAGCGCCGGTGGAGCTGGATCGAATCCGCGACAAGGATGAAGCTTACTGGAATACATTCAAAGGAACCCCGAAAGCGTTCATTACAATGGCAGATGGTAAGCGACTTTGGGAAAACCCTTTCGGAACGGTCACAGCTTTCCGCTTCAAATCTAATCCGGTATCCGTTGACTCCCTCATCATGGCAGCGATCAGCCCCTCCTGGCACCGGTTTATCTTTCAGCCTGTAAGGGATCAGGGACAACAGGCAGCTGCGAATTCGACTGATTTCGGAGGCCTCTTCCTGAGTCTCAGCTTTTTTCTCCTTGCCTCATCCCTCCTGCTTACGGCACTGCTCTTCTCCCTTCATGCCAGAACAAGGATGTCGGAAACAGGGGTGTTAACCGGACTCGGATTCCGGAAATGGTTAATCATGCGAATCCTCTTTTCTGAAGCCCTCCTGGTGGCAATTCCGGGTGTGATCCTTGGAGCCATCGCCGGGATACTCTATAATAAGCTTATACTCTTAGGGCTAAACACACTATGGCAGGATGCTGTGAGAACGTCGATGCTCCGGATGGAGGTGAATTTTCCCTCTCTGGCTACCGGAGCTGCTGCCGGATTTATTCTGGCGGGATGTGTTCTCTTTTTGACCCTGAGAAGACAACTCCGGAGACCTGTTACCGGCCTGGTGAAGGAGACGCTACGATCTCCCGGACGTGGGCTTCACTGGAAAATAAGGGTATGGATGGGAACCGGGATCATTCTCGTGATCATCTCCATTGTGCTGCTGGTTGTCTTGCTGGCAGACTCAATTGTTCCTGATGCCGGCTTATACCTCACGGCAGGCGGACTGATGATGGGCGGAGGGATCGCTCTTGTTTATGTGTTCCTTATCTGGCGATCAAAGAGACATGTTACCGGCCACACAGGTTTGTTGTCCATGATAATGAGGCTCGGATCCATGAAACGCGGAAGGAGTATGGCTGCGATATCTTTATTAGCCCTGGGAACATTTACTGTCATCATCACCGGAGCCAACCGAAAAACCTTCTTTGGGGCAGAGAGAGACCGCCAATCGGGAACAGGGGGTTTTCTCCTGTGGGCCGAAACGACGATGCCCCTGTTGTACGACCTGAACACCACTTCAGGGAAAGCCTATTTTACGCTGGACGATGAGCTCCTGTTACAGGATCTCCGGTATCTTCAATTGCACCGGCTGGATGGAAATGACGCCAGTTGCCTGAACCTGAACCAGGTTCCACAACCTATGATGCTAGGGATACCGGGAACAACTTTTGATACATTGGGCGCATTTAACTTTGTGAATCTCCTCCCTGAAGTAGATCCGGAACATCCATGGCTGACGCTTAGACAGGAGCTTTCACCAGGCGTGATCCCGGCTTTCGCGGATCAGTCGGTCATCACCTGGGGATTGCGGAAAACGGTTGGCGATACCCTCCGGTACCTTGATGAAGCAGGCAGGGTATTGCAGGTAAAACTGATGGGAGGATTGGCGAACTCCATTTTCCAGGGGCATATCCTGGTTTCCGACAGCTTGTTAAAAAACCGGTTCCCCTCTATCAGTGGAACCCGGATCATGCTGGTGGAGGGACCATTTGACTATCGAAGGAAGATCACAAACCAGCTTGAAGAGCTGTTTGTGGATTATGGGCTGGTGGCAGTTCCGGCCTCCGAACGCCTGGCTGAATTCAACTCTGTAGAGAACACCTATCTGTCGGTCTTCATGCTCCTCGGTGCATTGGGTGTGCTGATCGGAACGGTTGGTTTTGGCATTATCCTCTGGCGCAACAACCTCGAACGAACCAGTGAGCTGGCGCTCTATATGGCTATTGGGTTTCGTAAGAACTACATCCGCAAAATGCTGATGATCGAATATCTCCTGATCCTCCTCGCCGGGATGATCCTGGGAATTATCGGAGCGGTGGCTGGAATTCTTCCCTCTCTGATCTCACCGGCCTACCAGATGCCGGGAGGATTTCTCATAGTGATACTGGGGATGATATGGATCAGCGGAGCGGTGTGGATCCTGATCCCGGTCCAACTCCTCTTTAAACGGAACCTGATCCAAACACTCCGGAAAGAATAATGTTATAATATTCATATTATAGATGGGCCAGATAGGGCTCGATCACATCATTTTTCTTGCCGATAGTTCCGTCATAAGTCAATGTAACCACCGGAATTCCGGTGATACGTTTGATCTCATGGGTCATGGCTTCTGTGACCAGGGATGGGCAGCAAAAAGCGGGATTGGTTTGCACAAAAAGAGAGATATCGGGATAATTTTCGATGATGTAGAAGATTTTCAGGATGTTTTCGTATGACTCCCCGGAGTGATACAGGTTAATATTGAATTTTTCCAGGTGTTTCTCAAGCTGCTTCGGATTGATGACCGGTTTATCTCCAAGGAAAGGCCGGAAGTGTTGATAATATTTCTCTTCCATCACTTTCAAGGCAGCCAGCATGACACGGTAGATCCCGCTCATGTAATAATCACCACGTGCACCGGCGCGTCGTAGCGTATTCTCGATGTTGATTTTCACGAGATCGGTATAGGGTGTCGTGATTACTTCTCCCCCTGCCTTTTCAATGGTTTGGATCAGGTTCTGGTTCATGATGTCGTTATCCCGAATATAGAGATCCCCAAAAATAGCTACTCCCGGCCGGTTATCCTCCACCTTCTCGATTTGTTCGAATCCGGAGACGATTTCGAGAACCGCATGCTCAATATTCCGGCTCCCTGAAAATGCTTCCTCAAGGATACGGACACTTTGTGTTATCGCATCATTTGTCTCCCCTTTGTTGATTTCATAAGGCCTGATCCTGCAACCAACCTTCCGGATCAATCCTCCCAGCAGGTAGGCAAAATAGGCGTAATAACCTGCCCCATAGGATATTTCAAGGTGAGATAACTCACCAAAGTAAACGGAGGCCTTTTCAATTCCTTTTCCATAGTCTTCCAGGAGGCTTTTAATGTAATAGGGGAAAAACCGTAAATTACATGGAATGTATCCTTTCAACATCCAAAGCATAGTATCTTCCGGTCTCAATCCATTCGTCTCGATGTAATCGATAAATTCCTGTGCAATGATATTTATCGGAAGGCACTGTCCCGTGTTGTGAACCATACTCTTTTTCATGATCTGTTCACTGGATTGCAGCAACCTGGTATCGATACCTGCACGGTTAAGGTTGGCTACCAGTAAGGGTGCAACCAGCGGATCCCAACTGGGGAAAAGAAGTGTTTTACCATTGATTTTTGTCTCGAGTTGAGGAAGGATTTCCAGCCTCCCTTTTTGTAGCTCTTTTTCAGCAGCTGCATGATTTTTGAATGACCTGATAGCTGCCTCCACCCTTGTCTCATAACCCACATTGGAATCATGGTCATCGATCTGAAGAATTAGATAAGGTTTTTGGTAATGGTTCATTAATTTCTTGAAGTATTCAATCACAAAAGAGTCAGGAGCACATTTAAATGCTGTGATCAGTACCGGATATAGATTTTTTGTTGTGGCGATTGTATTTGCTGCTTCCAGGATTTTAGCTGCGTAGTGCCAGGGAATTTTTTTCAGCATCCGTTCAACCTCCTCCGGAACCTGATCTTCAACCGGGATCATATCCTGGAAGAATGTCTTGATATCCATCCCGGTAAAGATATCCGGGATCCCTTTATTCATGGCTTTAGAATTCACAATATAAGGTCGTCCAAGCAATGCAATCGAGAGCTCTGATTCGGGGCGGAATTCCGCGTCAAACAACCTGACCACCTCTTTTTTCCGGTTCTTGTAGAATTGGAGTGACTCATTGAATGCTTGTCTGACTGAAAATTGGTTGATGGCAGAACCGAAGATCGGGCCCAGAGACTCTATCAATTGCTTGACAACATAGGTTTCGCCTTTGAAAAAATAGAGCAGTGGCGAGATACACATTTCATCAATGTTCTTCTCTTTCATGGTTTTCACCAGAGAGCCGGCGTAAATGGTATAGTAACAATAGTACCTCTCCATTTGATCCGGTTTTCCATTCGCTTCAAGTGATATCGGAAAGAATATATAGTCTGCTTTATCAACCAGGTAGGCTACATGACCATAGGTGGCATTGATGGGCGAACAAAATTCTGCTCCGGCAATGCGTTTGCCTGTTTGAACCGGTTTGGAATAGTGTTCGCTGGTAATTACGCGGATCGAGAGATTGTAAAAGAAGCGTTTCCAGAGAGAGAGCTCTTCAAACAGATGCAATGCGGCCGGGATTCCAATTGTGCTGGTGTGCTTAACATGAGGTTCTTCAGGCAGGTTGAAAATCTGCCGGTGTTTTTCCGGTATGCTGACCCGCACATCCTTTTTGGCAACATATCTTTCTGTATCGTAATCCCGGCCGCAATGAAATCCATATGCTTCTTTCTCTCCCTGAAGAGTGGCCAGGGTAATGAGGCAGTGGTTTATACAATGCCGGCAGGTCTCGGTCGTAACCGGAATAGTCTCCTGGTAAAGGTCCAGTCCACGAAATGAAGTCGTGTTTTCCTTTTCCTCTTTCAGCAACAGAGCAACGCCCAGTGCACCGGTCAGATGACAAAATCTCGAGACAAAGATCTTTTTCTGCAGTTTTTGTTCAAATGCAGCAACAAGCGCTTTGTTTTTTGCTGTAGCTCCCTGGAAACAGATATTCTCACCGATCGAACCGCCTGCAGCTACTTTCCGGAGATAGTTTTCCATGACAGAGTGTATTGCCGTTGCCAGGATCTCACTCACGGAATAGCCGGCGTTCAGCAGCTGGTTGATATCCCGCTCCATAAATACAGTACATCGGTCACTGGCCAGGGGAGCTCTGGCTCCTTCGGCCCGGGCGGCATATTCAGACAGGGGACATGCCAGCTTTTTAGCCTGCTCCTCGAGAAAACTTCCGGTGCCGGCAGCACATACCGTATTCATCTGAGAAAAGGTTACGGAACCCTTATGCATGGTGGTGAACTTGGAGTCCTGACCTCCAATCTCAATGATGGTATCCGTAGATGGATTAAGTTCATAGGCAGCCCTGGCGTGGGCGGTGATCTCATCGATGATCATATCAGCCCGGATGATTTTTCCGATGAATTTTCTTCCTGACCCGGTTGAGCCGGCACCCTGGATAGAAAAGGAGATATTTTTTCTGACACCAAAATCATGAATGGCCTCAAAAAGTGCTTGAATCGCCTGAACAGGCTGACCGGAGGTCTGGGTATAGAAGCCGGCAAGTGGTTGAGCTTCCTCGTTTGTGATGATCGCCTTCGTGCTTGAAGAGCCAATATCGATTCCAAGAAATACCGGAGTGGGGCGGTTCCCGTTGCAGGAATCGTAGAGATCTACCTCCACAGGGGCTGTATGAGATGATTTGAGGGGGATGAAATTCCAGGAACCGTCATTACGAAAATCGGGATATTCAGACAAGGAGAGAGATAACGGTTCAAAATAATATTCCCTCGTATTCTCACCGGTCAGCAAGATCTCATCGAATAATTTGATTCCCTTCCCATGGCTAAGATCCTCTTGCTCCAGCAGCAGGAAACAGGCTCCGATTGCCCCGAACAAATGAGCATGTTCATGCAGCAGGAAACGCGTATTTAACTGGTTCTCCAGATGTTTAACAACGGCTTTGTTTTTAGAAACTCCTCCTGTAAAAAGAACAGGCTGGTTTGGAATCTCCTTAGTGAACAACGTATCCATGATGTTTTTTGCCAGTCCTTTGCATAGGCTGTCACAGATGGCTTCAAGTGGATACCCTTGTTGCTGGGCATGGATGAGATCTGTTTTGGCAAACACGGAGCAGCGGGAGGCAATGTCGGGGATCTTTCCATTGTTTCTCTGGGCTGTATTGCACAACTCCTCAATATCCGGAAGGTTTAGTCTGAATGCTTGTTGATCCAGGAAGCTTCCTGTTCCGGCGGCACAGGAGGAGTTTGTTTCAGTAGAGGCATAGACACCTTGCTGGTCAAAGTTGATCAGCATGAATTTCTCTGCGCCAACCATCAGGACGGATCGAGCTGTCGGACTTAGCTTTTTAGTTGCCGCTATGATAGCCAACTGTGAATTATACGAATGAACGAAATCTTGGTTGAAACAGGGAGAAGCACAGCAAGCAATTCCCCGAATAGCAGCGATATCTATCCCCTCTGTCGCAGAGAGCAGGCTTTCCCGTATCTTCCCTTTATGAAAAAGGTATACGGTATTCTGGATTTCCCCTGATAAATCCATCTGCACGATGGATAGGGCGACTGAACCAATATCGATTCCAAGTACCGAACCTTGCTGGGATTTGCGGGATTTGGAGACCTCGGTCATCGGATCAACAATTGTGTCTTAGCATAGTTGGATCGGATAAAAGGATTATTTTGATTCCGACATTTTTTCGGTCAGGTAGGTCGACAACTCAATATTTGCATTGAGCAGATCAGTATATTGCTGTTGAATACTCAACAGAAATTTGATAAACCAGCTATATTTCGGTCTCAACTCTTTTGTCCGGTAATTATAGTACTCAAATTTGGTCTTCTCCATATTTGGAAGGAGGAACTCCATGGAGTAAATTTCACCTTTTTCAAACAATTTGAACAGACCCATTTTACTGTTTTCGTAGGTATCAATCATCCGGATGGTTGCAAAATCCAGCACATCTGTTCCTCTGGAAATCAGGATCGCCTCCCATACCCGGGTATTCACAGAAGATGTGAAAAACACCGGCACTCCTGTAATATCAGGCATATCTCCGATTTTATAGGCATGTAGAAATACATTCGTGACACTATCGAATGCGACTTTCTCTTTTTCAATAAATCCTCTCTCTGCTTCGCATTCGTTTAAAAAATATTCAAAGATTGACCTGGCTTTTTCAATGTCTCGTTTATGTTCCTGTATGTTGTTAAAAACGATTGCAAGAAACACTCCGGCAAAAATGATGATGAGCTCAAGAATTAACCACAGAAAATTCCTGGAGCTTCCTTTTTCTCTGATTCTCATACTGGATTAGATTTAATACTGGTCAAATTTATAAATTTTTGAACACAATATCGGAATGCATAGTCCTGATACGGAATTAGATGCTCCGGGTTTCGATTGGGGGAACTAAATTCTATTTACTTAGGATGGGTCTGCTCTCGCTTGCCATTGATGTATTTGGCAACAAAAGCTCCCTTCAGGCCGCGCTTAAGGCGGAGGCTTGTTACAAACTGATTGGCCTCGTTTTTGTTCTCAAATTCACCTACATAATAGCGGTAGTATCCTTCAGAATACTCTTTTGTTACGGGTTGTGTAAGTCCAAAGTAAGTGCGAATGCTCGTTGGTGATTTTTGCCCGGTTGACGAAGAGAATATCTGGATACGGTAAAAAATATCGGATTCTTCAACTTGAATGGTATCGAACTGTTGCACCGGCAACTTGTTCACCACTCCGGGTGGCGGCATCAATCTGCGTGTTGTATCAATGGATTCAATTCCGATGGTATCGGGTTGTTTTGCAGTTTGTACTTTTGGCCTGGGCAGTATGACCGGAGGTATGGTACGATTGACACCTTTGAGCTCAACCGGATTTCGTTTGTTGAAGTTATAAACTAAGTTCAGGGAGAGGAACGAATAGATATCATACTGAAAGCCGCCTACCGTAGCATCCAGTTTATCGGAATTGACTCCTCTTAATGTCCACTCGAAGCCCAGGTTTACCTTATCCCGGATATTAAAGTAGGCTCCCACGCCGGCCGGAACAACCCATTCGGTTGTCCAGTTGGAAACGCTCCCACTTCCCCCGACCTGTTGATGAGTTTGCAAGTCTTTCTTTTTGGTGATCCAGTTCGACATCCCGACACCCAGGGTTCCGTAAAAGAAAAATGTTCGTTTGGGCTTGTACCGGAACAGGAGGTTGCTGATGTTGATTGTGGCATTGAGGTTGTATTCCAGAATATTTCCAATCAGATACCGACTTATAAGGGGTGCCATCAGAATGATTCTTTCTGACACTGTATATCTCACCATAAAGTGCCTGTCCACGCAGGGCAAAGACATGGCTGAGCTGACGGATCAGATAGAAAGACCCGGCATACCGGATTTCATCAAACGTTGATATACCCGGAGCAATTCTGTATGGATTCAAATCTCCATAGAATATTGTTGGCCCTCCCCCGACACCGATCGACCAGTTGCCGTACCATTTTTTGCTTAAGACACCTTGAGTTTGAGAGAATGATGTAAAGGAAATCAAAAGAAATCCCAGGAGAGCATACAAAAGAAGAGGTCTTCGCATGAAGATCTGTTAGATGAAGGCATAAAGATATTTTGAAATTAGTATGACAGGTAGAGGGTAAAAAAAACTTTATTAACAGTCGATTGTTACTTCTTTAACTGAATGGCCCTGCTATAGTCCCGAATGGATCCTGTCAAGTCTCCCATAGCTTTCCTTGTGAAGCCCCGGTAATAGTAGGCATCAGCAAAGTTTACATCGATCTGGATGGCAGCGGAAAAGTCATCGAAAGCACGCCGGTATTTTTTCAATTTCAGGTAAACCAGCCCACGATTACAACGGGCATCAAGCAATCTTGGGTCTTTCCGGATGGCGATTGACAGGGTATTGAGCGCTTTGTTATCCTGGTCAATATAAGCATAGAGGCATCCCTTGTTGTTGAATCCGGCGGCAAACCGTGGGTATTTTGACTTCAGGAGGATATAAGATTTCATTGACTGATCCGGATCTCCGGCAAGGCGATATACATATCCCATACAAAGTATAATAGCCGAGTCGTAGGAAGGTTCCAGATCCAGGGCATGTTTATAGAGGTCGATGGTCTTCGTGTAGTGGCCATATTGAAAATTCCAGTATCCGTAGTTGATATATGCTTCCAGGAAATCACGGTCATGTGTAGCAAATTTCAGGCAGGTTTCAATTAGACTGGTATCGGTAGTGGTATGGTTCACTACTTCATTGGTACCTATCAGGTAGGCAGAGAAGATATGATCCTGTGTGATTTCAGCATTTTGCCAGAAACCGGGATTTTTCAGCTGGCTGACAGGGACATTGAGCGCTTCACTGCAGATCGCAAAGATGGAATCAGATATGTTGAGCTTCATGTAAGTCACCCCGATATAGAAATTGCAAAACGTTCGGGACACGGTAGGATCTGTACGGGCGATCTTAAAATCCCGGATTGCTTCCGGATACATGTTTTTCTCCAGGAAACTCAATCCACGATAGAAGTGCACCGAACCCAACGTGGAGGAAGAGGGGAACAGTGAGTCCTTATTTTTTTCCAACAAGGAAGCAAAATCTGTCCGGTAATCAATCGTACAGATCTCCCGCAGATCCAGGTCCTGAGCCATTAATAAGTGCCCTTGGAATAAAAATAGCAAACAGAGAGTGATTGTCTGAATTGTTCTTTTCAGGGGTATGATCATATCAAGCTATTTCAAAGTTCAATCCAAAAATAGCTATTTCTACTTGAATTAATCCAAAGAGTTATTCACTTACGATGACTAGTTTTGAACCACCCATCCACACTGATCCTTCCGGGACTGGAAAAACCGGAACTTCTAACCACCCTACGCCGATTTAAATTGACCATCGTATATGTCTGATAATAATGTATCTAAACTGGTCTATTCGGTTGGCCTGTGGTGGTCAACATTGTCGGCTTATCCACTTTAACCATGTTTTAACTAAAATAAAAAAGACACCATAACAAACTTATATACAGCGTCTTTCATTTTCATTCTGCTCCCCCTGTTGGACTCGAACCAACGACCCTCTGATTAACAGTCAGATGCTCTAACCAACTGAGCTAAGGAGGAGTATCATTTTTCATCCTTTTTAACCAACTGGGTTAAAGAGGAGTATCCCAAAATTGGGAGTGCAAAGGTAGAATTAAATGTTGAAAAAGCAATATGCAGATCAGATATTTCCAGTCAGGCTGTGTTTTTCACATAACTCTTAAAAAGTGTTAAAATTGAATAATTCTCCTCTTCTTGTAGTATATTTGATCAGTTTACATTGAATGTAAATTTAATGAGACTTCCACGCCACGAGCGATGGAAAAAAGAAGCGGCGCCCTTGCTCCGCGAGAAACCAGACCAATGGTTTAAAAAGATGAGTTACCCCCATCAGGATGATGGGGGTTTCTCTTTTCATGCTACTGATTTGTTTTAATTTAGTCAGTTGAAAAAAACTCTCATCGTAAATCTTTTCCCCATGGTATTAAAAAAAACTTTCGGTAATCCGGAAAATGAACTCTGGAATTACCTCCTGCTCTTCCTGGTGTTTTTTCTGGTGTTTATCGTCGCCATTCTCCCGAATGCCTGGCACGACATCCTGTATAATATAGCATACACAGCCTTATTCCTGACAACCATCATGGTTATGGGGAAAGGCCGGTTGACTATTTTTTTAATAGCTGTGGTTGCCAGCGCGATGGGATGGATTTCATCGCATTATAACCTTGATCTGCTCGAATATATCTCCATAGGGATCAACTTCTGCTTTTTCACTTACCTCACCTTCCATTTTATCAGGAAAATTGCCAAAGCAGACAATGTGAATCTTAATGTGATCATGGATGCGATCATCGGATATTTAATGCTTGGAATCGTCTTTTCAATTATGGTAGCATTCATTGTATCGGTCAATCCGGCTCTTTACAATTTTAAATCGGTAGATAATGTCAACGATGAAATTCTATATTTTCAAGAGTATCTCTATTACGGATTTATCACGTTGACCACAACCGGGTATGGTGATATTGTTCCCCTGCAATCATTTTCAAGGTCGTTAGCCATCCTGATCAGTGTAACCGGACAGCTTTACCTGACTATCATTGTTGCGTTGCTGGTCGGAAAATATGCAAGTAAACGCAATTGATTATTTTGTTTTTTTTCTGAATTTTCCTGTAGTTATGAAGCAGGATTCATACACTAATCTTCTGCCATGGGAAACGACCCTCCAACTCTACTTGAAGCGAAAGGCTTAGGAATGTCCGGATCAGTACGATGACACCCAGAGCTAACACCTGGGAAATTTCTGGATCGGTTATGACCGTGTGGATAATATCAGCCGCCACAAGTATTTCCAGACCCAGCAGGATCGTTTTTCCGAGATCCTGTCGCAATAATTTGTATCTGTCAGGGGCTTCTTTGAATAGCGTGACAGCGAATTTGAACAGGAAAAAAATGCTTCCCAGCACAATGATCATAACTCCAATGGCTTCCAGAATCTTCGATAGATAGTCAATTAAAATCGTTATATTTTCCATAATTCGATGTGATATTAATTCGCCACTAATTTAAAAATTATTTCATACTTTTAATGACTCTATCAATTGACTTTCTGCTGCCCTAATCTTCCTTGAGCAATTACCCAAATCCATTTTCATACAAAACAACCATCTCTTTTTATCTCCCTGAGGATAAGATCATTTCGCTAAACCGGTGGATCATTCCGGGCGACCTGTATCAAAACTGATTGAGCACAGGCTTCACTCTAACGGAACACACCGGCTTCATCTTTCAGCAAAGGCTTTAAACCCTGGCGTTTACTGGCTTTTCCTGACAACCAACCAAGGAGAGCGAAAAAGCCTGAAAATTGTTATCTACTAACATTCCAGCCTGATTGTCT
>JACNKI010000055.1 GCA_014382125.1 Bacteroidota bacterium | reverse complement strand
TTGGGACAATTCGGGTGATCATTGCCGTGAATGACAGCCTTCTCACAGGAAATCAAGAACTCCTGGCCGGAGTCTCAGGCCGGTTGGGTCAGAACTATCCCAATCCGGTGATGAAATCAACCATTATTCCGTTTACAATTATTCAACCGGAGCATGTAACCATCGACGTGTTTGATGTCCGCGGGAAACGAGTGATGTCATTGGTAGATGCTTTCATGCAGGCCGGAAACCATGCAATAACATGGGATGGTGTAGATCAATCAGGACGAAAAGTTCCGGGTGGGATTTACATATATACTATGAGGACTATGAATAACGTCCAATCCAAACGGATGGTCCTTATTCAGTAACAGTTCGCTTTTCAGGCCGCATTTGCGGGAAAAACAATACATCCTGGATAGATGACTGGTTGGCCATGATCATCGCCAACCGGTCGATGCCAACTCCCAGTCCTGCGGTAGGAGGCATCCCATATTCCAATGCTTTCAGGAAATCTTCATCCAGCATCATCGATTCGCTATCCCCGCGTTTCCCAAGCTCAAGCTGAGCTTCGAACCGCTCGCGCTGATCGATCGGATCATTCAATTCCGAGAATGCATTGCACAACTCTTTTCCGTTGCAGATCGCCTCAAACCGTTCGGCAAGCCCCTCTTCATTGCGGTGCTTTTTGGCCAATGGAGACATTTCGACAGGGTAATCTGTGATAAATGTCGGTTGGATCAGGTTGGGTTCGCATTTTTCACCAAAAATCTCATCAATGATCTTTCCTTTAGCCATGGTTGGATCAATAGATACATTTAGCTGTTTGGCTGTATCTCGTAACGCCTCTTCATCCATTTCAGAGATATCTGTCCCGGTGAATTGCTGAATGACTTCATACATGGTGAATCGCTTCCAGGGGCGCTTGAAGTCGATCAGTTGATCACCAACCTGGACATCTGTCTTGCCATGCAGATCCACCGCAATCCGTTCTATCATCTCCTCCACCAGTTCCATCATCCACTGGTAGTCTTTATAAGCTACATAAAGCTCCATCTGTGTAAACTCCGGGTTATGATAACGGCCCATCCCTTCATTCCGGAAATCTTTACCAAACTCATAAACTCCCGGATATCCGCCTACGATCAGTTTTTTCAAATAAAGCTCATTGGCAATCCTGAGATAGAGAGTCATATCCAGGGAGTTGTGGTGGGTTTTAAAAGGCCTGGCTGCAGCGCCCCCATAAAGTGGCTGCAGAACCGGGGTCTCCACCTCCAGGTAGTTTTTGGAGTCAAGAAAACTGCGCATCGAATTGATCAGTTGTGCCCGTTTGATAAAGACCTCACGGACATGAGGATTTACGATCAGATCGACATAGCGTTGCCGGTACCTCAGCTCGGGATCCGTAAAGGCATCATAAACGGCATCGTCTTTCTCCTTAACAATGGGAAGTGGTCTGAGTGATTTACAAAGGAGTTTCAGAGATCTCACGTGGATAGTAATCTCACCCATCTTGGTGATAAATACAAATCCGGTAATCCCAATGATATCTCCAATGTCTAGATGTCTTTTAAAAATAGTATTATACAGGATCTTGTCCTCATCCGGACAGATTTCATCACGTCTGAGGTAGATCTGGATCCGCCCTGTTTCATCTTGTATCTCAGCAAAAGATGCAGCTCCCATTATTCGCCGGCTCATAATCCGCCCGGCGATACTGATATTCTGATATAAGGTATTGTCGTCAGGAAAATTCTGTTTGATCTCTGCCGAGGTAATATTTACTTCAAAGCTTTCCGGTGGAAAGGGATTGATTCCGAGCTTAACCAGCTCTTGTAATGAATCTCTTCGGGTCTGTTCCTGTTCTGACAGCTTTTGGTCCATGGCAAAGAATTTACGCAAAGATACGGAAAAGAGAGGAATCAACGTATCACGCAAGGACTGTATGCAAGACCTCATGGGAACGGAATGTAATCCGACCAGGAAGGTGAGATTGATAGTAGACAAGGATCTTGTCAAGTAGCGGATTTCGTATTTTTGCGGGGATGTTAAGTAGGGAGAGCTGATCCAGATCGGTTTTCATCAACCGGAAAAGCCAGACGCTCTGGGTTTCATCCATACAATCATCGTGAGTGTTGAAAACGGATTGAAACGAGCCTTCCCGCAGATGAAAGAAACGGTTATATTCGCTCCGGTTTTGTTGGGGTTGAAAGCCCAGATATCGACTTAATTTAATCGCAAAGAGGAGGTGGAAACTGGAAAAAGGTTCTTCAATATTTTCCAGCAGAAGGAGAGAATGCCATAAAAACTCGAACAACGCACTATTTGGCTCCTCTTCCCGGATCGATTTATAGATCAGTTCGGCAAGAAACAGAACAATGGAACTTTTTCGGATATCTGATGGAATAGAGTGAAAATGAGCTGCCGGCTTCACCTCCTTAATCGAATGTAACGTTGATTTTTCCTTGTTGTATACAACCAGGTCAAGAAGGGTTAATGGCTGGAAAAGAACAGGCCTGATCTTTGATTTCGGACTTCGTGCACCTTTCAACAGGTATGACTGTAAGCCGAAGGTCTCCGTATAGGCTTTTACGATTAAACTGGTTTCCGAATACTTGATGGAATGGAGAACGATCCCCCGGGTTTTATACAACATCAGTTGATGAAAAGAATTTTAGTCACCACTTTCTCTTTCCCTTTTTCATCGCTGGAAAAGACCAGGTAGACACCGGATTTCACTCGTTTTCCACTCAGGTTTCTCCCGTTCCATATGGCCTGTCCGCCTTCCGCTTTTGTTGAATAGACAATCCGGCCGCCGACATCGGTTATACGTATCTGGGCGTTGGTTACCAGCCCCTTGATCCCAATGTATCCATCATACCCATTTTTCACCGGATTTGGGAATGCATAAACATCTTCGTGGATCTCGCCTCCTTCAGTGGCACTTCCGCGATAAGAGATCACCCCTTTATCTGTACCCATAAAAACATCACCGTTGGCATTGATGGTCAGACTGGTAATCCGGTTAGAGAATAACGCACTGTTGTCTTCCGTGAAATGATGAATCTCCTGGGTTCCGTCTTCAGAAAAAAGAAATACCCCACTCCGATCGGTACCAATCCATTTGCGGTTGGATCCATCTACAGCGATGGCGGTGACAATCTCGTTTTCCAGGAGATACTGGTAATATCCGCCATATTCAACCAGGATTCGCTGGGCATCAAAATTCTGACCAGTGAAAACATTCTCCGGACTATAAAATACAGCTACCCCTTTCTCCGTTCCGATCCAGATCTCCCCGTCTTTGTCTTCAGTAATGGCAAAGACAATGGTCCCCGGAATATTCCCACGCCCGACCGTGGAGTTAAGTTTCTTTGACAAGTCGTCATTTGGATTATC
>JACNKI010000168.1:16128-17421 GCA_014382125.1 Bacteroidota bacterium | reverse complement strand
TGCTTCTGGGACTAACCGGTCATGCTTATGCAGAAGGAATCGGGTCGATCTGGGTGGCGCTGGGATGTGTGATCGGAATTCTCTTCATCTGGCAAGTGATGGCCAAACGGTTACGCAGGGAGACTGAAAAAACAGGTGCCATGACTGTTTCAAGTCTGCTTGCCAGAAAATTTCCCGGAGCCGGGCGGAATATCAGTCTTATCTCTGCCCTGATCGTTGTTTTTTTCTTTCTTTTTTATATTGCTGCCCAGTTCAGTGGTTCAGGGAAAGTACTCCAAAAGACTTTCGGGATGGATCCCATGTGGGGGGTGATTATCGGTTCTGTTGTGGTTATCGTCTACTGCATGATGGGAGGGTTTATTGCTGTTGTAGTCACAGATGTATTCCAATCGATCCTGATGATAATTACCCTTGTGGTATTTCCGATCATCGCATTATTTGTGGCGGAGTCATACAACATGAACCTGATTCAAAGCATCGAGGCAGCCAATCCGGCATTCCTCTCCCTGACAGAAGGCAAAACCGGGTTTACGGCGGTCTTGTTCATCCTGAGCGGTTTGAGTTGGGCCCTGGGCTATACCGGGCAACCGCAACTATTAACCCGGATGATGGCTATCCGGAACGATCGTGATGTCAGGAAAGCCAAATGGATTGCTACAATCTGGACTTTGTTTGCCTATGCCGGAGCCATCATGATCGGACTGTTTGGGATTGCTTTCGTCCAACAGGGGTACCTCGGACATGAATCTGCAAAATTGGCCGCAGATTCCGAGAAAATCCTGCCTGTGATGGTAATGACCCTGGTTAATCCCATCCTGGCGGGATTCCTATTGTCAGGCGTCATCTCTGCTATGATGTCGACAGCAGCCACTGAGCTCACCGTTTCATCCGCATCTATTGAGGAAGATATTGTTAGCAAGCTGCGCCGGGCCATCATGTCGAACAGGCAGAAACTGTGGCTCAATAAATTCCTGACACTTGTTGTCGGGCTTTCAGCATTTATCCTGGCACTTACGTTGACGGATACTGTCTATGGCCTGGTTTCCTATGCCTGGTCTGGTATTGGCTCCAGTTTTGGGCCTGCGCTGTTGCTGGTATTATTCTGGAAGCGGGTCTCCCGGGCCGGAATCTACGCTTCCCTGGTTTGTGGAACAGTTGGTACGATTATCTGGAAGAATCTGTTTGAATCCGACACCGGGATTTCTGAACGTCTCGCCAGTTTTGTATTTGCATTCACGATGGCGGTGATTTTTTCATTGCTTTGGCCGGAAAAACGAGGTAGTGAAGTAGTGA
>JACNKI010000168.1:0-15850 GCA_014382125.1 Bacteroidota bacterium | reverse complement strand
AAATAATATGTAGCTTCCCGGGGTAAAAGTTGCAGGATAGTTGATGCCAACTTATCGTTGACCATTCCGAATACGATATGAAGACGCTGATGCGGTGTCTGGCTGATTTGCCGTACAACTTCTGTGATCCCTGCTTCATTATGGCCGGCATCACAAATGATCAGCGGTTTTTCCTGAAGAACCTGCCAGCGTCCAAGAAAACCTGTATTAGCGACCACTTGTTCCATCCCACGACGGATTTCATCCTCAGTGATCGAAAATCCCATGGAAATTAATTGACGGATAACGCCTAATGTAGTGGTCTGGTTTTTTTGTTGGTAATTTGCTGGGATGGAGTCGTAGATTTCGGATTTCGGATTTCGGATTTCGGATTTAATATGCTGGTCTGCAAATGTAATTGGGCAACCGACACAAGTTGCATGCTCACGGAATAACTTTTCCATTTCCGGTTGGGTTTCGCCGATAACAACTGGAATTCCCTTCTTCATGATCCCGGCTTTTTCGATTGCGATTTTCTGCAGGGTATCACCCAGAAATTGCTGATGGTCGTAACTTATATTTGTGATCACCGTAAGCAGTGGCTTGATGATGTTTGTCGAGTCTAATCTTCCACCCATGCCTACCTCGATCACTGCGATGTCAACACACTCTTGGCTGAATTGTTCAAAAGCCATTCCGGCTGTCATTTCAAAAAAGCTGAGTTGAATTTGTTCAAACGCAGTCAGGTATTTCTCAACGAATTGGGTTACTTCCTCTTTAGGGATCATATGACCATCGATCCTTATCCGTTCGCGAAAATTTTTGAAATGTGGGGAGGTGTAAAGGCCTGTTTTGAGCCCATGTTCCTGCAGGATCGATGCCAGCATGTGAGCAACACTCCCTTTTCCATTGGTGCCGGCTATATGAATCGAAGGAAAATGATTTTGAGGATTTTTAAGCAGGTTGCAAAGGGAAATGGTATTGTCGAGGTTGGCTTTGTAGGCTGCGGCTCCAATTCGTTGATACATGGGGAGCTGCTCATACAACCAGCTTAAGGTTTTGGAATAGTTCATTTGATAACGAGCAAAATAAGGCCTACGGTAACACTGACCTGCCCCACCCAAAAAATGAACATCCATTTGATCATATCAGCTTTTACCTGAAAGAGGTCTTTTTTTACCAGTAAGATGTCCTCTTTTGAAGCGATTTCGTTCATTCGTTCTTCGAATTTCTTCTCCACGTGAATTTCAACAAATTCAACCAGTGTCTTTGCCTCCCTCTCTCCGATCTTCCCCTTTAGGATATTGAAGAGATCAATTGTTGTTACTGTCATAAGGTTTTTCCCATTAATCAGGTAACCAGGGAAAAGGCTATACAAAGATAATCAATTTTTAGCGGTTATAAATAGATCGCTCCGCCTATAGTATCTTTTTTTGCACCTGTCACAGATGCGAGGCAGTTGACCTCATTTCGCCAGCGAAGCAATCCGAGGAAAGCAAAAATCAGGGCCTCTTTGAACTGGATGGTCTGAAGATCCGGAATGATAACCTGCGGAGAGGCATGATTCCGGATTCGTTCGATCAGGTATTCATTCAACGCTCCCCCTCCGGTAATGAGTAGTTTTTTTACTCGGTCATCTCCGCTGTTTTTCTTTATCTGGATTGCGATATGCTCACAAAAGGTATGAAGAAGATCCCGGATTCCGGATTGGCTTCGCCGAACTCCGCTTTGCTCCGGTTCCGGATCCCGGATAAGTGGAGCTAAAAGAGGAGTGATATTCAACTCCACCCACTCTTTCCCCAGGGATTTTGGTGGTTGTTGATGATAATAAGGCAGCTGATTTAATTGATCGAGAAGTTGAGGGCGAATCGTTCCTTCAGATGCAAGCTTGCCGTCACGATCATACGGCAGGTTCATTTTCTTTGCCAATGTGTTAAGCGCCATATTGACCGGACAGATGTCATAAGCGATCCGGACACCATCTTTATCATATGAGATGTTGGCGATCCCACCCAGGTTCAGGCAATAGTCGTAATCCGGGAAAAGGAGTTTATCGCCTATGGGAACCAATGGAGCGCCCTGTCCGCCCCATGCAACATCTGTAGAACGGAAATCACAAACAACAGGAATCCCGGTAGCCGCAGCAATGGCCGCCCCTTTTCCGATTTGTGTGGTGAACCCGCTCTCCGGTTGATGAAAAATGGTTTGACCATGACTGGCAATGAAATCCGGTTCAAGCTGATGCTTGTTGATGAACTCACGAGTCAGTTTCCCGAACAGGTATCCGGCATCGCTGTCAGTTCTTGCGAATTCCTCCGCATTCGCTAAGTCAATCCTGGCAAGTCGTTCCTGCCAGGAATCGGAGTAGGGGATAGTTTCTGCTTGCAAAATATGATAATGCCAGGAATTATTCACCAGTTCAAACCGGCAATGAGCGATATCAAGTCCGTCGAGTGAAGTGCCGGACATAAGGCCAACGATATAGTATAGGTTTGGTTTCATCTAATTATTGCCAATATTGCCATTTGTATCTAGGATCTCGGTTCTCGCTACTCGCTTTTCGCTTCTTGCTATTCGCTACTCTTATCTGGTATCCGGCATCCGGCATCCGGTATCCGGCATCTGCATATTGTTACTATAAGGATTCCACGATCTCTTCCAGTCGGATGGCTCGGGAGCCTTTAAGCAGAATAGTTTTATTTTCAATAGTATTTCTTAGAATCCACTCTTTAGCCAATTCGCTGGTTTCAAAACATTTCCAGTCGGGGTTGGTATTAAGTTGTGAAAAAACAGGCCCAACCAGAATGACTTGAGAGAAGTCCAACTCCTCCAGGAGAATCAGGATCTTTTGATGCTCTTCATCAGCATTGGCGCCAATCTCCAGCATATCGCCCAGGATGGCCATCTTCCTGGAGCCGATGGTTCCCGTAAATTCCTTTAATACCAGCGACATGCTGCTGGGGTTGGCGTTGTATGCGTCAAGAATCAGCAGATTCCGTTCTGTCTTCTTAATCTGAGATCGGTTATTGTCTGGCCGGTATGCATTCATAGCTGACGCAATCATGTTAGCCGGAATGTCGAAATAATCCCCGACAGAAGCAGCCGCCAGGATATTCAATGCATTGTACATTCCAAAGAGGTTTGAATTGATCAACTGGCTTATTGGATTATTGATTATCAGCTCTAACTCAAGGCAATCAGAACCGGGTATCACATTTCCGGAGACACCCGCTTCGGGATTGAATCCATAAGTTATTTTGGTTAAGCCATCTGCATGATCCATGAGGAGGGAGTCTTCTATATTGATGAAAACGGTTCCGTCTCCCTTTCTCAGGAAGTCATAGAGTTCAGTTTTAGCATGCACGACTCCTTCAAGGCTACCAAATCCTTCCAGGTGCGCTTTCCCGATGTTGGTGATCAATCCGTGGGTTGGCCTGGCCATGTTGCAGAGGAATGCGATCTCTCCGGAATGATTCGCCCCCATCTCCACAACAGCGATCTCCGTATCCGGTTGAATGGAGAGAAGAGTCAAAGGTACACCTATATGGTTGTTCAGATTGCCGGAAGTGGAGTAGGTGCGATAGTTTTGAGACAGGGTGGCATGAATCAACTCTTTGGTAGTGGTTTTTCCATTGCTGCCGGTGATAGCAATAATCGGGATAGCCAGTTTTTCGCGATGATATTGAGCCAGTTCCTGTAGCGTAGATAAAACATCTTTTGTCAGCAGGTATCGATCATCTTTTCCACTGGCTGGTTCATCAACAACAACATAGGCAGCACCCTCTTGCAGCGCATTATCTGCAAACCTGTTCCCATTGAAGTTTTCACCTTTTAACGCAAAGAAGATGGATTCGGGAGATACTTTCCGGCTATCTGTGGTGATGACCGGATGTTTCTGAAAGATCCTGTATAGGTTTTCAATCATAGGAGAAAGCTGTCAACAGCTCTCTTTATTTTGGATATTCACCGCCAACCCGTGTCATAGCACAACGGAAACCAATGGCATCGGTGGCTTCTCCTTCGTCAAGGAAACGACGGGTGCTTGGGCTCAGATAGTAGGCAGGATCTTTCCAGGATGCGCCTTTATAGACCCTGGCCCTGTCGGTGATCAATGATGTGACACCATACTGATACATCAGATTAGTGGAGAGGCTGTCGGGCTCTTTCGTCCAATCTTCTTCATTGATCAACGATTCATAATCACCATCCAGGTAGTTAATCACATCGGATGAGCGATAGTTTTTCCGGTTAGCTGCTTCCGCCGGAGAAACCTGACGGTACTTCATCCGCCCCAGACTGTCTTTCTCAGCCAGGTAACCCTCTTCATCAGTCACCTGGGTCATGAATACATTCCCACGAAAAGGCCTTAATCCGGCTACATAATAGGAGTTGAGAGGACGATATACATCAAGTACCCATTCGCTCACATTACCACCCATGTTATACAAGCCATAATCGTTGGGGAAGTATGAGCCGCATGGAGCGGGGATATCGGCACCATCATTCAGGTTTCCGGCCACGCCCATATAGTCTCCTCTTCCTCTTTTGAAGTTATCCATGAAACTTCCATAATATCTTGATTCGCTGGTACGTACATAGTTGCCGTTCCAGGGGTAGTTCTTTCTTTCAACGACTCGTTCATACAGTGTGTTTCCAATCAGACCAAGGGCAGCATACTCCCATTCGGCTTCGGTAGGAAGGCGATATTTGGGAAGCATGATTCCATCTTCCATTTTCACTTTCCGGGTACCGGTTCCGGTTGGATTCAGGTCTGGCATTGGTTTGTCGACCAGCCCTTCATACTGTCCGGCCAGGTATGCTTCTGTGTTGAAGTTGTTTTCGTTTTTCTGGGCGGGGTCCATTGCCAGAATGCCTTTTTTGATCAGCAGCATCTCATTGACCCGGTCAGTTCTCCATGAACAGTAATCGCCTGCCTGGATCCAGGTAATACCGACAACGGGATAGTTGCGGTATGCCGGATGGCGGAAGTAATACTCAACCAGTGGTTCGTTGTAAGCCAGTTTGTTCCGCCAGACAAGTGTGTCGGGCAGCGCTTTCCGATAAACTCCCGGGTAGTCGGCACTATAGACTCTGTGGAGCCAGTAGAGGTATTCAAGATAGTCCAGGTTACGCACCTCTATTTCATCCAGGTAGAAGCTGGCGACAGTGACACGCCGGGGTTGATTATTCCATTCGTACATCACATCATCCTGGGTTTGCCCCATGGTGTATGTTCCACCCTCAATGAAAACCAGTCCCGGACCGGTTTGCTGTTGCTGAAAAGAGCTGACTTCAAATCCCCCGTTCTTGGGATCATTGTAAGCCCAGCCAGTTGTACTGGAGGTCTCTTTCTTACAGGAAACCATACTCAAAACAGCAACAATCAGGATACTGAATTGAAAAATTCGTTGAAGTTTCATGTGATTATTGTTACTTTTTCATGAAATTACTTGGCAAAAATAGTAAAATCTCCCAAAATGTGATATATATAACTAAAATCTGGGACATTTTATTGCTCTGATCCGTCTTCTTTTTTCAATGCAGGGGAATTGCCAGGATGCAGATACTTCGTGAGCCCCGCCTGATGCGCCTTTCAGATTACTTAGGGTGATATCATAACTGTATCCTACACGCAGGTTTTTGTAGTGAATCCCAATAAAAGGAATTACCGCATCGGCATTTTCGAAGTTATGCCGGAACCATAACCCTCCAATGATCGGATCAAACGTAAGATAGAAACCTACATTCAGCTGATGATACTTGAACTGCTGTTGATAGAGAATATTCGGCGAGATCGAGAACTCTTTATCCTCATCGTATTCTCCCCCTTTTCTAAGGTTAATTACGGATCCGGCATGGACGGTGATCTTCATATATAACTGGGACGTGTTATCTGAGTAAAAACCAATGTCAGGCTGTGTCAAATGTGATACGGAAAGGCCACCATAAATGATGTCTTCATATCCGATAAAGATGCCGGCGGAGAAATCAGGAACACCCACCCTGGATTGATCCGGTTGCTTCTCAGAAGTAGGAAGGACAAATCCACTCTGCGGATCGATCATATCCTCAAACAAAAGATTCTCCCAAACAAGCCTTCGCTGATAATAACCGACCTGTACCCCGGCACTCGCATAGATCCGGCTGGTAATATTGAACTTATATGTGTATAACAAGCTGATCATCGTTGTGTTGAGATTGCCACTACCAGCTCTGTCAGCAGTAAATAGCAGTCCCACTCCGCCGTGAAGAAACTCAACATATTGATCGTATGATGCATTGTAGGTGATGAAAGCATTTTCCACTGATGGCCACTGGTTTCGATAGTTAGCGATAAGGCGGGGGCAGATCGGGGCTCCCGTTAATGCAGGATTCAGATACAATGGGTTAGCATAGAATTGTGAAAACTGAGGATCCTGGGCAGACAATTTTGCTCCCACAATCAAGGTAAGAAATAAACAGGTATAGACAACTTTTTTTACCATTCCGGGTCTATATATATAGAAGATCCTGCATTTTTGGACGACAATAATACGAAAAAAAGAGACAGGTTATTGTGGGAAACTGCCAGATTGAAAATATATGATTTTGGTGTGGCAATATGGTGTTGGAAAAATCGTTCTTTATCCATCATGTATATTGAAGAATAGATATATGAATAGATACCAGACTATTTATTTGATTTTCGTTCTGCTTTTCAGTACGGTTACCATTCGTGCACAGGAACCGGGAAACCATGCAATACCTGAGGTTTCAATTCAGGAAACGTTGCAATGGCATCCTGTTGAAAGAATAGAAGCGAGCCCGGGGGAATTTATCATGATGCTCTCTTTTTCCGGTTCGGGAATGGCAGATGCAACAGGCAGACTCCCAATCTATTTCTACAAATCGCAACTGCGGGATCTGAACCTGAAAGTTCAGGAGATAACCTTATCTTCTCTGGTTTATCAACAACTGACTCCATTGGAAATACTTGCTATTGAAGATGTGTTGGAGATTCCGGTGGTTATTCAGCCTGAAGCAGAGATCGTTTTGCAGCGGAAGAAGCCTTTTCTTGAGATCTTGTTTTTACCTTTCAGAAGAGACCCGATGAGTGGAATGATTGAAAAGGTGGTTTCGTTCAAACTATCATATACATTAAGTGTAACCGATAGCATTGCCTCGCCACGCTCCTTGAATTCGTATACAGAACATTCTGTCCTGGCAAACGGACTATGGTATAAGTTTGCCACCTCCTCCAATGGGGTCCACATGCTCTCGTATGATGATTTAATCAATTCAGATATTGATCCGTCATTGATAGATCCAAGGACGATTCAAATTCACGGGAATGGTGGTGGGATGCTCCCTGAAGCCAACAGCGCTCCCCGCATTGACGACCTGCGGGAGTTATCTCTCCTGGTGATCGGTGAAGAGGATGGCCAGTTTAACCAGGGCGATTACATCCTCTTCTACGGAGAGGGGCAGACTGTCTGGAATTATAACCCTGTCGACGGATTATTCAAGCATCGAAAAAATATCTATTCAGATTACACATTCTATTTTCTGACTTTCGGCGGAACAAACGGTAAGCGATTGACTCAGGAAACCAGTACTTCTCAGCCCCCGACTCACACCATCACGCGGTTTAACGATTATGCTTATTATGAAAAGGACGATATTAACCTGATCAAATCGGGACGGGAATGGTTTGATACGGAATACTTTGATGTTACCCTGACGCGTAATTATTCGTTTGCATTTCCTAATCTGGATCTGGCTTCACCTGTGTATGTAACAGCCTTCCTGGCAGCACGGTCGACTAGTGGTGCAAGTGGATTTAATGTCTCCGTAAACGGTGGATCTCTTTTCAATGTCTCTATTCCTCAGGTTTCCGGAGAATTTCTGGCTACCTATGCAAGACAAAAAATTGAGCAGGGCAGCCTTGACGTTTCGAAACCAATGATCGATATTCAACTGACGTACAACAAATCCAATATTTCAGCTACAGGATATTTGAACTACCTGGAAATTAACGTGATGAGAAATCTTTCCATGAGTGGTAGCCAGATGAGTTTCAGATCTGTTAAATCCGGAGGAAGTGGCCAGATCTCAGAATTCCACCTCTCCACACAGGGGCAAAAGGTATTTATCTGGGATGTGAGCGATCCGGGGAACGTGCTTGATATCCAGCACAGTTTTATTGGCAACATATGTACGTTCAGAATCCCGACAGATACGTTGACAGAGTTTATTGCATTTGACGGATCAGGTTATCTGAAACCTGAATATATCGGTCATGTGGAGAACCAGGATCTGCACGGTGCAGGGAACTACGATTATGTTATTGTCTCTCACCCTGCCTTTGTTAGTCAGGCAGATCGCCTGGCACAATTTCACCGCGAAAAAAACGGAATGGATGTGCTGATTACCACGCCGCAAAAAGTATTTAATGAGTTCTCTTCCGGGGCACAGGATCTATCTGCGATTCGTGATTTCATCCGGATGATGTATGACAGGGCTCCTGCAGGAGATGAGCCTAAATACCTGTTGCTGTTTGGAGATGCATCATACGATTATAAGAACCGGGAAGAGAATAACACCAATTTTGTCATTACATATGAATCTCCCGAATCACTTGACCCGATTGATTCCTATGTAACGGATGATTTCTTCGCACTGCTGGATGAAAATGAAGGACAGGGAACAGGTGGAAGTCTCGACCTGGGTGTCGGCCGGTTGCCGGTCATGAATATTACAGAAGCGACGCAGGCTGTGGATAAGATCCTTCACTATTGTTCTAACAGTGATTCTGTTAAAAATGATTGGCGGAACGTAGCCTGTTTTGTTGCTGATGATGGTGACGGCAATCTACATATGAACCAGGTAGAAGACCTCACGGATATGATTTCTGCCCAACATCCGGTCTATAACATAGACAAGATCTACCTGGATGCGTACAAGCAGATCTCAACCCCCGGTGGACAACGTGCACCTGAAGTCAATGAAGCCATCACTAAACGAATGGATAAAGGAGCGTTGATTGTCAATTATACGGGACACGGAGGCGAATTAGGCTGGGCTCATGAACGTGTGCTGGAGGTTCCGGACATCAGGGCCTGGACTAACATAGACAACATGCCGGTTTTTGTTACGGCTACCTGTGAGTTTAGCCGGTATGACGACCCTGAGCGGATTTCAGCCGGTGAGTGGGTATTTCTGAATCCAAACGGCGGGGGGATCGCATTGTTTACCACCACCCGCCCCACTTTTGCAGGGAGCAACTTTGCCCTGGCAACAAATTTTTACAATGTAGCCTTCAATAAAGTCGATGGAGAGTACCTGCGCATGGGAGACCTGATCCTGGAAGCCAAGAACAACACCTCTTCATCAGCAAACACAAGAAAATTCGTATTACTTGGAGATCCGGCACTGAAGATGGCCTATCCAAAGATCAATGTGGTCACGACCTCAATTTCCAGTGATACGCTGATGGCATTATCTGAGATCACAATCTCAGGAGAGGTTCGGTTTGATAATGGACAACTTGCTGAAGATTTTAACGGTCTTGTTTTTCCAACAGTTTTTGACAAGCCATCAGAGATCATGACACTTGGAAATGACGGGGATATACCGATCGAATTTTTTGTTCAGAAAAACCAGATATACAAGGGGAAAGTTCAAGTGACAGAGGGGCAGTTCAGTTTTGATTTCATTGTACCCAAAGATATCGCCTACAAGTATGGAGAGGGTAAAATAAGTTATTATGCCCGAAACGCTACTACTGATGCTAATGGTTTCGATAACTCAATCGTTGTTGGAGGATTTAATCCACTTTCAATCGTTGATGACGAGGGACCGACCATCACACTATATATGAACGATACAGAATTTATTCCCGGCGGGATAACAAATCAGAATCCGGTGTTACTGGCATATGTTACAGATGAATCGGGGATCAATACAGTTGGCAACGGGATCGGACATGACATCACAGCTGTGCTTGATGAGGAGACGCGAAAACCACAGATCCTGAACGACTATTATGTTGCAGATCTGGACACCTATCAGAGCGGCTGGATTACCTTTCCTTACTTTAATGTGCCGGAAGGACGGCACACCATCAGACTGAAGGTTTGGGATGTCTTCAACAACTCATCTGAAGCAGTAATCAGTTTCGTGGTCGTGAACTCACAGGAGTTTATCCTGGATCATTTATATAATTACCCGAATCCCTTTCAGGAAAAGACCACCTTCTCTTTTGAGACCAATCAATCGAACACGAACATGGAGATTGAGATCCGGATCTACACGATATTTGGAAAGCATATCCGCACCATCAAAGAGACACAATTTGTCACCGGATACCGTGTGAATCCGATCGTTTGGGATGGGACAGGTGACACCGGCCGGAAAGTTTGTACAGGAACCTATGTCTATCGCGCTATCTTAAAACTACCTGATGGATCCATCAATCATGCAACTGCAAAGCTCGTTGTGATCCGTTAACTAATATTATTGCATACCTAAAAGCGAGGAACTATGACCAGACTCTACTTACTTATCTTCCTCATATTACCAGTCCTTGGATTGGCCGGTAATGGCTTTGCAGATCAATCGGTGCTCGCTACCGGTAACTGGTATAAGATAGCTGTAAATCAAACGGGAATCCACGAAGTAACATATGATGATCTGGTACAATTGGGAATGGATCCTTCTTCATTCAATCCAACCGATATCCGCCTCTATGGAAACGGGGGAGGTATGCTTCCGGAAGCGAACAACCAAACCCGGATCGATGATCTCCTCGAAAATTCAATCATCGTAATCGATGGCGGGGATGGTCAGTTTAATCCGGGCGATTACTTTATTTTTTATGGAGAAAAGGCGGATGCCTGGAATTTTGACGAAGCCAGTAAGACTTTCTCCCACAAAATGAATATCTATTCCGATTTCACCTTTTATTTTATTACAACAGACTTTGGGCCGGGGAAACGAGTTCTTCCGGTTAGTTACCTCGATACAACGGAGAATTATACAACAGCAAGATTTACTGACCATCTCTTTCATGATGTTGATGAGCGAAATCTGATTCGGTCCGGAAAAATTTGGGTTGGTGAAGAGTTCAATGAATTAACGAGCGAATGGGAATTTCCTTTCTATTTCCCGAATGTGGTTACGACCATACCTGCCAGTATAAATACCTTTGCGGTGGCCCGCTCACCGAATATCAGTACAATGTATGTGTATCGAGACGACGACTTAATTGACCAGTTTACCCTGGATTATACAAACCCACAGTCGACCAGTGTTTTCGCGAGGCCCAAATTGTGGGAAACCGTTAGCACCCTGAATCAGGATCATACAACCATCAAACTTGTTTATGAACTTCCTACATCAGGCTCACAAGCCTGGTTGAACTACATCGAGATGGTTGCACAGCGTCACCTGAAGTGGGTTGCTCCTCAACTCACCTTCCGGGATCCTAATAACATTGGTGAAAACAGATTAACAAAATTCATCCTCCAGGATTCTCCTTCAAATATGACGATATGGAATATTTCCGACCCGGGACAAATCTTATCAGTACAGGGGATATGGTCGTTGGCGGACAGTTCCTATCAGTTTATTTTCCCCACTCCGGACCTGGTGGAATTCATTGCTTTTGACGGATCAGATTTCCATTCCGTATTGCCGGTCGGACCTGTCGCCAATCAGAACCTCCATGCCACACAGCCTGCCAAGCTGATCATCATTGCCCACCCAACGTTTATTGAGAAAGCAGAGCAATTGGCAGATTTCCACCGGACATCCACCGGAATGTCTGTCGTGGTTGCCGAAACGGAGAAGATCTTCACCGAATTTGCTTCTGGCCAGGCCGATCCGACGGCGATTCGGGACTTCATCCGAATGTTATATCTGCGAGCGCCAGAAACGGATAAACCAAAATATATTCTGCTCTTCGGTGATGGTTCCTATGATTATAAAGACCGTATTCCTAATAACACCAATTTTGTCCCTACCTTCCAGTCGGACGAGTCTTTTAAATTCATTGCAACGTTTGTGACTGATGATTACTTTGGGATCATGGGAGAAGATGACGGACAAGGATCAGCCGGAAAGTTAAACCTGGGAATGGGGCGTTTCCCGGTATCTGAACAGGAACAGGCGGAAGCCGTGGTGAGCAAAATCATCCATTATGCACAAAAGAATGATACGATTCAATCGTCCTGGAGAAACCGAATGACTTTCATTGCCGATGATGAAGATACAAACCTTCATCTGCACCAGGCGGAAGAATTATGCGATATTGTAGAATCCAAATATCCTGTATTTAATGTCAACAAGATATATTTGGATGCCTATCAGTTGGTCAATACACCCTCCGGACCGCGTTATCCCACGGTGAATATGGCTATCAATAAAGCTGTTAAAGATGGAAATCTGATACTGAATTATACAGGCCATGGGGGTGAAGACGCCTGGAGTGGCGAAAAGGTCTTAACCATCCCTGATATAGAAGGGTGGACGAATGCAGATAAGTTACCTGTTTTTATCACTGCTACATGTGAATTCAGCCGGTTTGATAATCCTGAGCGTTTTAGCGCCGGAGAGATGGTTATCGTAAAACCTGAAGCCGGTGCAATTGCAATCTATACAACAACACGTCTTGCATTGGCTACTTCCAACTTCAAACTCGACACCTCTTTTTTCAGGAATCTGATGAACCGGGATGAGAATGGAGAGTACCTGAAGATGGGAGATTTACTGCGGATCTCTAAAAACAACAATAACAACAATAAAAACATCCGGAATTTTGTCCTGCTGGGTGATCCGGCTCAGTCGATTGCTTTTCCGGAATATAATATAGTCACCACCACCATCAATGGAAAACCTGTGGATGCCAATCCGGATACATTACAGGGGTTGTCGGTTGTATCGGTTACAGGTGAGGTGAGAGATCAGTCAGGGAACAAAGCTGTTGGATTCAATGGGACACTTAACGCAAAGGTATTCGACAAGCCGGTAACTTACCGGACCCTGGCCAACCAGTCGAAGAGTTACAAAGAGTATTTTAAACTTCAGAATGAACTGTTAAGTGATGGACCGGCTACGATAGAAAATGGAGATTTTTCGTTCTCATTCGTTGTGCCGCAAGAGATCTCTCCTTACTTCGGTTTTGGAAAGATAAGCTATTACGCCTGTTCCTCTACTTCGGATGGAAATGGTTATGATGATAACGTGATTATCGGAGGGAAGGATCCGTCAGTCAATCCTGATAATCAAGGCCCTGATATCTCCATCTATCTTGACACAAGAGACTTTATTTCGGGCGGAAGAATCGGTTTCACCCCATTACTGCTGATTGATCTTTTCGATGAAGACGGGATCAACCATGTGGGATTGGGCCTGGGACATGAGATCCTTGCTGCTATTGATGATGACTGGTCAAGAGCTATAGTGCTCAATCCCTACTATACTCCATTATCAAACCAATTTCAGGCAGGGTCTGCGGCCTATCCATTATCCAACCTCTCTATTGGTCGCCATACATTGACGATCAGGGCCTGGGATATGTTTAATAACTCTTCCGAGAAAACGATTATCTTTTATGTCTTTGACCAGGCAACAATTGACGTGACAAATGTTTATACTTTTCCGAATCCGTTTATGGATGGGACTACTTTCACTTTCAGGCCTGAACCAGGTAATGGAAGGATGGATATACAGATAGATGTCTATACCATCACAGGTCAGCCTGTAAAACACTTTGATCTGTCTGTTGCTGAAAATTGGGGCCAACCAATACAGGTATACTGGAATGGGACTAACCAGAATGGGATGAAACTCACCAGTGGAATCTATCCTTATACAGTGAAATTTAGCGGTGAAAAGGATAGTTTCGCACAAACATCGAACAAGGTTATTATTTTGAGATAGTGCACGTTAAGTCATTTTTTTGAAATTAAACAATATCAATATATTAAAATCGTTATTTTTGCAACCATTTTTTCAGACAAATTTTTTTAAATGCGACAGATGAAGATTATTTTGACGTTGATTTTAGCAGTTAGTTTTGCGTTCAACTTTTCATACGGACAAGATCTTGGTCCACAGCAACCCAATGTAATTACAACGGCTGTACCGTTTCTGATGATTGCACCTGATGCTCGTGCAGGTGGTATGGGTGATGTGGGTGTTGCTACCAGCCCGGATGTATATTCATTATTCTGGAATCCTGCAAAGTATGCTTTTATTGAAAAAGATTTCGGAGCGGGTATCGGCTATGTTCCCTGGCTACGGGGGCTGGTCAATGATATTGGTTTGGCATCTGTATCCGGATTCAAGCGCTTTGGTGATAAGCAAGCAATTGCTGCTTCATTGCGTTTTTTCTCGATGGGTGAGGTCACGTTCACCAATGATGTGGGGACGGAACTTGGAAAAGTCAAACCTAATGAGTGGACAATCGATGCTACCTATGCAAGGAAATTTACCAGGACTCTTTCAGGTGCCGTAGCTGCCCGGTTTATCTACTCAAACCTGGTACCTGTAAACTACACAAAATATGATGTGCAGCCTGGGATGTCTGTTGCCGCTGATATTGCTCTCTATTATCACAAGGAGTTGGAAATTAAAGGATTGAGCGCTGCATGGATCGATTTTGGTTTTGTTATCTCCAACATCGGAGCAAAAATCGCATACAGCAGCTCCTCAATCCATCGGGATTTCATCCCCACCAACCTGCGTATCGGTCCATCCTTTACCATGGATATCGATGATTACAACCGGTTGTCGTTTGCTATTGATCTCAACAAATTACTGGTACCAACACCTCCGATTTACTGGCCTGATTCTATTGGAGCTGACGGTGGAAAGGTGATCAAAAAGGGAAGGAATCCTGATGTCTCGGTTGTTCAGGGAATGATTCAGTCTTTTTATGATGCTCCTTACGGTTTCAAAGAGGAATTGGAAGAGATCAACGTTGCTATTGCTGCAGAATATTGGTACAATAAGCTTTTCGCTATTCGGGTTGGTTATTTCTGGGAATCAAAATACAAAGGCGATCGCCAGTTTTTCACCCTGGGCGCCGGATTACGATATAACGTTTTTGGACTCGATTTTTCGTACCTGATCCCTATACGAAACAATAACCCGTTACAAAACACGCTGCAATTTACCCTGCTTTTCAATTTCAATAAAATAGGACAAAAGAACAAGGGTAGAGAAGCGACACCGAATTAATGGTGAGGTGGTGATGTGATGAGAAGGCGAATAGCGAACTGCGAATAGCGAACTGCGAACATGGGACTTCGGATTGGTTTTGGATTTGATACGCACAGACTGGAAGAGTGGAAAGAGTTCTGGCTGGGTGGAATATTGATCCCTCATACGAAGGGCGCTGTCGGCCATTCCGATGCCGATGTACTGATCCATGCTATTTGTGATTCCCTTCTTGGTGCAGCTGCACTCCATGATATAGGATATCATTTCCCCGACACCTCTCCTGAATACAAAGACATTGACAGCAAAATCCTGCTGAAGAAGTGCCGTGAACTTATCCGGACTAACGGATATTCCATTGTCAACCTTGACAGTACAATTGTTCTGCAAGCCCCTAAAATCAGTACCTATATTCCTGAAATGACCGAGGTACTTACTGGTCTGCTTAAGATCGAACCCGGCCAGCTTTCCATTAAAGCCAAAACAAGTGAAAAACTTGGATTTATTGGAAGTGAGGAAGGTGTGTCGGCATATGCGATTGCACTACTTCAGAAATAAGTTTCAAAATTCAAGACTCAGCGCCTCCGCAGAGTAGCTTCAGCGCTCGCGGAAGATTCAAGGATCTAGTTATCCAGTTATCCAGCATCCAGGATCTTTCTTTGATTTATTT
>JACNKI010000022.1 GCA_014382125.1 Bacteroidota bacterium | reverse complement strand
TGCGGACCAAAATACCTATCCTGATTTTACCTCTTATCTTCTCTACCCTGAGAACTTTCACACGGGGAGATTTTTACAGGTTCATTAGCATCTTTATTATCAACTTGTTGATCGTAACATTGGCAAATACCTGGAGACTAATCAACTTTGACTTCATCGACATCCGAGATATCTCCGTCCATATCTCTCATATTATCCTGTCACTGATGATCAGTATGGCCCTCTTCTTCATGGGGTATTTTCTATACAGGAGGAGAGGGATATCCATCTGGATGAAATTCGGGACTGTTCTGTTGATAGCATGGTTCCTGCTCTACCTGGTTCTCTCCAAATCATTTACAGGTCTGGGTGTATTTTTCCTTACCCTCATCATTATGTTGATCATCTATACCTTCAGAAGCAAGAATATCTGGCTCAAAACGGGGTGCATTCTCTCAATTCTCATCGTGTTATTAGGAGGGGGACTCTATCTGAAATCAGTTGTAACTGATTATTACAGGGTGAACCCGGTAGATATAACGACACTTGATTCTGTCACTGCCAGGGGAGGTTCGTATACACATTATATTGAGAACAGGCAAACAGAAAATGGTCATTATGTCTGGCTCTATATTCAATGGTGGGAGTTACGTGATTCCTGGAGTAAACGATCGGAGATTTCGTTTGACAGCACCGACCTGAAAGGTCAACAGATCAAGTTCACGCTTATTAGGTATCTGACTTCCAAAGGATTGCGAAAAGATGCGGAGGGTGTGGAGCAACTATCAGAGAAAGATGTTGAAGCAGTTGAGAAAGGCATTGCCAATGTAGTCAACCTGAATCTGTTCAGTCTTCGGGGTCGGATCTATGAACTGCTCATGGGGTATGAAAACTACATGACAACCGGAGATCCTACGGGTTCTTCCTTGATGCAACGATTAGAATTCTGGAAGGCAAGTTGGGGGATCATACGCGATAACTGGATCATAGGAGTAGGTACCGGTGATATGAATGAAGTTTTTAAGCACCAGTATGAAAAGATGAATACAAAGCTAGCACCCCATCAACGATGGAGATCACACAACCAGTTTATGTCGATTCTGATCGGATTCGGTGTGTTTGGACTCATCTGGTTAATATTCTCGCTGATCTATCCCGCCTGGGTCAAACAGGGCTTCCATGATTACTTTTTCCTTGTGTTTTTCATCATTGCCACATTGTCACTCCTTACAGAAGATACCCTTGAATCACAGGCCGGGGTTTCTTTCTTCTACTTCTTCTATTCATTCCTTCTCTTTGGACGACGGGATCAAGATACATTGTAACTTTTTAATAAAAGCTGATGCCGATGCGGAAGCCCAGAAAATGTAAGGGAACTTTGTAATCTATAGGGTTGCTGATTAACGGGATACTGTCGGTAGAGGTCGTGATCCTATAGCTTGAGTGGATTGCCTGGTACTTGTAAAAAACCTCGTAATAAAAACGAAGACGTTTAAACACCTTCATTTTATAGCCAATGCCGATCTGGATCATAAACCCGCCATCTCCCTGGTGAAAGAATGAGGTGCTGTCGCGTTTGCCGATAGCGCTACCCAAACTAAGGCTTCCGAAGAATGTGTTAGCCTTTGGCTTCACATCGTAGTAGAGCTGTCCGAATAGTGGAAAAAATAGTCCGTGCTGCCATTTCTCCACACCGATGCCGATCCCCAATCCGACACGACCTTTATACGTGATCCCGTTGATCGTGTTGAACGAAATGATGATCTCATCGTTTTTTACTCGTTTCTGGATGCCGTCGAATCTGTCTGTTTTAAATTTTCCTAAACCAAATCCTACACCCGCTTCGGTTCTGTTGAAATACCCAAACGTTCGTTCTTTCTTCTCTTCCTGGGCATTCAGTGTCACTGAAAGGACTATAATGGATAGAATAAGGATCAATATCTTTTTCATGACTGAAAAGGTTTGGATAAAAGTACAAAAAGAATTGCACAGAATTGCGCATTAATTGCTCATGATTGCACAAGATTGTCAGGAAATAGACAAAGGGTTGGAAAAGATCGACCAATTGAGGTTTATTTTTTTAGTTATCTTGCGCGGATTAATTCTAACCATTTCATGATGGAGCAAGGTATAATTCCTGACGGCAGGTGGATGATCATTGTAAATCCTAATGCTGGTGTACAAAAGGGAACTAAGGAGTGGCCGAAGATCCACCGGATTATTGAGAAAGAGGGAGTTGACCACGACTTTTTATTGACAGAACATAAAGATCATGCCATTCACCTGACCCGTAAATCAATCGAAAAGGGGTATAGAAAAATCGTTGTTGTTGGAGGAGATGGTACGTTGAACGAAGTACTTAACGGGATTTTCCTGCAACAGACCTGCCCGGTCCAGGATATAATCATGGGAATGATCCCGATAGGTACGGGAAATGATTGGTGCCGGATGTTTAATGTTCCATTTGAATATGAAGGAGCGGTGAAATTGCTGAAACAGCAAAATACATTTGTCCAGGATGTAGGCAAAGTCTCCTATCAAAAGAAAGATCAAACATACGATCGCTATTTCATGAATGTGACTGGCATGGGATACGATGCCCTGGTGGCAAAAAAGACCAATCTGTTCAAGGAAAAAGGATATGGAGGTCCACTCACTTACCTGTGGTTCGTCTTTGCAAGCTTGTTTCAATATAAGTTTTTAGACGCCGTAATAGAAGTAGATGGAAATCCTGAATTCAAAGGAGAGATATTCTCCATGAACGTGGGGATTTGCAAATACAATGGAGGGGGCATGATGCAGGTACCAAACGCCATTCCCGATGATGGATTACTGGATATGACCCTGATCGTAAAAGCACCGAAATGGTTGGTGATCCGGCATACGAGTAAGCTATACAACGGTACACTAATCAACCTTGACATAGTTAAAACGTTCCGGGGAAAAACCATTCGCATCCGTTCTACCCGAAAGATCTACCTCGAAGCCGATGGGGAATCACTCGGCCATACGCCGTTTACCTATGAGATCTTACCGAAAGCATTGAGAGTAGTAACTGGTGAGTTGGCGAATTGGTGAACTGGTGAGTTGGTGAGTTATTCTTCCTTCCAATCTCCGCTCTCTTTGATCAGATCCACAAGCTCCTTTACCGCTTCGGATTCATCGATATTTTTCTTCACCAGGGTTTGCCCTTTATAGAGGTTCACTTTCCCATTCCCGGCACCGACATACCCGTAATGGGAGTCAGCCATCTCGCCAGGACCGTTTACAATACATCCCATTACAGCGATTTTCAGTCCGGTTAAGTGATCGGTCTTTTCCCTGACTTTTAGAACAGCTTCCTGGATATTGAACAACGTTCGTGCGCAGGATGGACAGGAGATGAATTCGGTTTTCGTGATCCTCACACCG
>JACNKI010000056.1 GCA_014382125.1 Bacteroidota bacterium | reverse complement strand
ACAGTGTTCTTTTCCTGATACAGGAGATCCTGCTGGAGCCCCGATGGGATGAAGAGGAGTTTGCGCTTGCCAAGACACGCTTACTCAATTCCCTCAAACGCCAGAAAGCCAATCCGAATACACTGGTGAGGAATGCCTTTAATAAACTGACATACGGAAAGGATCATATCTTTTCGATTAATCGGATGGGTACGCTGGAGACCGTTGAATCGATTACGATCGATGACCTGAAAGATTACTACGAGAGGAATTTCTCTCCCTCGGAAGCCGGTTTTCTGA
The DNA here is from genome assembly GCA_014382125.1 of Bacteroidota bacterium. Lineage (GTDB taxonomy): Bacteria > Bacteroidota > Bacteroidia > Bacteroidales > FEN-979 > QYOJ01. Next base: position 3,121 of record JACNKI010000056.1, on the reverse strand, counting down.
TCGCAGGAGATATCACACAAGACCAGGTCATAGAATCACTTCAGTCACTCGATAAGAACTGGAAGTCAAAAGAGGTAAAATTCCCGGCATATGCACTTCCGGAGGCAATAGATAAATCTAAGGTCTATTTTGTGGATGTCCCGGGAGCGAGGCAATCAGTTATCAACATTGGCTACCTGGCACTGGCCCGAACCAATCCCGATTACTACCCTGCCGTGGTGATGAACTATAAGCTGGGTGGCTCTTTTGCCGGTAATGTGAATATGGTGTTGAGAGAAGAAAAAGGATTTACGTATGGGGCCCGTACGCGCTTCAGCGGAACGGAAATCCCAGGCCCGTTTGTTGCTTCAGCCAGTGTTCGCTCATCCGCGACAGAGGAGTCCGTTTACATCTTTAAAGAGCTGATGGAGCAATACCGGAATGGCATCACGGAAGAGGAGTTGTTGTTTACAAAAAATGCCCTGATTAAAAGCAATGCCAGGGCGTTTGAAACCCTCAGAGCCTTGATTGGTATGCTTCGCAACATCGCCCAGTACAAACTGCCGGTCGATTATGTGAAGAACCAGGAAACCATCGTCAAAGAGATGACACAGGCGCGTCTCAAAGAGCTGGCCGATAAGTACATTGTGCCTGAAAGGATGTTCTATGTGGTGGCCGGTGATGCTAAAACACAATTGAAGTCGCTGGCAAAAATTGGTTTCGGGAAACCGAAGCTGATTGAGCAATAATCATCGTAACAGTCACGACTGTCTCGAACGTCACGATAACTCTCCCCTGATCTGCTCGAGTGCTGTTTCAGTTCCGAGTGCAATGACCAGGTCTCCCAGGTGAAGGTGTGTGTCACTATGGGGGACATGGAGTTCATCTTTGCGTTTGATCAGCATCAGAGCGCCATCTTTATGGAATGGGATATCTTTCACCTGGAGTCCGTCAACCGCTTCATTCAGGATCACGACCTCCTCCACGCTGAAACTCTCAAAAGTCTCTACCAGGGCATGATAGGTGGTTGGGCGCAGAATCAGGTTTTCGATCGTGGTCACAATGGTACGGTGCATGTCGATGGTCTCAATGCCAATGCGGTTGTAGGTCTGCTCAAGTGTTTGAGAAGGGGCAACAGCAATGACCTGGTCGTGGTGAAACTGATGTCGAAGGAGTTCGCAGATCCGAACGTTTTCATCAGGAGACTCGGTTAGCACCACCACATAGTTGCCCGGCTTAAGATTCAGATTGTTATATGTTTCCGGTTCTTTTCCGTCGGCGTGAATTGCATGCATCCCTTTCTCTTCAATCTCCCTGAACCGTGTGATGTTTTTCTCCACAATCACGGTGTGACGACCATGCAGTCTAAATCGTCGTGCCAGCAGGACAGCTGTGCTGCTACCTCCTATGATAATCAACTTCTCTTCCGGCAGTAATGCTTTCGGACTGATCTGGTTGTAAAGTACAGGAGAGAGGATACATGTGATGATTGCCATCAGGATGACGGCTGCATTGATCTCCGGTGAAATCAGCTCCATTTCAAGGCCGATTGCCGAAGCCGCAATGATCAGGCTTAGTCGGGAAGAGATCAGGAAACCACCTGCAATAGCTCGCCTGAAGCCGAACAGTCGACTCCAGATCAAAGAGGGAAGTATTTTAACAGCATATAATGTTACCAGAAAGAGGCCCAGAAACAGAAACAGGGAACTCTCCAGGTTTGCCAGCACTGTTGGATCAAACCTGACCCCTACCATGATAAAAAATACAGGGATAAAGAAACCATACCCCATCCCATCCAGCTTCAACAGCAATAAGGAACGAGCTTTGTGAGTATATGATGAGAGAAGCAATCCTCCCAAAAACGCGCCCAGTAACATCACTTCCCGACCAAAAAATTGAGATAATGCGATGAAAATCAGCAAAATAAGAAGCGCTCCTCTCACCTTGATCTGTGAGACAGCTTCAGAAAGCTGAAAGGTCAGGCGCTTGATCAAGGGGATCTTTTTGATCAGGATACCCGTGGAGTAAAAGATGAAAAAGAGCAGGAAGATCCCCAGGATCAGCAGGATCTCAGGCTGGAACCCGTTTTTCAATACAAATGCTGAAAAGGAGAAGAGGATGATACTCAGGATATCGGCAACCACAGCTGCCATGATGATCATTTGCCCGTATCGGCTGGTGATCTCTCCCCGCTCTTTGAGTACCGGAACGATGATCCCTACCGATGTGGTGATCATGATCAGGGCAAAATAGAATGTGTTCTCCATGGGGATGAAGTCACTCAGGATGATAGCACTTCCATAGGAGAGTCCAACCGTAATCAGGAAGATAGAGAATCCGACCAGCAGCGGATTACTTAAGTAACGGGAAACCGTCAGTCTTCGTCGCGGGAGGGAAGCGATGACCTGGTCGACATCGATCTCCAGACCGCTCAGAAACATCAGGAACATAAATCCGGTAAAAGCCAGAAAGTCGAGTATCTGCATACTTTCCGGCGAGGCATAATCAAATAGTATTTTCCCAACGACAAACCCGAGGATGATCTCCATGATCACTGTCGGGACCTTTCGCATCCGCAGAACCGACATCAACAACGGCGTCAGCCAGGCAATTGCGACTATCACCAAAAGTGGCAGATAGTCAAAGTAACTAAATATTGAAAGTATGATATTCATCAGGTTCAAGACTCAAGGCAAATCATCCAATATCTAACATCCAACATCTAATATCAAGTCATCGAGCAACGAGCAACGAGCATCTAGTATATCCACACTCCTTGTTCCCCTGTCTCCTTCGTATACCCTCTAAACATCGCATTGGTATTGAATGGCATGGCGATGTTTCCCTCTCGATCCACTGCGATCAATCCCCCACTTCCACCCTGTGACTTCAGTTTTTCAAGAATGATATAGTGAGCCGCATCCTTCACACACATTCCTGCGTACTCCATCAATGCTGACATATCAAAGGCCACAGAATTCCGGATAAAATACTCTCCATGTCCCGTACCGGATACCGCACAGGTAGCATTGTTGGCATATGTTCCTGCTCCGATAATGGGAGTATCTCCGATTCTTCCTTTCATCTTCATCATCATCCCTCCCGTGGAGGTGCCAGCCGCCAGGTTCCCTTCCCGGTCAAG
>JACNKI010000152.1:10957-17598 GCA_014382125.1 Bacteroidota bacterium | reverse complement strand
ACGATCCCATGCTTCCTTGGATTCTGATTGATATATCGCATCACATTGCACAATACTGCCTCACGGCGGATTTCAATCCGTTTAAGCTTGAAACGAAACAATTTCCCTATATGCCCGGTTTTGTTCACAAAACCCTTTGCATATGAGTTAAAAAGCAGAGCAAATGGCTTGTACGAATTCCCGTTAACCTCCTCTTTCATTCTGATCAGAAAATGAAGATGGTCGTCGAGAATGCAATATGCCCAGGTGTCGGCTACAGGCACAATATGCCTTTTGTAGAGCTTCAGGAAGAAATGAAAGTCCTCCTCTTTCGGAAACAATGGGTTCCCGTTTCTTGTCCGGTTATAAATGTGATAAAATTTTCCCGGTTCCAGAATAATGGTTTTCATAGCTTTTTTTACCCATTAATCCGGAAAAGAGGCAAAAGGTTATATGTTGTGGTAAAGTTTTTTATTAACAACTCACGGATTAAAGACGACCATGAAGTTTTTTTTCATGAACTATGAGACGAGAAGAAACACACAGTATCAGGCTGGATGGCCTCTGCTGGAGAGGGAGATTGAATCAGGGTAGAAAAATATTGTTCGTTGCAGATTAATTTTCCCGGAGAATGTGGTCGTCATACTCAATCTCAAAACTGAGTTTATGCTTCGACTCCTCCTGGGCCAAGTGAAGAAACATCTCCCTCATTTCGGGCTGTTGAGCCCGGTCGGCCAGTGCTGTATAGAGTTTGAAAGCCGCTTTCTCTTTCTTCATAACTAAGATCAGGGCCTCTTCATAGGACATATCCGGCCTGTATTTCACATCCACCAGATAGTCGGAAAGCTTCATGTCTTCTGCTTTCTCGGTTCCAAAGACCGCAGGGCCATCCGCTTTCACCTCCATAAGCTTGGCTTTATGAGCCATCTCCTCTTCCGCAAACTCATGAAATGCCTTTTTAATACTCTCATTCTTAGATAGGTCCGCAAGTTTCAGATAAAAATCCACGGCAGCTTGCTCTTCCCCGATTGCAAAATCGAGTACGTCGTTGATGTTGTTGAATTCTTTCATATTTATATGGTTGTATTTGTTTGTTGCTGGTTATTTGTTTCGGGATCTTGTCCCTCATACTCTCAGACTCTCATACTCTCAAACGTTCTTCAAATTCTTCTTCAAACCGCTTCACCAGGTAATCACATCCGTAGTCAAATGAACGATTTGGGTTGTCCTGCCCGGTATATACCATTGTGAGCCTCTCTTCAGGCTGGTCCTCCTCAACATGCGGGAGCAACCGGATGATCTCGCCAAAGACATCGTCGCGGTTTTCAAGGTCGTTCAGACCGAATCCTTTCAACAGTTCGATGAACTGCATGATGGAAGAGATCTCAATCCGGGAAGGCAATACAGGTTCAAATTCAAGAATGGCCTTCTGTGTATTTGAAAACGTACCGCCAATCTCGGTGGGAAAAGAAGCCGGTAATATCAGGTCTGCTTCTTTTGCTGTGTCGGTTATAAAATAGTCCTGAACCACAATGAAGGGAATTTGTTTGATCAGAGAAGAATAGGTCTGGGTGGTGTCGCAACCAACCGGATCTTCACCAAAAATAAACAGGTTCTTCATTTTCTTTTTTGATAGCTTCAGTATCAGGCAATCCGCAACAATTCCCGGTATATCCTTAACGTTCCACACCTCTTTCAGTTTCATGACATATGCTTCATCATCAATAGGAATTCCTCCAACACCTGTACGACGACTGATTCCCATATCGAACAGTCCCTGGGAGTTATTCTTCTCCTTGAGTGTGATTAGGCCGTTGGCTGTTTTTCCGAGTTTACCAGTAATCATCGCCAGGTTGAACAGTTCCAGGGAGCTGTTGCTGGTGATCTCTTTTTCTGAGAAGATGGCGATGGCATTCATCTCAGTATTATACTCTTCAGCGAATTCCCTGATAACTTTTGGCAACACACCAGCGTTGGATACCAATGTTGCAAAGTCTTCTTCCAAAAGCTGAAGCCGGTACTCATTCTGTCCGATCACACGATCACGGAGGAATAAATCGTTTTCCAATCCAAAGGTCAGGAGGTAGTGGTTAACCGCTTTGATGAAGTAGTAATACGACTTCACGTTGATCACCTTATCGACCTTATGAGTCATGGAACTCTCCTTCTTATTGGTAACCAGAATTACCGGAATACCCTCTTTGGCCCGGGCATTATTCACCATGAATCCGGCCACAGCATGATCCATGTTGATATCTGTCCCAATAAGGAAGATCTTCCCGGCTTTTCGGATGCTGTCAAAGGGTGCATTCTGTTGATGATTGAACCTGTATCCATCGCCCCGTGTGAGGTAATGAAATGATCCAATATTGCCTGTCGCGACTGCGGCACGTGCCAGTTTCTGGATCAGGTACATCTCTTCGTTTGTGAGCCTGGCTCCGGCGAAAAAACTGTTCTCATCAGGCTTGACAGCATTGATTCTCTCAACGATTAATTTGAACGCCTCTTCAAAACTGATCTCCTTAAATTTTCCGTTAATCTTTTTTAACGGACTGCCTATCCGGCTCTTATCATTAAGATAAGCGTATCCAAAGCGAGGATATCTGCAGATATTCCCCTGTTGGTTCACCACTCCTTTGTTCCCGGAAACACTCATCACAAAGCCGTTGACCTGATTCAGCGTGATCGAACAGCCGATTGAACAATAATTGCAGATTGCTTCGGATGGAGTTGTCTGAACCGGCCCGGGCTTGAACAGAACGTTCTCGGTGATCGCTCCTGTCGGACACGTTGAAATACACATCCCACATGATTCGCAATTAGTATCCTGCAAGGCCTCTCCCATACTGGGTGCGACAAAAGTTTCAAAACCTCTGTTGACCAGTCCCAGGGCATTTGCGCCAACCACATCCCGGCAAATTCGGATGCAGCGTGAGCAAAGGATGCATTTATTGTTGTCGATCTCGATATATGGATGGCGGAAATCGACAGCATATTCGTTGAATTCACCTGCGAATCCTTTCTGGTCAGCATTGTATTCTGTCGAATACTTCTGTAAATCACAATTGAAAAAAGCTGTGCATCCGCATTCGAGGCAACGTTGTGTTTCGTGAATTGCCACCTCTTCATCAGCGTATCCCAACTCAACCTCATTGAAGTTCATCCGCTGATCAGCCCTCAGCACCGGCATCTCTTCGCGCTCCTGAACCTGAAACAGATCCTGATAATCTTCCTGAGCTTGTGTCCTGAAATTATTGCGCCGGCTAATAAAGGGTTGTTTCAACGGTTTGATCTCTTCGCCCAGCAGGTATTGGTGAGCACTATTTGAAGCAATTTTAGCCTGGGCTATCGCCTCGATGATGGTAGCCGGACCGGTAACGCCATCTCCTGCTGCAAAAACCGATGGAATACCGGTTTGTAATGTCTCTCTGTCGGCATCAATATCGGCCCACTTATTGACCTCTAGCTTATCGCCTTTCGTATTTGCGTTGATGTCACCGAGGAAATTCACATCGGTCTTCTGTCCAATGGCAGCCAGCACGTAATCCACTTTCAGTTCAAATTCAGATCCTTCGATCGGTACCGGTCTGCGTCGTCCTGAAGCATCAGGTTCTCCCAACTTCATTTTGATACAGGTAACCGATTCTACCTCCCCTTTTTTATTCTTGTTGATCTTTTTAGGCAGCGTAAGAAAGAGGTATTCTACTCCTTCAAGTTTTGATTCATGGATCTCGATGGGATTGGCAGGCATCTCTTTCTCCGTCCGCCGGTAAATCACATATACATTATCCGCCTTGCATCGTAATGATGTCCGGCAACAGTCCATGGCCGTATTTCCTCCTCCGATGACAGCGATGGATTTGCCGTGGAAATCATACCGCTGTCCGGTCATCTCCATGTTCTTCAAAAAATCGATCCCTGAGAAAACGTTTTCTGCATCATCCCCTTCACAACCTACACCTGTCCCAATCTGAGAACCGATGGTCAGCACAACGGCATCGTATTTATCTTTCAGCTCTTGATAGCTAAGATTCTCTCCTAATTTCTGGTTGTAGAATATATTCACACCCAGATCAGTAATATTCTTCACTTCTTTGTCAAGGATATCATTCGGAAGCCTGTATTCAGGGATTCCGTAGCGAAGCCAGCCTCCTGATTGGGGAGCCGCTTCAAAAATATCCACCTGGTGGCCCTCTATCTGCAGGAAATGACCTGCTGAAAGGCCGCCAGGTCCTGCACCAATCACGGCCACTTTTTTACCAGTGGAGGGTTTGATCTCCGGAACAAATTTATCAGGGGAATCGAGATCAAAATCGGAAGCAAAACGTTTCAGGTAATCGATACCTACGGGAGCGCTTTCATCCAGCAGGTTGCGGCGGCACGCCACTTCACATGGACGAACGCAAACCCGTCCGCAGATTGCCGGTAATGGGTTGGTTTCTTTGATGAGAGCCACAGCATCAGAATATAATCTTTTCTCAATCAGGGCGATATATCCCTGAACATCCACTCCGGCCGGACAGGTTTGCTTGCATGGACCCAGACAGTCAGCATAATGATTACTCAACATCAGTTCCAGTGCCATCTGCCGGGACTGACGAATTGGTTCATTGTCGGTGACCACCTTCATTCCCTCTTTGATGTGTGTGGAACAAGCTGGCTGGTGTCCGCGCATTCCTTCTACTTCAACTATGCAGACATAGCAAGAAGAGAATGGCTCAAGTCGTTCATCATGGCAAAGTGTTGGTATCTTGATGCCTTCCCGGTTAGCCACCTGGAGGATGGTCTCTCCCTGGTTTCCCTGAACGATCGTTCCGTTAAGAATTACGTTTACATCTTTTTGAGCCATCAGTTTCTTTTCTTGTTTTTTTGAGAATTCGCATAGATTATGTTAAAATGATGGAATCAAACTTACATTTTGAGTAACAGATGCCACATTTCGTACAAAGATCCTGATGAATCAGATGTGGTTGCTTGCGCTCTCCTGTGATAGCATCGGAGGGGCAATTTTTCAGACAAACCAAACATCCGGTACACGCATCCTGATCAACCGTATAGGTCAGTAAAGGCCGGCATACTTTCGCAGGGCATTTTTTGTCTTTTATATGTGCGATGTACTCATCCCTGAAATATTGAAGAGTTGTCAGAACCGGGTTAGGCGCCGTCTGGCCCAAACCACACAGGGAGTTATCTTTGATCTGATATGACAGCTCCTCCAGTTTCTCAATATCTCCTTCTTTTCCTTCTCCATCAGAGATTCGTTCAAGGATCTCCAGCATTCTGACGGTTCCAATCCGGCAGAATGTACACTTCCCGCATGACTCTTTGCACGTGAAATCGAGGAAAAACTTGGCGACATCCACCATGCAGGTGCTCTCATCCATCACGACCATTCCTCCGGATCCCATTATGGCACCGGTTGCATTTACGGAATCATAATCCACAATGGTGTCAGAGAGATGTTCAGGTATACATCCTCCTGAAGGCCCGCCAAGCTGAACGGCTTTGAATTTTTTATCATCCTTGATACCTCCTCCAAGTTTCATGATCACATCATTGATTGTGATGCCCATTGGGACTTCCACCAGCCCTGAATTTTTAATCTTTCCGGCCAGGGCAAAGACTTTGGTCCCTTTACTTCTTTCGGTTCCATAGCTGGCAAATGCGTCGCCTCCGTTAAGTATGATCCAGGGAATATTGGCGAAAGTCTCGACGTTATTAATATTAGTCGGATTGCCCCATAAACCTTTCTCAGCAGGAAACGGAGGGCGTCTGCTGGGCATGCCTCGCTCTCCTTCCACTGACGCGATCAGAGCAGTCTCTTCACCACACACGAAAGCGCCAGCTCCCTCTTTAATGTAGATGTCGAAATTAAAATCTTCAATACCGAAAGCATTGTTCCCTAGATACCCTCTCATTCGGGCCTGATCAAGGGCAATATTGAGCCGTTTGATCGCGAGAGGATACTCGGCACGACAATAAATAACTCCACCAGTCGCATCAATGGAATAGGCGGCAATGATCATTCCTTCAATGACGGAATGAGGATCTCCTTCCAAAATGCTGCGATCCATGAAAGCCCCGGGGTCTCCTTCGTCTGCATTGCAGATGATATATTTTTCCTTCGATTTATACCCCCGGGCAAATTTCCATTTCATCCCGGTCGGGAATCCACCTCCACCCCGGCCCCTAAGTCCTGATTTGAGGATTGTTTCGATGACCAGATCGGGAGGGATCTTCTCTTCGGCAATCTTCTGAACAGCTTGGTATCCTTCCCGGGCTTCATACTCTTCGATAGATTCGGGATCAATGTATCCGCAATTTCTCAATACGATCTTTACCTGCGCCGAAATAAATTTATTTTCAGATCCATCAAAGAGATCAGAGTAGACGATATAATCACGAACAGGATCCTGTTGATTGATGTGTTTTTCTATAACTTCAATCGCCTGTTCTTCAGTAATGTCACCATACAAATAAGTGCCGGTATCGTCTACAATCTCTACCAGAGGTTCCCTGTAACACATCCCGATGCAGCTGGTTTTCCTGAGGTTAAAATCCAGATTATCCGACTGCTTCAACGCTTTGATCTTCTCATATGTCTTATTCGCGCCGGCGGCGATTCCACAGCTTCCAAGTCCGACGGTTACGGTGGTACTCAT
>JACNKI010000152.1:0-10047 GCA_014382125.1 Bacteroidota bacterium | reverse complement strand
GTTTCGTTTGTTTTTGGATCTACAACAATATTTCCCCACTTATTAAGCTCAATATCCGGAGCGGTCTGGAATATGATCGGATTGGCATCGTTACCAATAGCCACCACTGCCAGATCGACATCTAATACAAAGTTTGATCCTTCAATCGGAACCGGTCTTCTTCTTCCGGAATCATCCGGTTCTCCGAGTTTCATTTCGATACACTCCATCGCTTTGAGCGTATTGACATCTGTTCCGAGAAATCTGATTGGATAAGTGAGCAACCGGAATTTTACTCCTTCTTCCTCCGCATGAATCACCTCTTCATGACGTGCCGGCAGCTCGGTTCTTGATCTGCGGTAGACAATGGTGACTTCAGTTGAACCGGTCCGGATGGCCGTTCTGGCACAGTCCATGGCCACATTCCCTCCTCCAATGACAGCGACACGGTTACCTTTCGGTTTCGGCGTATCATATTCCGGAAATTTATACGCTTTCATCAGGTTCATCCGGGTTAGATATTCATTTGCGGAGAAGACATTCCCCAGGCTCTCCCCTTCAATGTGCATGAACTTGGGCAAACCGGCTCCCACCGCAATGAAAACTGCATCGAAGTGCTCGAGTAACTCGTCAACCGTATTGATCTTTCCGATAACCTGGTTCAGTTCGATTCTGACACCCATCTCTTTCAGGTAATTGATCTCAAACTGCACAATGGATTTTGGAAGCCTGAACTCCGGGATTCCATATGTTAGTACGCCACCCGTTTCATGAAATGCCTCAAAGATCGTCACTGCATATCCGAGGAGCTGCAAGTCGGCTGCAACGGTCAGGCCGGCTGGTCCTGAGCCTACAACTGCAATTCTTTTGTCCTGTTTTTTCTTTATCACCGGGATGGTTACCAGGTCCATCTTCCGTTCCCAATCTGCCACAAAACGCTCCAGGTTACCAATCGCAACCGGTGTATCCTTGATGCCAACAATACAGATCTCCTCACATTGGTTTTCCTGCGGACATACACGGCCACAAATAGCAGGCAGTACATTTCGCTCCTTTACTTTCTTGATGGATTCGTCAAACTTCTCTTCAGCAACCAACCTTATAAACTCAGGGATATCGATATTAACAGGACATCCATCGACACATTTCGGTTTTTTACATTGCAGGCAACGGCCGGCTTCCAACAACGCCAGTTCAGAAGTATAGCCATAAGGGACCTCCTGGTAATTTGCTGTTCTTAGCTTCTGATCCTGAGCAGGCATCTCCTGGCGGGGTATTTTTAGCTTGATTTTTCGTTCATCTGCCCTGGTCAGGCCATGCCACTCGCAGCCGTATTTCATGCAAATGTAAAAGGGAATCAGCTTTGAATAGCTGGAGATCGTTATCTCTCCCAGTGATGATCCACATTCGCCACACTTCTTTTCAGGTATGACAAGGTTGGTTTTGCAAAACGGACATGCAAGTCCGGTTAGAATCTTCCCCTCTTCTATCGGAATTGATGATGCAACCTCAAATACATCAAGGTATGGGCTAAGTTTAAGCTGAAAATCGGAACCGTTATAGCTAGCATCAACGATGATAGTTTGGGTCTCTTTATCTTCAACATTAAAACTTTGGTTGCAATGCGGGCAGTAGGTGTTTAGAAAGGTTTTGTACTTTAAGTACTTTACATCTTGCTCATTCATAGTAGTATGGGTTTAATGGATCGAAAACAACAAACAATCTTTCTCTTCCTTTAGATAGATGGAGTTACGTTTCATCAGTTCATCAAAATTAACCTGGTGTCCATCGAAGTCAGGTCCGTCTACACAGGCAAACTTCACTTTATCATCAATGCTGACACGGCATCCACCACACATCCCTGTTCCATCAATCATAATGGGATTCAGGCTAACGATTGTGGGTGTATCACACTTCTTTGTAAGACCACAAACTGTTTTCATCATGATCAGAGGTCCAATTGCATAGACCAACTTGATGTCATTTCGTTCCTGGAGATATTTTTCAAGCGGCTGTGTCACAAATCCCCGGGTGCCATAGCTTCCGTCATCGGTTGTCACCACCAATTCATCACTGATCATTTCCATCTCTTTCTCCAGGATGACCAGCTCCTTATCCCTGGCTCCGATAATGCTGATCACATAATTGCCTGCTTCCTTGAACGCTTTGGCGACATGATGCAAAATGGCCACACCGGTACCTCCTCCAACCATCACAACGGTTCCTATCTTCTCAACTTCTGCAGGTCGTCCGAGCGGACCAGCAATATCCCGGATAAAATCGCCCTCATTCAATGAGCGCATCAATGCAGTAGTTTTTCCTACCACCTGAAAGATGATCGTAATAATCCCTGCGAACTCATCTTTATCAGCAATCGTCATCGGAATGCGTTCACCGGTTTCGTTTACCCTTAAGATAATAAATTGTCCCGCCTGCGCTTTTTTTGCAATTTTCGGAGCAATAATGTCAAATCGTACAATAGTACCTTTAGCTAACTCTTGTTTTCTGCTTATCTGAAACATAGTATATTTAGTTAATTGTTACCATTCCAAGCTATCCTCCAGTTTGATATCCTGCAGGTCTTCATCGCTCAATCCATGCCACTTGCAGCCTTTTTTCGAGCAAAGATAGAAATTAATCATTTTTGTTCTGGCACTGATAAATATTCTTGCGATTGGTGAACCACACTCTTCACATGCCTTGTTTGCTGAAATCAAGCTGGTGTTACAGTGTGGGCAGGAAATATCAGTTACCGGTTTGTCTTCCTGAAGATACACTGTTGATTCTGAGGTAAATACATTCATATAAGGGCTCAAGATCAGAATACCTGATTTCCCATCGGTTGTGATATTTAGCTTCAGGATATCGTGTTCGATCAGGCTTTTATGGCAGTGTGGGCAGTAGGACAACAGGAAGGCTCCGGATTCGATCATCTCTCTCTTCTCATCTTTTTCTGCAGCGGGAGGAGCCGGTTTCGTTGCCATGGTTTTCCGATGCTCATTGGTGTATTTTCCTGCTAACCCGTAATCCTGATATAATTTACTCAACGCCTGGGAGACATCATCGAACTCTACAAAATGATTTCTACACCCACTTCTTGAACAGATACTTACCCTTCCTCCCATATCCAGGATAAACGGAACCAGTGGAGCGCTACAAATAGAACATGCATTTTCAGATGTGATCTCAGTCTTACAGTGTGGACATGAAAACTGTGCAATCAGATCAGGGGAGAGTGGAATACTACACCGGTAGTTATAACTCCCCCAAATAGAACTCAGAAAAATAAATGACGTTTGATTCTTCGCCTTTATTCCCAACTTTATACTGGGCTTCTTATCTACAAGTTCTTGATCATCAATGAGGGAGGTATTGCAGTATGGACAATTGACACTAAGGGTAATAAAATCATACATGGCCTGCTCACTTTTCGTTATTCTGATAACATTTCAGGAGTGGCAAAATTACAATAAAATATCGTACAGATTGGATTATCCACCCCATGTAATCACAGAAATTCTTTTTCTTCCATCCATTCTTACGACAAGGGGTTTTACAAAAGAAGAGACAGTAAAATAGTTATATTCGTAAGTGTGGTTTTGTTGTTTAAGAATATCATACCTGATAAAGCTTTTTGAGATCTCAGGCTGCACACATAGATACCCGACATTCATAGATGTGACATTATGAAAGAAATGCGATCCGGATGAGGCATCCAGCGGAAATCCTTCCAGGCTGGTCTCCACAATCACCCTGGCATTGGATATTTGAGGCCATGTAACCGGGATCCCTATCCACCGGTCCCTGGTACCCCACCGTCCCGGACCGATCAAAATATACTTTTTGTTCCGGCCGATCATATCGGTATTGATCTTCTCTATCTCATCAGCCATTGCAACGGTTTGAGATTTGTCAAATGTGTCGGGATCAACAAAGACGACATCATAGATGTTATCGATGATACCATTACCCATCTCGCGCTCCGAAAAGAGTAAAATTTGCTCCTTCCTGATCTTTTTCATATTGATCCTGTAATCCTTGGTATTCCCGATCATCGGCTTAACCTGGAGGAGATAAAACGTGGCTCTGCCATGCTGATCCTTGTTCAGGTCTACCGCAAACTCGATCTCAACCGGTGAACCCAGCGCCTCTTTCACCACATCAAGAACGACTTCAATGGTTTTAGCAAGCGGAATATAATTATATTTCAGGATGTCGGCAAAATTGATCACCCGTGGGCCGGTTTTCGTCAGTCCGGGTATGATCTGGTTATCATCAGTACTAAAAACTGATGCTATATGGTTGATAGATCCATGATGTTCAGCTTCGTCGATATCCAGGGTCCTCAATCCGGCTTCTTCACCATCAAGGAGGTTCAGGTCCTCTTTCTTCAAATCAACAGCATAAAAACGAACCTGACTCCCTTTTAATTGAGTATGTGCGGAACTGATCTCCAGATTTGGATACTGAGGCGAAAAGCGGAATGTTTTCTCACCTTCAACAACATACTGACCAAGTCCGAGTGCAATTACAGCAACCCCCTCTTCCGGTTTCATGTGTCCATAGGGATAATAGTTGTATGAATGAGCAACACCACTGATGTGCGGATAGAAAACATCCTCATGTTGGTTTCCTACCACCTCCTGAATCACAACAGCCATCTTTTCCTGGTCAATCCGGTAATGCACAGCTTCAAAATATTTTTTCGCTGTTGGAGAATATATCGATGCATATACCAGTTTGATCGCAGTTTTTAACTGTTCAAGGCGAACACTCGGATCGGGATGGTTATTGGGGATCATGTAGGTTTCAAATATGCCGGCGAAAGGCTGGTTCAGGGAATCTTCAAATAATCCGGACGAACGGATTGCCAGGGGTTTGTTGATGTGTTTGATGATCAGTTTTAATTTACTGATTAAGCCTTCAGACTGCTTCCCTTCGATAAACCATCTCCTTAGCTTTTGATAATCAGTCTCTAACATCACTTTTTCACGCAATTGATTTCGGTCCATGAAAAAATCAAACTCATCTGTTCCGATTATCGAGGTGACCGGTGTCCGGATATTTATATTGGGAATATGGTGGGAGAAGTCGTAGTTATATATAACTGTGTTGCTAAAGGCAAGACCTCGTCCTTTGCCCCCAAGAGTACCTTCTGTCAGGCTAAGGATATTAGTAGCATCAGTGATAGCCGATTCCTCAAATGGGATCACTTTACCCTTATCCTGTTCGTTCCTGAAATGCGAGATCACCGAGACCAGATACTCGCGCAAACTGGCAGCATCTTTAAAATCAGCGACCTTGGCGGGGTTCAGGATCTTTGCTGCCTGGATTTCACTCCGTGCCATCAACCAAAGGGAGAAGTGATCTTTGTGGGCATGAAAAAGAAGTGACTCCTCCGGTATCGTTTTTAATTTGTCTTCAAACTCTTTCAGCGACCTGGCCTGGTCAATCTGCTTTCCTTCTTTGTCGCGGTAGATAAAGTTCCCAAAACCAAGGTAGCGGGTTATGAAACTTCTGAAATCGGCTAGCAGGGTGTCTGAATTTTTGTTGATGAAAGCAGTCTTCAGATCATCCGCCCAGGAGGTGTTTGAATCGTCGAACGACTGCAGAACGATCGGGAGATCACGGGACTCTTTGCGAATTTGGTTGACAAGAGTGAATCCGGCATTATCATTGAGCTTTCCATCCTTCTTAAACTTGACGTCAGAGATCAGGCAGAGGATAAACTCGTTGTACTTATGAAAGATATATATAGCCTCCTCGTAGGTGGAAGCAAGTAAGATTTTAGGGCGGGCTTTTAAACGAAGAATACGGTACAACTCATCCGTAGTGACATCCTCAATGATATGCTTCGTCTGCTCCAGAACAATGTTGTAGAGCATCGGGAGATAGAGCGAGTAATATTGCGGTGAATCCTCGACCAGCAGGATCACCCTGACCATCCCAAGTTTGGTATCGTTCTCTATATTGATCTTGTCTTCCAGGTAGTTGATCATAGCAAAAAAGATTCTGGTATCACCGTTCCAGATAAAGATGCGGTCGATCCAGGTCAGCCGTTCAGGCTCCTCTTCGAAAAGGGCAACATCGGCGTTACTGTTTAAGAGGAGGAACACAGGGATGTATTGAAATGCAGCCTTAACCTGCTTACTAAGCTCAACCGGAAATTCCTTGTCGACGCCAAGCATAATAATCACCAGGTCATAATGCTTGGCATTTAACTGCTCCATGACTTCCTCTTTTGAAGAAACCCCTGTAATACGAGGCATTGTGCTCAGGCTCAATTGATAATACTCACCCAGCACATGTTCTGAAAAGCGACCCTCCTTTTCAATGCTGTAAGCATCGTACAGATTAGCCACAAGCAGGATTTCACGCACCTTGAAAGGCATTAAGTCGTGGTAAAGATCCCTGTTGGCATTCGTTCGGTTGAGAAATGACTGCAACAAGTGGCGACTGGAGGTTTCCTGTTCCTGGCTCGTTGTTGCCCTTTTTTTCAGGATCGCTTTTCCTTTGATGGAGTTTAAATATCCTGAAATGAGATTAGCCAGGTTGACGATCAGTACTCTCTCCTCTTCAAGAAAAGGCCCCTCAGAAGCTTCCGGAAATCCTTTCAAATAACAGATATCAATAAATCCTTCCTGGTTATCTATGGTCTCAAATTTCTGAACCTGCCTCCATTGTGTTTCGCGAAAATTCGGAGTCTGCACGACTATGTTTCCATATCTTATTCTGCTGGCAGTAAACTCCGGATATTGCCATGCACGAGGAAGTATCAGGCATATTTGACGCAGAGACTCTTCAGGCGAGGTTCCCGTGCGAAGGATGTTTGTAGTCTGATTGATCGCATCGAGTTCTTTCAGATGTTCTCTTGTGACATACCTGCCTTCCTGACCTTTGATGGCATTCAGATATCCCTCAATCAAGCTGCTAAGAGTATTTAGCAGGCTTTGCTCTTCCTTCAGAAAGGGACCTTTGTCGGCTTCCGGGAATTTTTTCGTGTAAAAGATCGCAAGTGAGCAAACCAGGTTGTCAATTGTAGTAAAAACCTGCTCCTGCTTCCACTCTGTTTCGACGAACTGATCACTTACAAACTCCATTTCATCGAACCGTATCCGAGCAACAGTATATCTGGGATATTGCCAGGCTTTAGGCAGGATCTTACAAATCTTTTGAAGGGTATCTGAAACAGGCTTTCCCTTTTTAATAATTGCAGTCGTTTCATTGATAGCTGCCAGTTCCTTCAGTCGTTCACGATTATCGTAAAGGAGCTTTTTAAAGTCAGCATTATCAACATGAGTCTTGCTGTTTCGTTTTCTGTTCTCTTTACCAGGCATACCTGAAATGAATAGGCTTTCAAAATTAGCACAAAGTTTTGTGACTGAGAAATTATAAGTATAAATGGCAGTTTGTAAGTGTATTACGGATAGGTGCATAGGTAATCTTCGGATATTCCTTTACGTAATTCTCGTAAGTAATTGAGTTTTAGCAAGTGATAACGCAAAAAAAGATAAAAATTTGGTTTATTTAGAAATCTTTTCTTTAATATTGTGACGAATTTCACAATGAATTTTTTAACTAAAACATTTTTCTATGACAACCAATGCATTTCAACAACAGGTAGATGAGTTCATGGCTAAGATTATAGCCAAGAATCCAGCTGAAACTGAGTTTCATCAGGCTGTACTGGAAGTTGCCGAAACACTGATTCCTTTCATTGAAGAGAATCCAAAGTACAAAACGACTAAGATTCTTGAACGGATCGCTGAGCCGGAAAGAGTCATTTTATTCCGTGTTCCATGGCTGGACGACAAGGGTGAGCCACAGGTCAACCGGGGTTTCCGGATTGAGATGAATAGCGCCATTGGCCCATACAAAGGGGGCATGCGTTTTCACCCGACTGTGAACCTGGGCATCCTGAAGTTTCTGGCTTTTGAGCAGGTATTCAAAAATAGTTTGACTACCCTTCCAATGGGTGGTGGTAAAGGGGGGAGCGATTTTGATCCCAAAGGAAAATCTGATAATGAAGTGATGAAATTCTGCTACAGCTTCATGAATGAACTCTTCCGTCATATTGGCGCAAATACAGACATACCAGCCGGTGACATCGGCGTTGGTGGTCGTGAAATCGGCTTCATGTTTGGTCAGTACAAAAAATTGAGGAATGAATTCACCGGTGTATTTACCGGTAAGGGCATCGACTGGGGTGGAAGTCTGATCCGTCCGGAAGCAACAGGCTACGGCCAGGTTTACTTTGCTGAGGAGATGCTGAAGACTCGTGGAATGGATTTCAAAGGGAAAATCTGCACTGTTTCAGGTTCAGGTAACGTAGCTCAGTATGCTACACAAAAAGCTACTGAACTCGGCGGAAAAGTTGTTACCCTCTCCGATTCCCAGGGTTACATTCACGATCCGAAAGGTATCGATGGTGAGAAGCTTGCTTTTGTCATGGATCTGAAGAATGTAAAACGTGAACGGATCAAGGAGTATTGCGACAAATATCCTGAAGCCCAATTCTTCCCGGGAATGCGACCATGGGACGTGAAATGCGATATTGCTCTTCCTAGTGCTACCGAGAATGAAGTCAATGGCGAAGAAGCTGAATTACTGATCAAGAATGGTTGTTTCTGTGTCTCTGAAGGAGCAAATATGCCCTCCACACCGGAAGCTATCGAAGTATATATCAACAAGAAAATTCTTTATGGACCAGGAAAAGCTGCCAATGCAGGCGGTGTTGCCACTTCTGGTCTTGAGATGTCTCAAAACTCAATGCGGTTGTCATGGACAAGAGAAGAGGTTGACAGCAAGCTTCACGAAATCATGATCAACATCCATAAAGCCTGTGTGAAATTTGGCACCGAATCCGATGGCTTTATCAACTATGTTAAGGGTGCCAACATCGGCGGTTTCGTGAAAGTTGCCGATGCTATGTTAGCTCAAGGACTCGTTTAACTGCCACTATTCTACATGATTTGATAGGAAGGCTGCCTGTTTTCAGGCAGCCTCCTTTATTTAATTCGAGGCTTGCTCCATCGGTTTATCAATGGAAGAATACCAGAAAAGTAACGCATTGAAAAAGGCATAGAAGACGATTCCTGCCTGACACTCGAACATCGACTCCACCAGAATATTCATACTTACAAGCAGGATAAAGAAGAAGTAGATGTAATTCTTCCTGCGGAACGCAAGAATCCCCGGCCAGACCAGCATTGCGACAAGAACGAGAAATCCGATCAATCCAACAGAAAGATAGGTTTGCAGGTATTGATTATGGGCATTCAACCTCCGGGAATAGGCATATTTGATCCCCTGGTGGGAATACACCTCAAGCAACGCATCCTTCACATCACCGGTTCCTACTCCAAAGAAAGGATGATCCTGAATGATCTGCCACCCGGACTGCCAGACCAGTATCCGTGATCCCGTTGATTCCTTCATATCAGGTTGAATTGCCTCGATATTCTTTACAGTTTTTGTGGTTGTTTCCAAGCGCTCCATTGTTTGAGGGAACAACCATATGAACAGGACTACTGTGGACAGCATTACCAACGGATAAATAGCTTTTTTTGGCGACGATTGCCGATAAAAAAATATGAACGCCATCAACAAGTATATCACAATCAGGCTGATGATGCCCATTTTGGATGACAACAGGACAACCATCAAATTAAAGAAAACCAGAAGCAACGTGATGAGAAGGAGTTGCCACCTTTTAAACAGATGAAAATTATCGTAGGTCAGAAAGACTATCAGAACAATCGCAAAATTAACAAACATGGCCAGGTAACTGGGATGATGAAAAAGGGAGAGTTGTATATAAAAAAATACGCCGGAATCACAGGTATCTCCATACCGGATCATTGCGCTCGTCAGGCATACGATTGTGGCTGCCAGGCAACCTGCAATATACGTTAGAAAAATATAGTTAATCCGAAGAAATGAAAAAATCCACCCATCGATAGTGGCAAATAATATGGGAAAGACCAGCAGCGAGAGTTTCACCTGGATGTCAAATCTTGCATACTCCATGTTACTCGTATAGAGCAGGCCCATCAGATAGACAAAATA
>JACNKI010000127.1 GCA_014382125.1 Bacteroidota bacterium | reverse complement strand
GAAACCACGGAGACCACTGCGCAGGAATTCTCATGGCTGCCGGGAACCTTGATCCACTGGGAAAAGGCATGGCCTTCGGTGCCACACTATATGTCTATCGTGCTCAAAATTATATGGGATTCAGCGCCATTCCTGTTGATTACGGGGCACTGGGGATCAGGATAACCTCAACATCTTACGGCAACGGGTGCAATGCAGGATATAATTCGCTTGCACGAACCCTGGACCAGCAGGTACGAGCCTACCCCTCTTTGATGCACGTCTTTTCCACGGGAAACTCGGGAAACAGTAACTGTGGCTACGGAGCCGGAGCCGGTTGGGGAAACATCACCGGTGGGCATAAAGTAGGGAAGAATGTCATTTCCGTTGCCAATGTGTCGCTCATAGATGCACTGGCAGGTTCCAGCAGCCGGGGCCCGGCACATGACGGGAGGATCAAGCCGGATATCGCAGCCAAAGGAACCCAGGTCTACTCCACAATCGATCCCAACACCTATTCGGTTAAGTCAGGAACATCCATGGCTTGTCCGGGTGTTGCAGGAAGCCTTGCTCAACTATTTCAGGCGTATCGCGACCTTTTCAACGGGGACGACCCGATGGCTGGATTGATGAAAGCCATCATCCTGAATACAGCAGAAGATCTTGGAAATCCGGGGCCTGACTTTAAATTTGGCTGGGGCCGGATCAACGCCATGCGTGCCGTTCAGGTGATCGAAGAGTCCCGTTTCGACTCCGGTTCTCTTGACCAGGGTGATGACATCATGCACCTCATTGATGTTCCTTCTAATGTCGCACAACTCAGGGTAATGGTTTACTGGACTGATTACGAAGCTACGGTGAACACCAACTGGGCCCTGGTAAACAACCTGAACATGACAGTCACAGACCCCTCTTCCACTGCCTGGAATCCATGGAGGCTAAGCCATTATCCTCATCCCGACAGCCTGAATATGCCGGCTGTCAGAGCAGTAGATGACCGCAATAATATGGAGCAGGTCACCCTGGATGATCCTGAAGCCGGCACCTATACCCTCTATGTCGAAGGTGTCACCGTGCCACAGGGCCCGCAAACCTATTACGTGGTGTATGAGTTTATTCCGGATGAGGTTGTCCTGACCTATCCGATTGGCGGCGAATCATTTGTGCCGGGTGAATTGGAGTTAATTCGGTGGGATGCATTTGGTGTCACCGAGCTGTTTGACCTTGAATTCTCACTGGATAATGGCCAGAGCTGGGAAACCATTGCAGAAGATATTGCAGGAGCAACCCGTACCTACAACTGGCGGGTCCCCGCTTATGCTTCCGGGGAAAGTCTTGTAAAAATCACTTCCGGCGGGGGCTCATCCCAGAGCGAAGCACCGTTTTCCATTCTGGGTGTTCCCTGTGACATCCGGATTGACTGGGCCTGCGATGAAGAGATTCACTTCAGCTGGGGCGAAGTGGTTGGAGCTACCTCATATGAGCTCTTCAAGCTGGGTGAAAAATATATGGAACCTGTTGGTATCACTTCCCAGAACTCTTTCATCCTGGAAGATACTACTATTAATAATGAATCCTGGTTCAGTATCAGAGCGCTGGGTGAGAATGGAGCACAGGGCAGGAGAGCTATGGCCATTCAGAACGATCAGGGCCCTTCCAATTGCTATCCTGTCGATTTGATGATGGTCGCTATTCCCTCTCTCGACTGGGGCCTGTTTCAGTCCTGGCTTGATCTTTCCGATATACCCGTTACCGTGGAGGTGAAAAACTACGGGACACAACCGATCACTGATCCGGAATTAAGCTTCCAGATCGATAACGGGATTATCGGTACAGAGTTTTACTACGGAACAATTGATCCTGATTCCACCATACAATATACCTTCACCAACAATATCAGTTTCCCCGATACAGGTACCTATATTGTAAAGGCCTGGATTGCATATGCACCTGACCAGAATCCGGATAACGACCTGGTTGAGATACCCCTCAGGGTGATTGAAGGGAGTGCGGTTTCATTCGGATATATCCAGACATTCGAAAGCTGGGCGAAATGTGCTTCCGCGCCTGTCTGCGAATTATACACCTGTGATCTTGAAGAAGGGTGGTTTAATCTTACGAATGAAATTCATGATCAGCATGACTGGAGAACATTCTCGGGAACGACGAATACAGGATGGACAGGTCCTTCGGTTGACCATACGACAGGTACCTATACCGGAAAGTATCTCTACCTGGAACCTTCCAGTACCTGTTTCAACAAAGAGGCGGTGGTATCAACACCGTGCCTCGATCTGACCAACGGGGTACAACCAACCCTGAGTGTCTGGCATCATGCCTATGGCGCCGATATCGGATGGTTTCATGTGGATCTTTTTGCCGGTTCTGAAATCGTCAGGGATGTGGTTCCTCCGATTATCGGGAACCAGGGTGATGAATGGAACGAGCTTGAGATTGACCTGACACCCTGGGTTGGACAGGTCATCGGCCTGAGGTTCAGGGGTATGACCTCCTGTGATGAGGCTGGAGATTTTGCTATCGATGATGTCAGTCTCACGGATATTACAGCGATTGATCATGGGCAAAGCGGCTTCTCAAACCGACTGCTGGTATATCCCAATCCAACTTCCGGGGAGATAACAATATCGTTGAATAACGCAAAGGAAACAACCTATCGCCTTCAAATCATCGATCTGTTCGGACGAAATGTGGTTACGGAACAAGTAACCGCTCTCAACGGAAACCTGATGGAGAAAGTCAACCTTTCGGCTTTCCCGGCCGGCATTTACCTTGTACAATTAATCAGTGACACCGAATCATTCCAGGCAAAACTGACGATTCGGTAGCATGACGGAATCAGGACGCCAGAAGGAAGAACGTAGAAGGTAGATCAGAAAATTTGCAAGAAGCAAAAAAATTTTGTACGTTTGTAATTGGGTACGTATTAATTATTCACTAAAATTTGTTTATTATGAAAAAAATCTATCTTTTGTTGCTTGCCATGTTTATCGGATTTGGCGGTTTTACGCAAACCGTCCTGTTTGAAGATGACATGGAATCTTACGCCGTGGGAGATTTCCTGGCCGTAGAAAATCCTACCTGGTACGAAACCTGGTCTAACAATCCTGGTTCTGGGGAAGATGCCATGGTTACAGACGACTATGCATCAACCGGTACAAAATCAGCGCTTTGTGATGAAACTAATGGCGCGACCGACCTTATCCTGAAATTGGGAAACAAACAGGTCGGCCAGTATGAACTCAGCTGGAATATGTATATAGAATCCGGTTTTGCCGGGTACTACAACATCCAGCATTACGAAGCCCCTGGTACTGAATGGGCTTTCAATTTGTATTTCGATGGCGATGGATCTATCTTAATGGATGTATGTGTGGCCGCCGGTGCCACCGGGACCTACCCACAGGGTGTCTGGTTTGAGGTCAAACATGTGATCGATATCGATGCCGATAACTGTCAACTGTACATCGACGGTACTCTTTTCCACGAATGGGAATTTAGCTGCACGGCCTTCTCTACCGGAGGTACGAATCAACTTGGCGGTGTGGACTTCTTCGCCGGAGTGCAAACAGGATCCACGTATGAGCCCAAGTTCTATTTTGACGATATCTACTTTGAACAGACAGGCGGTGGCGGCGATCCTGAAATCACCGTTACACCTGATGAACTCAACAACTGGGTGATTGCCGGTGGTACCACCAGCGATGTACTGACCGTTGAGAATACGGGTGGATCGGATCTGAACTGGGATCTGAGCATCATCTACGACATTGATGCCATAGAAAACACACCGGTCACTCCCGGACCCACTTTCACCCAATCAACCAAGAATCCGGTGGTTGGTGCAACGCTAGATCCGAACCCGGTTCCCGGGGGTGGATCATCAACAGAGGCCACAGGTATCCTCCATTATGATGATGACAATTCCAGCGCAATTGGTTGGACCAGTGCCCCTATTACTGTAACCGTTGCTGCGAGATTTCCAAGTGCAATGACGATACCCTATGCCGGTCTGGAAATTATTTCGGTTGATGTCTATCTTAACGATGAGAATAGCTCTGGCGGAAATGAAAAAACACTCAAGATCTATGGCATGGGGAACACGATTGAGCCAGGTGTATTACTCCATGAACAAGCGTTTACCGGACCACCTACCTCCTGGACAACAGTTACACTCACCACTCCTGTAATGGTAACCGGTGAAGATCTCTGGGTCGGCTATGAGTTTACGCAGGAAGATCTGGATATATTCATTCCTGGTACCGATGACGGGACCAACTACAACCCCAATGGCGACTTCCTGAGCACCGGAGTAGGCTGGTCACATCTGGGAAGCAACCCCTCATTGATGTACAACTGGAACATCCGTGCCAACCTCGAAGGCGACCTGTTCCCGCTATGGTTGTCCGCTACACCTGAATCAGGTTTCTTGCCCCCGCTTGGCAGTGAACCCGTTGACGTAGAGTATGACGCCACTGAGCTGGATGCCGGCATATACAACGCTACCATTCGCTTCCTCAGTAATGACCCGGTTACCCCTGCACTGGATGTTCCTGTTGAGCTGGTTGTGGCTGGTGTAGGGATTGATGATGTTGAAAAAACAACTGTAATGATCTATCCGAACCCAGCCCAGGATTATATCACAATCAAATCGAATCACACCATCTCTTCTGTTCAGATTACTGACTTCAGCGGAAAGGTGCTTTATCAAGGAACCGGAACAACACTTAATATCCGGAACCTTTCACGTGGTGTTTATTTCATCCGCACGATGACGGATAAAGGAATTTCAAATACGAAATTCGTCAAGAAGTAGCACCCTGCCCTCATTGGTTGAAAGAAGCCGTCTCACAAGGACGGCTTCTTTTGTAGTTATTAATAAAAACTCTCCATCATGAATAAACTAGCTCTCTTTCTCCTGGCAAGTATCTGCTTTTTTTCATCTGCTTATTCTCAGAATTCCAATGACAAATATGCTATCCATTTCAAGACCGGCATTTTAATTCCGGAGCCAAATGCTTCTGCATACCTTGATACCTATTCAGAAGCCGATGAAAATATCTATCAAAACCAATTTTTCAAGATTATTCAGTTCAGCGGTATTCCCGATGAAGCAGAGAGAGCAACGTTGAAAAACGCCGGAGTTACACTGTTGGATTACCTGCCTCAACTGGCCTATTTTGCCTCTTTTTCCAGTAATTTTAATGCTGAAGAGCTAAAGGAAACTGGCATCAGAAGTATTGTGGCTGTCAAAACAGATTACAAACTCGCCCCGGCTTTGTATGAAAGCAACTACCCCGATTATACTTTCCTTGAAGATGAAACAATCAGCCTGCTGGTCAGTTATTACCCTAATCTTGATCCCGATCATACAGTCGCTGCGCTGATGAGCAAAGGTTATCCGGTACTCATGCGTGATGATTTCGGTCACTACGTAAACATTGGAGTTCCAATTGCAGATATCCGGCGTATTGCCGGCCTGCCCTATATCGTTTATATTGAACCGATATACCCGGTACCTGAACCTGAGAATTCTACCGGCCGTACGCTACATCGTTCAAACGGTATTGCCACCGATTATGGTGCCGGACGCCATTTCGACGGTACCGGGATTCACGTGGAATTGCAGGACGACGGGATCATCGGTCCGCACATCGACTATCAGGGAAGGATTCTTGATCAGTTCCTGTCCTACAACAACGGAAACCACGGTGACCATACTGCCGGTACCATAATGGCAGCTGGAAATGTGGATCCACTCGGTAAAGGCATGGCCTTTGGCGCCGAGCTCTACGTTTATGGTGCTGCTCCGTATTATCCGGGATTCAACGCCATTCCCCAGGACTACGGTCCACTTGAGATCAGGATCACCTCAACATCCTACAGCAACGGGTGTAATGCCGGATATACCACGCTTGCCCGAACCCTTGACCAGCAGGTACGTATCTACCCATCGCTCATGCACGTCTTTTCTGCCGGCAACTCGGGGACCAGCGACTGCGGATATGGAGCCGGAGCGGGATGGGGAAATGTGACCGGCGGTCATAAAATAGGGAAGAATGTGATTACTGTTGCCAATGTCAATTACATCGATGAACTGAGAACCTCCAGCAGCCGGGGACCAGCCCACGACGGCCGGATCAAACCCGACGTTGCAGCGAAAGGAGTGGATGTCTATTCGACTATTAATCCCAATACCTATTCCCTTAAATCAGGCACATCTATGTCCTGCCCGGGAGTGGCCGGTACATTGGCCCAACTTTTCCAGGCCTATCGCGAAACGTATAACGGGGACGATCCGATGGCTGGATTGATGAAAGCCCTTATCCTGAATACGGCAGAAGATCTCGGGAATCCTGGTCCTGATTTCAAATTCGGATGGGGCAGGATCAACGCGCTGCGAGCAGTCATAGTGATTGAAGAAGCACGGTTTGATTCGGGCACCCTGAACCAGGGGGATGACATCACACACACGTTCGATGTTCCAACCGATATCGCACAACTCAGGGTAATGGTTTACTGGACTGATTACGAAGCCACCGTGAACACCAACTGGGCATTGGTGAACAACCTGAACATAACAGTCACTGATCCCTCTTCCACTACCTGGAATCCATGGAAGCTGAGCCATTATCCTCATCCCGACAGCCTCGATATGCCAGCGACAAGAGGAGTGGATGACCGCAACAACATGGAGCAGGTCACCCTGGACGATCCTGAAGCCGGCACCTATACTCTCTATGTCGAAGGTGTTACCGTGCCACAGGGCCCGCAAACCTATTATGTGGTATATGAGTTTATCCCGGATGAGGTTATCCTGACCTATCCGATTGGCGGTGAATCATTGGTGCCTGGCGAATCAGAGTTAATTCGTTGGGATGCATTTGGTTCTAACCAGCTTTTTACTCTTGAATTCTCACTGGATAATGGGCAGAGTTGGGAAACCATTGTAGAAGATGTTCCAGGCGAAAACCGCAGCCACAGCTGGCAGGTCCCTTCCGATATTTCCGGTGAAGCACTTATTCGGATCACTGCTGGCGGAGTCACATCTCAAAGTGATGCCCCCTTTTCCATCCTGGGTGTTCCCTGTAACTTCCGGATTGACTGGGCATGCGATGAAGAGATTCACCTCAGCTGGGGTGAAGTGGTTGGAGCTACCTCTTATGAACTCTTCAAACTGGGTGAAAAATATATGGAACCTGTTGGTATCTCTTCCCAGAACTCTTTTATCCTGGAAGATACTACTATCACTGATGAATCCTGGTTCAGTGTCAGAGCACTGGGGGAGAATGGGGCGCAAGGCCGAAGAGCCCTGGCCATTCAGAACGAGCAGGGCCCCTCCAACTGCTATCCTGTCGATTTGATGATGGTCGCTATTCCATCTCTCGACTGGGGCGTGTTTCAGTCCTGGCTGGACCTTTCCGATATACCAGTTACCGTGAAGGTAAAAAATTACGGGACACAACCGATCACTGATCCGGAGTTAAGCTTCCAGATCGATAACGGGACCATCTCCACAGAGGGTTACTACGGAACAATTGATCCCGACTCCACCGTACAATATACCTTTACAAACAATATCAGTTTCCCCGATACAGGTACCTATATCGTAAAGGCCTGGGTTGCATACCCTCCTGACCAGAATCCGGATAACGACCTGGTTGAGATACCCCTCGGGGTGATTGAAGGGAGTGCGGTTTCATTCGGATATATCCAGACATTCGAAAGCTGGGCGAAATGTGCTTCAGCACCTGTCTGCGAGTTATATACCTGTGATCTTGAAGAGGGATGGTTTAACCTGACCAATGAAGTTCATGATCAGCATGACTGGAGAACATACTCCGGGTCTACGAATACCGGCTGGACAGGTCCTTCGGTTGACCATACGACAGGTACATATACCGGAAGATATCTGTACGTGGAACCTTCTGTTTACTGTTTCAACAAGGAGGCGATTATGACTGCCCCATGCCTGGATCTGGGAAATGGAGTATCTCCCACGCTGAGCTTGTGGTATCATGCTTATGGCGCCGACATCGGATGGTTTCATGTGGATCTTTTTGCCGGTTCTGAGATCGTCCGGGATGTGGTTCCTCCAATCATCGGGAATCAGGGTGACGAATGGAAAGAGCTGGAGATTGACCTGACACCCTGGGTTGGTCAGGTCATCGGCCTGAGGTTCAGGGGTGTGACCTCCTGTGATCAGGCGGGAGATTTTGCTATCGATGATGTCGGCCTTACGGATATTACAGCGATTGATCAGGGACAAACTGGTATCTCCAGCCAACTGCGGATATATCCCAATCCGACTTCCGGTCAAGTAACGATCTCGCTTAATAACGCAAAGGAAACAACCTATCGCCTTCAAATCATCGATCTTTTCGGAAGGGATGTAGTTACAGAACAAGTAACCGCTCCCAACGGAAACCTGGTGGAGAAACTAAACCTTTCAGCTCTTCCAGCCGGCATTTACCTGGTACAACTGATAGGTGATACCGAAGCATTCCAGGCGAAGTTAACGGTTAGATAATACGTGTTGGACAGGTGAGACAAGTTGGAAAGGTTGGACTTGTTTCTTCACTGGTCCCCTGGCCCACTTTTTCACTTTGTCCCTCTTTTCTGCTGTCCCTCATTTGTGGACTGAAGACTGGGGGCTACAGCCTGAAAATCGGAGATCAACCCCGGCTTATTATCCCGGAACCACTCTATCGCCTCACGGATGGCAGTTTCGATAGGAGTCTGTGGAAGCTCAAGGGCTTTTACCGCTTTTTTTCCGGTGTAGTAGTTGTCGAGGCAGAGTAACCGGGCGTTGACCAGGTTGAGTCCGGCTGGCTTGCGGGACATCTTCTCAAATAATGTTCCACCCGTTCCAATGGTTTTCAGTAACGCTCCCGGAAGGGAGAGCGATTTCGGAGTTTCTCCGGTCACCTGGTTCAACAGAGCAAAGAATTCACGGTACGATAGGTTCTCGCTGGCAAGGAGGTAACACTCACCGATGCGTCCCATCATCAGTGCATTGCAGGTTCCGATAGCGGCATCGTTGACATGAATGAAGTTCTTCCCTCCAGGAGGCGAAACCTGGACCTTTTTGCCCATCCCCATCACGATGATCTGCCCACTGCTGGGTTTCGAATCGTACGGTCCGATCATGAAAGTTGGATTAACCACAATGGCCCGTAATTTACTTTGTTCGACTTCAGTCAGTACCGTTTGTTGAGCTACAAACTTGCTCATCATGTATCCTGATCCATACTTGAATCCGGTGAATTCGTTAAGCTCCGTTCCCGGATGTTCTTTTGTCCCGTTTCCGAATGCGTTGGCTGAACTGATGAAGACAAACCGTTTTACGGCATATTTTTTCACTGCATTGATCACGTGTTTTGTGCCCGTCACATTCACCGGTTCGTAATGGATATAGTTTGTTGGCCATTGGCTGGTATTGGCAGCGGAGTGTATCACGTAATCACATCCTTCGACAGCCTTCCCTATTGAATCCGGATCCAGAATATCTCCGTTTATCCGTTCAACATTCACATCCTCCAGCCCGGAGAGATCACTGGTTTCACGT
This sequence comes from Bacteroidota bacterium, assembly GCA_014382125.1. Lineage (GTDB taxonomy): Bacteria > Bacteroidota > Bacteroidia > Bacteroidales > FEN-979 > QYOJ01. Next base: position 8,211 of record JACNKI010000127.1, on the reverse strand, counting down.
GTAAAAATCCGCACATCATATTTCCGCTTAACCAGCTCTCTGACAATGTTCGCACCAAGTAGGCCATTCGCACCAGTGACAAGTACTTTCATGCTTTTCGCTTTTCGCTTCTCACCATCTCACCATATCGCCATCTCACCTTTACCTGCTAAAACTTTAACGAAGGCGGGACAACACAACCTCACTACTTCCCTACTCCACAACTTTTTTTACACTGCTTTTTTATCTGCTGGGATATCACGTAAGAATACCCTATATAGATAAGGCATCAGAATCTCTGACGGAAGCGTCGCCAGCAGAAACCGGTAAAACTTGTTCGTCATACCAGGCACCATCACCCTTTTGCCTTTCCTGACCCCATCGATACCGATCCGGGCAAGCTCACGTACCTGAAACAAGCCTCTTCTCCCATGCTTGCCCTGCTTGATGATCCTGACGATCACATCCGGATTGGTCAGCATTGAACCTGGATGTAGAACCCCTACGTTCACGGAGGTCTCTTTCAGCTCCTGCGCCAGGCTCTTGGAGAAACTGGAGACAAACGCTTTCGAAGCCGGATAGATGGTTTTGAAAGGCATGTGGGCAAAAGCAGCCATGCTGGATACATTGAGAATGTATGATTCCGGATGTTTTTGTAACTCCGGGACCAGTAACCGAGACAACATCGAAACAGCCGTGATATTCAGTTGGATGATCTGTTCTAGGTAATCTACAGTAGATTCATTAAACGGACACGTGCCACCGATTCCGGCGTTGTTAATCAAAAAGTTGATTCGATAATGTTGCAAAACTTCATCAGTAAGAGAAATGATTGCTTCGCGGCTGGTCAGGTCCATCTCATAATACCTGGCGATGATCCCATATTCCTCCTTCAGCACATCACAAAGCACATCCAGGTTTCGCCCCGGTAATGCAACCAGGATCAGGTTCATTCCCCGCTCCGCACACTCTATCGCCATCTCCTTGCCCAAACCACTGCTTGCACCTGTAATCAGTGTGTAGAGAGGTGTAGTTGGTCGCTTGACTTCAATTGCCTGATCCAGAATTCCGGTTTCCACATGAATACCCGGATCTGCAGGGATGATAACCGATGTGTCGGGAGACTCCGTAAACTGAAGTTGTATTGCACGGTCATTTCGACGTAAAATTGCCATCGAAATAAAGTATGCCCCAATAGACATGGGAAGACCCAGCACGATCCCTCCTACAAGTAAGCTGTAGAAGATCATCACACTGTCAAAAAAAGCTTCATAAAAAGCAGAAAAGCTTATGGTCTCAGGAAATAAAAAAACAACACTTGTTCCCAGGATCCATTTGCCTACCAGGAAGGAAAATCCATAAAAGATTGGGGCAGTCAATATATTAATATGATAAACACCGATTACAGAAGCAGTTTTGTTCCACTTCAGAAGGGATGTAATGATCAGAGCAATAAATACTTTTGCACCGATGAAAGGGGTTGTACCCAGAAACACACCAAGCGAATATCCGAAAGAGACGCTCTTCGGTTTTGCCTGGATCCTGATCAGCTTCTCACGAATGCGAAACTTCTCCTTTAGTCCTGTTATTGCAATTCCTTCCATGGTGTCTCTGGTTTCACCCGGCAGGCCGATCGGATTTCATCGACCGGAAACCACCTTGTAAAGATAGTGATATTATTCTCCCTAGCTACTAATGCGGTTATTACTTTTGTCGTTTTCATACTTTAACTTTTATCTTGAACTTTGAGTTTTCTGCGAGCGCTGAAGCTACTTTGCGGAGGCGCTGAATCTTGAACCTCAATTATAATCTGATCCCGGCTGTGATGCCCGGATACATTTTCACATTGATATTTCCGTTGGTTTTGTCGTAAACCGACCAGGGCGCAATGCCTGGTGTCACTTTTGCACCATACTCATCCGTGATGTCTGAGACAGTAACGTTCCAGGAATAGTTAAAGAATCCGGAAAGCTGGAGGCCTTGAATCCGTTTGGTGTTGACATTGGTAAAACCCGAAATCTGTATGCCTTCCAAATCCAGAGATCTGAGCACCGTTGAAAGTATCGGTTACGATGTTGGTCAATCCTGAACATTGTATGCCCGAAGCTGCTTTGGTAACGATGTTCGTCAGGCCCGCAAATTGCCAGGCTTCTGTCTTCCCGGTATTGATGTTGAACAGACCGGAGAATTGTGTTCCTTTAGTTTCTCCCAGGACGATATTACCCAGCCCTGAAAACTGAGCTGAAAGGCCCATGTCTTTGCCTTCTTCTTCACCTGTTTCTTTGTCTGCAGATCTTGTGGGTTATCTTCTTCCTGAGCAATGAGTATTGTATTAAATAGAGTTACACAAAACAGGAGGAGAAATAATCGTGAAACTATCACTTTTTTCTTCATTCTGATTTTTTGATTTAGTGGCTAAATGCATCTGAATTTGTCTTGATTTAACAGAAAGACAATTCAGAATGCCGATACCCCTACTCTTCAGGAAAAAAATTTTGGTTTTGGGGATAACCTTTTGCTAAAACCGAAATCCAACTGTTCCCCAATCCACATCTGGATCCGTTGGCGCCCATTAACCTGGTTGAAAAAGGTGTAAGGGGCAATACCATTGGGTTTGACCGTTCGACTGAGGTCAAAGGCATATAACTTATAGGTAGGCCCGGCGAACAGGGCAAAATGATTTCGAAAACGGTATTCCACGGCTGTTAACAGTTTCGTTAGTGTACCATGTAGCGCCAGGCTTGGAGTAGTAGAGAACACCAGTCCGGAGATAATATCTACACTTAAAGCCAGTTTCTCTCCCAACGCGAATGAGGTTCCAATCCCATACATGTAGTTCACCATCCAGGCCGATCCCAAGCCTACCTGGAAGATGTTGTAAAACCTTCTCGTCCCGGTACGGAAAGCGATATTGCCATAGAAAACCTCATCGCCATAGAGAGCCATGTGGTGCAAGCCCCCTTTGTGTCCCTGTAAGCGTATCCTGCTGGAAGTTCACCAGGCCACCCAGTTCAAAGCCATTTACACCTCCTGTATACCCAGCGAATAGGTTGAAGGAGATGGCATTGGTATAAGCTCCTTTACTCATCCATTTTGTTCCCACATAGGGGATCAGGGAAACCTGAAATGCCCGGGTTCCGTAAACTTGAAGGTTTTCTGAAGTGATCAACGCTTTTCGGGGGACAAGCATATTTACCAGGACAAGACTGTCAATGGGATTTACAGGTAGTTCTGCCGGACGGGAGGAAACTCGTAAGATCTCTGCATATAACGGTTTCATGGAGACATCCATTGAGTAATCACTGACCGGTCTGATAAAGATAACCGTGTCTGCATACCCTCTCTTGGCAAAATAGAGGCCCTGAATCTCTTTCCCGGCGGGTAGTGGAAAAGAGTACGCTCCTTTGGAGTTGCTCAATACCGTTTTTCGTTTCGACACCTCGTAGATTGTCGCATCCCTGAGTCTGTGTCCGGTGCGACGATCCTTGATATACCCGGATACAAGATGCCCGCTTTTTCTCCTCGACTTCTTCTTGTCTTTGTGGGATAATGTCTGTAACAGGATAATATGGTTTCCTACCTCCTTGTTCCGGATCCTGTCACCAAGTAACTCGCCCAGGACAACACTCACCTTCGTATTCTCAACTTGAAAAGTTACCAGGCTGTCACCGTTGATCAGATCTGCATTGTAGGAGAAATTGAAATCCCCGGCCCTGGCAATCTCCTGAAGAGCTTCATCCATCCGAACAGAGGCATAGGAGAGGGTGATCCGTTTGGAGAGATGGCTACGCTGACTCATCACAGAGAGAGAAATTCCAGCGAATAAGATAAGGAAAAACAAAAATCTACCTGGAGGCCTCACTGCATTCATTCCCTTTAAATACATATGTTTCGTCCTCTTTTTCCAGGGTCAGGTTAAATGTATCGGCAATCACCTGCAAAATTAAATCAACGGGTTCCCCGGAGAAGCTGGCGGTAAGCCTGCACCATCGGATCTCTTCATTTTCCAGGCGGATACTGACATGATAGCACCTACTCAGGATCCGGATTACCTCTATTAGCTCTGTTTGTCTGAACTCAAGATTCTGATTCAGCCAGAAAAGCTCATCAGGATCGCAGCAGCCACACCAGCTACCCACCTGACAACCTGCATCCTGATAAGTTTCCCATGAAAATGCTGCCCCACATGCTTCGTTTCCTGCTCTTCGATCCGTGAAGAGATCCGATTCCAGGCAGCTGTTACATCCACAGCAACTGGTGGCGGAGAGATCTTTCCGGTCTCAACCCAGATCTTTTCCAGTCTGTCCAGAAGCGTTCGATTCTTCGCGGATTTATTCAGCCACTCTTCTACCTGCCTGTTCTCCCGCTCTTTGCCCTCTCCTTGTAAATACTGTAAAAGTAAATGTTCGTCAATATGATCGCTGGTTTGGTTCATTACATACTATCAGTATGACAATTAAAAAGGGATCTACCCCTACTCTATTGGGTTAATTTTTAAATACATAAAAAATCAGCAGGAACCAGGGAAGGTAATCAGCCAGCTCATCTCTGAGGAATTTTAATGCTTTTCCCATCTGGTTTTCAACAGTTTTAACTGATATATTAAGTTCCCCGGCAATCTGGTTATATGTCAACCCATCGTACCGGCTCATGATAAAGATCTTTCTTCGTTCCAGCGGCAGCTGGACAATCTCTTCCGAAGCATCAAGGTCTTTGATAAAGCCATTCGCATAAGAGCAAAGCTTACTGTAGTGAGTCGTAAACAGCAATTCAAAGTCGGCTTTGGATCTGATTCTACTTATCACATTTTTCACTTCAGTGTGTTCTAAAAGAGTCATTTTCAGAATCTGCGCAAATATACATAGAGTTATAAATATGTATCGGAAAATCGATGGATCTTATTTGTAACCTGTAAAAATTTCAGGTCATTTTTCGTTATTGTGAAAAAATTCACTATTTTTGATTGTTATACAAATCTATTATTCTTTTCCACCATATTTAACCCCTTAAGAATTATATTATGAGCTCAATGAAAAAGAAATTTGCAGAAAAAGCCGTACCGGTTGCAGGCGAAGTAAAAAGCCTGTTAAAAGAACACGGCGACGCAGAAATTGGTAAAGTCAACATCACATCCATGATCAGCGGGATGAAGGGCTTGCCGGTACTGCTTACACTTACCTCAAAGCTTGACCCTCAGGAGGGGATCAGGTTCAGAGGGTATTCCATTCCGGAGCTTCAGGAACAACTCCCTAAGCTCAGTGCGGATGATGAACCGTTGCCAGAAGGATTGTTTTACCTGATGCTCCTGGATGAACTTCCAACCATGGAAGAGGTCAAAGCATTGGGAGAAGACTGGAAAAAAAGGGCAGTCCTTCCCGATCATGTGAAAAGGGTCCTGGATTCTACACCTCTTGATTCGGCACCCATGGCCGATTTTGCGATTGGCATCCTGGCACTGGCCACCGAATCGGAATTTGTGAAAGCATACAATGCCGGTACCGGAAAAAAAGATTACTGGGATTCAACTTACGAAGATGTTATGAATTTCCTGGCCCGGTTACCACTGATTGCTGCTCACATCTACCGGAAACATTATCACAAAGGTGACCACATCCCGGCTGATCCCAGTCTCGACTGGTCAGCCAATTTGGCCCATATGATGGGGTATGATGATCCCGAGATCTACAAATTGTTCAGATTGTATCTGACCATCCATGCCGATCACGAAGGAGGAAACGTATCTGCGCATACCACACATCTGGTTGGCTCTGCATTAAGCAATCCATTTTACTCCTATGCAGCAGGTATGCTGGGTCTTGCCGGACCACTCCACGGTTATGCAAACCAGGAGGTTGTTGCCTGGATCCTGGATATGATGAAAGAACTCGGAACAGAAAATCCGACCAAAGAGCAGATCCATGAGTTCTGCCAGAACACCATCGGTTCAGGACGGGTAATCCCGGGTTACGGACATGCTGTGCTGAGAAAAACCGACCCACGCTACATGGCACAGAGAGAGTTTGCCGCCAAATACTGCCAAGATGATGCCTTCATTCAGATTGTGAATGACCTGTATGAAGTAGTTCCCCCGATTCTGGGTTCACTCGGCAAGGTAAAAAATCCATGGCCGAATGTTGATGCCTTTTCCGGTTCCCTGCTGAGACACTACGGCATTAATGAAGCTCCATTCTATACTGTATTATTTGGTGTATCGCGAGCTCTGGGAGTACTGGCATCACTATTGTGGGATCGTGCGATAGGCTTAAATATCGAAAGGCCCTCTTCGTTCACTCTCGAAGGATTCAAGAAAAAAATAGGAATCGAATAACCAACATTAAAAACTGAAAAACCATGAAAGTAACAGTCGTAGGCGCAGGCTTGGTAGGTGCCACCTGTGCCGACTCTATCGCACATAAAGATATCGTAAATGAAGTGATTTTAGTGGATGTCAAAGAAAACCTTGCCGAAGGGAAAGCGCTTGATATGTGGCAAATGTCAAATATTGATCAATTCGACACCCGGGTTGTTGGCTACACGAATGATTATAACAAAACAGCGGGTTCGGACGTTGTCGTTTTGACGGCAGGCGTTCCCCGGAAACCCGGAATGACCCGCGATGATTTGATCTCTATCAATGCAGGGATTGTTGAGTCGTGCACGGAGAATATCATCAAGTACTCTCCGAATGCAATTATTATCGTCGTTTCAAACCCACTGGACGTGATGACCTATTGCGCATACCTTACAGCCAAGGTTGATTATACCAAGGTATTCGGCATGGCAGGGATTCTGGATACAGGCAGATATGGCGCTTTTTTAGCTGCCGAACTAAACTGTTCCCCGAAAGATATTCAATCCATTCTGATGGGAGGACATGGCCCGACGATGGTTCCGCTGCCACGATATACTACGATAAGTGGCATCCCCGTTACCGAACTCATCGATAATGAAAAGCTGGATGCCATTGTGGACAGGACCAGAAAAGGGGGGACTGAGATTGTCAACCTGTTGGGTACCTCCGCCTGGTATGCTCCGGGGGTGGCCGCCGCTCAGATGGTCGAGGCCATCGTCAAAGACCAGAAACGAATCTTCCCATGCTGTACCTGGCTTCAGGGCCAATATGGATTAAAGGATATCTGCCTGGGAGTGCCTGTTAAATTAGGCACAACAGGGATTGAAGAGGTCATTGAACTTAAGCTGAATGAGGAGGAGATGCAGTTGGTGCAAGCCTCAGCTAAGGCTGTAAGAGAGGTGATGGATATCCTCGATAACATGAATGCCGGTAAATAACATGCGGAAAATCTGTAGGGGCGACCGGTTTGGTCGCCCCTACTATTTCCAACGGGGTGAGGTATCCAAGCACCTCGCTTGAGTCAGGTTTGCGTTTGTACGCACTTTTCAACATCCTGGAAAATCGCTTGTAAGTGATCACATTCCTGTCGACATAGGCTACCATAAACTTCTTGATCTTCTTCTGACGGATCATAAATCCCACGGTTCCTGTCATGTTGTTGCTCTTCCGGAAGATAGTTCCGGCAATCAGGACAAGCTTATCGGTATGCTCTGGCTCCATGATGGCCATTGCCTCGGCAGCGCCCCCTCCCATAGAGTGCCCAACGATCCGCCAGCCTGTGGTATCCTCCGGTTCCAGGGCAGATAGAAATTTCCAGAGAAACCGGGCCCGGCTGCTGTGCGATTGGTTGAAATCAAGCGTCCGGTCACTGTAACCTGCACCAGGCAAATCAATTGCAACTATTTTGTATCCAAGTGTTTCAAGGGTATCGTATAGATATCTGAAACAAAATGTAGATCCGGCGAAACCATGAATAAACAAGATCTTTCGTGTCGGTTGACCCACATCTTCATTCCAGATCCGGTAATGAATCCTAATGCCGTCAATCGTATCGAATTTCGAATTCGGAAAAGGTTTTTGAATTGACTGGGGTTTGGATTCAATAGGCTGAAATACAAATAGAATCGCAAAGATGATAACGGGAAAGAATAGTCGTTTCAGCATATTTGAGTATTTTTGCATTACAAATGTGACAAATTTTCACAACATGAAGACAAAAAAATTCAGCCGGGTTATCAATTATCTGATTCTTATAATTGTAGCCGCAGTACTTGGCATCCTTTCACGAAAATACGGTTCCGTCCTGCCCGAATTTCCGGCAAGTTATACCGGGGATACCATGTGGGCTTTCGCACTCTATTTTCTGCTTAGCCTGTTCC
>JACNKI010000167.1 GCA_014382125.1 Bacteroidota bacterium | reverse complement strand
CCGTCTCATTCTTCAGGTAGGTTATATTATCAATAATCAAAATTTTGGCATTTGTCTCAGCTATAGACTGTTCAATAGAGGCATTCAGATATTCTTCAAAGGATTGATTACCAGTTAGAGTCGGATCATCAGGGTTGATTACTGCCCTGAGAAATTTGTTATTCCACTGGTAATGATTATCATAATTTTCTGAATATCTTGCCTCGAATTGTTTTTCACTTAGTTCGAAATCAAAATACAATACCTTCTGAGCAGAACTATCATTAACGAATCCAGGGATATTCATCCCCTTACTAATACAATCACCGATTTGTACTGCCAGAATGGATTTCCCCATATTTGTATCAGCATATAGAATGCACATTTCGCCCTCGTACCAAAACTCACCAAAAAGTTTCATTGGAACTGGTCGCTTTTTTGCCTCTTCCATCCAGTCAGATGCTGATTTTACGAGAAACAGCCCTTTCCTTTCTTCCTCAGCGGTCAATTCCTTTTCCAGGTCCCCGATATGTGATAAAACCGTTTCTGGCGAAAAAATTGTATCATCAAAAGGCGGGTTTAATTCTATCGCTTTTCCCATGTCCCGCATTTTTACCTTTTTGAGAGACTGTTGCGAATGACGTAATTTGCCGCAGCCTCATCGATATCAGATTCAGATGTTTGCCGGTGGCGCTGCAACCATTCATCCAGTTCAATCCTATTAAAATAGAGGCGTTTGCCTTGAGGACAGAAGTGAGGAACCTGTTTTGTACTTGTCAGCTTGTAAAGGTGACTCTGGCTTATGTCCAGATACTTACAAGCCTCTTCGAAATTCAAGACATCCTTCTTTAGCAGGGCTTGTGCTGCTAACATCTTTTCGATGTTGGTCAATTTTTCGATTATCAGATCATCCATTAGTTTTCAGTATTGAAATTAAAGCTGTACAAAGGAAAGCTGAAAATAGGGTGAGGAAAGGAACAGAAGAAAGGTATTTTAATTTCTTTTTGTTCCTATTGATAATCAATGGTTTGATAAGATATTATCAACGGGAGTTCAACAAAAGAAAACAGAACGTTATTTTGAAAGAGCAAGTTCGTGCCATTGTTTCACTTTCTCAATAATGAAAGGTTCAGGATTCAGCAACCGATAAAAAAACCTGGTATTTTGGAGAAGGATGGCAATGATAGTGTAATATCGTTCCGTTGGATTTAAATCCCTTTTGTTTTGTGGTGGCGCTTCTGCAAGCAGATAATTATAAAAGGAAGCTACAAAGCGAACCATAAAACGTTCTTCGGGCTCATTAAACCGATTTGATCTGGTTATAGTGAGTCTACCTTTAGCGGTGTTTTCCAACGTGGCCTTTACCAGATCTGTGTCGAAATCTACCCTGTGGTCGTCTGAATACTTTCGTAGGGATTCCTCAATCAGATAAAGAGGTAATCTATGCGACAGCTCATACTCCTGTTCCTCGTTTTCGAATGAAAATCTTAGAGAAGATATTTTCTTTTTACCCCTGATCCCATTTACGAATTTGTGTAAGGCTACAAATTCTTCGAACTGAGGCCTATACAAAAGATCGGAATCGATTAATTGATAACCCATGATTTGTTTACATAACTTCACGGTCTGAGCAAGATGAGCAAAATCAGGAACGAGGTGTTCAAGCTTGAACCTTTTCCCCAGATAGTATGCTAGATTTATCGCATCAGCCTTTTTCTCATCCCCTGTCAGATCCAGGAAGTCGGGGTCAAAGTACTTTAAGAGTCTCTTTTTATTAACCGGAATTTTTACGAACGATAGTGCGGGTTCCAGTTCGTTTCGTTTCAGCCAGTTTCGAATGTGTTTGATTTTAACTGCATCTGTTTCCTCGAAATTTCCAACAGGGATCAGACAAAATTCAATTAGCTTGGCGATACAGAGCATTAATCTATTTGGGAAGGGTTGTGATTTGGTCACCTTAAAAAACCGCTCTTCAACGAACAGGTTATAGAGAGACCAGGCCAAATTGTACTTGAAATGGTGTTTGATGAAGTCATCATGATAAAAGCGGGATATACTCCGTTCCAAATCCAATCGCCAGTTTTTGTAGATCAGATTATTATAGTAATCCTTAAAATGAAGAATGAATTCCCTGGCAAGCTGGGTGTTCTCAATTTTAATCGTGCTGTTATTGAAAACGAAATTGATATATAAAAGTTCAGAGGGAATTTGGGAACTTCCCAGATCCATCATCCTCTGTTTCTCTTCCAGCTTTTCGATAATCTCGATTGCTTTTTTAATCTCTTTTTTTATAGTGTTGAGGTCTTTTTGGTTTTTCGGGATGTCCCAAAAAGTAACCATATCAATATACTTCATTTGCGCCGTTGCGATGACTTCAAAAAGCAGGTCATTGATTTGTGAAAGTCCGAAATCGTTAATAACCAGGTTGATTCTGTCATATGTTGACTTTGGAAGGATGATGCGGGTACGTTTGGGTTCGGCTTTGTAGTCAACAAAAAAAGTATGCTCCTGGAAGACCTCGTTGAAATAGTATCTTAACATTGCATGCTGGTATGGCATCTGATGAAGCACCTTCATAGGCTGTTCAGAACCGTGGATCTGAAAGAGAAGATATTCATAGAAGTCAGGATCCTGCTTCGCTTTATCCAATCGTTGGCTGGAAATATCAAACAGGTTGAAACAGGGGATAAAAAAGCCGGTTTTTTCATCAACGTATTGAAAAACATACGTTTGTGAATTCTGAATTGAGTCATCTTCAAAACGTTCGTTCTGATCAGATTCCTTAACAGCTTTGGTTCTGCTTTTGGGATTGTTTTTTTTATTCATGGGTTGCTTACAGTGACAGGTGAATCTTGCTGGCAGCTTCTTTCTTTTTCTCATCAATAATCTTGGCATAAATCTGAGTAGTTTTCAGGTCTTTATGGCCAAGGAGTTTGGAGACCGTGTAAATATCAGTACCCAAAGTTAGTTGTAACGTTGCATATGTATGCCGGGCGCAATGAAAAGTTATTGATTTGGTAATTCCCGCTTTGAGCATCCACTGTTGCAGGCGGAGGTTGTGCCAGGCACTGTATTTGAGCCCAGAAAAAACTTTGTTGGAAGGGGAGGAGCGTTCACCCAGGAGCTGTAAAGCCTGTTCGGAAATGGGCAAGGTTTCGGTCCCCTTTGTTTTCTTTTGTATGAAACGGATATAGTTCCCAATCTCCCTTGAGTGTTGCACTTCGTCCCAGGTAAGCTTCTGGATGTCGGACCAGCGGAGGCCAGTCAGTGCCGAAAAAAGGAATGCCTGTTTCATGATCGGGATCTCACATTCTGCATGGGCCAGGGCCTGAAGCTCATCAAGGGTAAGAAATTCCCGCTGAGGTTCCCCCGCTTTAACCCCGGCTATCTCTTCTGCAGGATTCCGCTGGATGATTCCTTCCTTGAATGCTTCCCGCAAAGCAGCTCTTACCTTATTATAGTAGGAGGACTGAGAATTTTGTGAAAGGTTCGTATTGGCAGGTGTCCGTGCTTCTTTCTGCAAAAACTCCTTAAAATCTTCCAGCCATCGTTTGTTAATTTGTTCAAACGTGATATCGAACTTGACAAACTTCTTAAGATGTTTCAGCGTGCTGTCCCAGTTTCCATGATTTCCCTTGCTTATGCGGCGTTTCTCTGTAAGGTATTCAAAGTACCTCAGGAAGCTGCCTTTCAGTTTGCCCTGGTCCTGGAAACCATAGATTCCATTTTGAAGTTCAGTGTGTCGTTTGGAGCGGATCGCTTTAGCCAGGGCAAGGTTTTTCTTATTCTCATCCTTTTGTTCCTTTGATAGTTTTTCTTTGGCAGATACAGGAACCAGGTAGAGCTGGAGGTACTCATACTGGCGTTTCCCCTGGTGGTAATAGTCGAGGTACAGGCTTATTTTATCACCTTTTTTACGTTGGCGCAGTGTGACGGTCATATTATATTATATAAAGAGGTTATCAATTTCGGTTCGTTTTATGATGGTGCGGCGGCCTAGTCTCCCAGCTTTTAGTTTACCATTATCGATCAACCGGTAGATTGTCCAACGGCTGGCGCCAACGAGTTGGCAGGTCTCTTCAACGCTCAGGAAGTCTTTCTGTTTTACGATCGGGTTAAAGGGGTTGGCCTGTCGGTCCCGGTCTATGGCATTCAGGATTTTTCCTTCACGTTTACGTTTTTTATAGCTTAGTTTAGCACAATTATCACTGCAGAACTGGGTAACAGTAGTTTTTGCGGTAAATTGAATCCCGCAGTTCATGCACACTTTCTCGATTCTGATATTACTAGTCATTGTTGCTGTATGTAGCTACATGTTGCTGGTTGTAGCTGTATGTAGCATAATCTCGCCATTTTGTTGCCAGGCAACAAGGGCAACAAGATTGGGCAACATTCTGGCAACAAATATACGGAAAAAAAGAGGGGTTGGGCAACAAATAAGAGAAGAATGATTAACGTTTTATTAACAATAACAGGCAGTTAGAAAATAAAAGAAGGGGGATTACTTTCCGATACAGAACCGGCTGAAGATAGTCCCGAGTATCTCATCTGTGGTGATTTCCCCAGTGATCTCGCCCAGGTGATGAAGTGCCTGGCGGATGTCGATGGTCAACAGGTCAGGAGGTGTCCCGGATTGAAGGCCGTCATGTATGTTTTCGACAGCTTCCAATGTTCTTTTCAGGGCTTCAAGGTGGCGGGTGTTAGAGACAATGGCTCCACCGGATATCTGCTGATTCTCTACCGTTTTCATTAAACTCTCGGCAATCAAATGGATGTTCTCTTTTCGCTTGGCAGAAACAAAAATGGTTTCTTGTTCAACAAAATCCTGAAATCCTTTTGGGAGTTTAGATAGCAGATCCATTTTATTGCCGATCAGGATAAGCCGCTTCAACGGATCTTTAAGAATATTCTCAAACTCAGCCAGTGCATCTCTCACAGCTTGATAAGAGTCCCTGGTGGCATCAAAAAGGTATAAAATGATTGCCGCATGTTCGATCTTCGACCAGGTACGATCGATACCCATAGTCTCTATGTGATTTTCCGCTGCCCGCAATCCGGCGGTATCAATGAAACGAAAACTGAATCCATCCAGAACGATTGTATCTTCGATAGCATCACGTGTCGTACCGGGAGTCTCTGAGACAATCGCTTTTTCTTCGTTCAGTAGTGTGTTGAGTAGTGTGGATTTTCCGACATTGGGTTTCCCGATGATCGCTACAGGAATCCCTTTCTTAATAACATTCCCAAGTGAGAAAGAGTGGATAAGTCGTGAAACCTCAGGCTTCATTTCGTCCAGTAATAATAACAGGTCAGACCGGGAAGCAAACTTCACATCTTCCTCACTGAAGTCCAGTTCCAACTCAATAAGTGAAGTGAATTCAAGAAGTTTTTGTCTCAGCTCTTTGATCTTTTTAGAAAATCCGCCCCGCATCTGGGCCAGTGCCAGGTCGTGGGAGGATTGCGATCCCGAAGCGATCAGGTCTGCAACAGCTTCCGCTTGTGAGAGGTCGAATTTTCCGTTGAGAAAACCACGTAATGTGAACTCTCCGGGTGTCGCCAGCCTGCACCCGGAATCAACAAGTGTGTCGATGATCTGCTGTTGGATAAACTCAGAGCCGTGACAGGAGATCTCTGCAACGTCCTCTCCGGTGTATGAGTTAGGGGTTTTGAAAATGCTTATTAACACCTCATCAATAAGTTGTTCCTCACATGAAATAGAACCGTGGTGGATAGAGTGAGAGGGAGATGTTGAAAAAGAGAAACGTTTGTCAGAAGGATTAAATAACTTTCCACAAATGGGAAACGCATCCTGACCTGAAATGCGGATCACAGCAATGGCTCCTGTTCCTGGAGTCGTGGAAAGGGCACAGATAGTTTCGTGTGGGTTAGCAAGAGCCATGAAGTACAAACTTGATAACAAAGTTACGATTAATTCGATTTTGGGTTTTTAATCTTTTCGATCCGCAAGGATGAATCTATCTTTTCTCCAGCGATCTAAGCCGTCATTCCTTTTCCAGCTCTTTGAGCTGCCATGAGTGGCATTGGTTTTTCTCCATTCGTTTGCCGGAGCCGCAATGAATGGTATGGTTTTTCTCCATTCGTTTGCCGGAGCCGCAATGAATGGTATGGTTTTTCTCCATTCGTTTGCCGGAGCCGCAATGAATGGTATGGTTTTTCTCCATTCGTTTGCCGGAGCCGCAATGAATTGCGGCTGTACTGGGGCGCTGCATTCATTTAAATCGGCCTGCGCGATTAATCGCGCAGCGTTTCTGGATAAAATAATCAAGTTTAGATATAACCTTTTACCTGATTTCCGGATTAATGAATAAAAAAGTATGAGGAAGTTGTTCAGGGATCAATTCAGGGTCGAATCAGTCCGGATGAAGGGATACGATTACTCCCGGCCAGGGTATTACCTGGTAACGATCTGTACGAAAGGGTTCAGAAGGGATTTTGGTGTAGTGTATAAAGGAGCAGTTTCGTTGAGTGAAACGGGTGAGCTTGCTGAAATGACCTGGAGAAATATACCACTGAAGCTCGATAGGATTGAACTTGATGATTTTATTTTCATGCCTGATCATATGCACGGCATTATCCGGATTACAGAAAGAAAACGGGAATACTCCATGGTACCAGAATTAACGGAAACTAAAAATTCAGTCGGCATGAAGAATATAATGTCAGCACCTGCAAACGAATCTCGAGGTGGTGTGACTGGATTGAAAAATCCAATGTTATCAGATCATTCACTTGGTAAAGTAGTACGATGGTTTAAAGGAGCTTCCTCATATTATATTCATCATAACATCGACAAATCATTTGCCTGGCATCCCAGATATTATGATAGAATTCTAAGAAGCCAGCATGATCTGGATTTAGCCAGGCAATATATCAGAGAGAATCCAAAGACATGGAAGAAGGCTAAATAGAAACGATTCCCGTTTTTGCGCGATTAATCGCGCAATCCAACTATATGGCAAAGCTCCCCGTACAGCCGCAATTCATTGCGGCTCAAGCAAAAAGGATAGGATATCTTCATTGCGGCTCAAGCAAAAAGGATAGGATATCTTCATTGCGGCTCAAGCAAAAAGGATAGGATATCTTCATTGCGGCTCAAGCAAAAAGGATAGGATATCTTCATTGCGGCTCAAGCAAAAAGGATAGGATATCTTCATTGCGGCTCAAGCAAAAAGGATAGGATATCTTCATTGCGGCTCAGGCCCGGGAAAAGAATATACTATCTGAATCGAATATCTTAAGCAGATTATTTTCCCCTTTCTCCCTTAATCTATATCTTTGAAACCTCTAACTTCTAACTGTTATTCCTAAAAACGTAAATCGTAAATCGTAATGAGTGTTCTGGTAAATAAAGATTCCCGTGTCATTATTCAGGGTTTTACAGGTAGTGAAGGATCCTTTCATGCTGCCCAGATGATTGATTATGGCACGAATATCGTAGGTGGCGTAACGCCTGGCAAAGGTGGCTTGTTTCATCTTGAACGACCTGTGTTTAATACTGTTGCCGAGGCAATGAAAACCACGGAAGCCAACGTCTCCGTGATTTTTGTTCCGCCGCCTTTTGCAGCCGATGCGATCTCTGAAGCGACAGAAGCAGGTATTCAGGTCATTGTTTGTATCACAGAAGGAATTCCGGTCAACGATATGATCCCCGTGAAAGACTATATCGATAATAAAGGGGTCCATTTGATTGGTCCAAATTGTCCCGGAATAATTACTCCTCCGGATACCAAGATCGGAATTATGCCGGGTTTTATTCACAAACCCGGTACCATTGGTGTGGTTTCCCGCAGTGGAACGCTCTCGTATGAAGCTGTGGATCAGTTGACCAAGGCCGGTTTCGGACAGTCGACAGTGATCGGCATCGGAGGCGATCCGATCCCAGGCACCACGATAAAGGATGCTGTAGAGCTATTTATGAACGACCCTGAGACAGAAGCGATCGTGATGATTGGAGAGATTGGAGGGAACATGGAGACCGATGCAGGAAACTGGATTAAAGAGCATGGGACCAAACCGGTAGTCAGTTTCATCGCCGGCGCTACAGCCCCCAAAGGGCGTACCATGGGGCATGCAGGAGCTATCGTAGGGGGTAAAGCAGACACGGCACAGGCAAAGAAAGAGATCCTGAATGAATGTGGTGTCTTTGTCATTGAATCCCCCGCTGATATAGCGGCTAGCCTGCTCAAAGCGATGAAAAGATAATTACAGGGTAGGAACCCACTGATAGGCCCCAAGATCCGGGGTGGTTCCTCTTTCAACACCTTCAATATCGAAGGGTACTCCCATCTGAATTCCTTTATCAATAACAGGAGAGAGACTGTCGATCCGGAAGTTATATGACAACGGATTTACAAACAAGGGATCTTCATTAGCAAAACAACCGATATACCTCTGCGGATCAGTTAGAGATGTTTCAGTCTTAAGAAGAGAGTGATCGAAAACGATCTCGAAAGGAACGGCATTCATCTGGTCCAGAAGGACCTCATCCACTTCAGATCCGTAAATGATGCTATTTCCAAAGAACGTTTTGGTCAAAGGTCCCGGCACTTTATTACCAAGTGTGTCGTAGCTGAAGTTCTTGATGTTGAGCGATGGAGAGAACCTGACAGAGCTTCCCCAGTAGTTCCCGATTGTTAATTGACGGAAATCATATGAGCCGCCTTTTTCCACCCAGAGAGCAGCGCCTCCGTTGTTGCCGATCACACAATTGGTTGAGACGATGGAGCTCGCATATGCGAAGATGGCATCAGAGGTCGTATTCTGAATGATTGTGTTGTGGAGCTTCAACATGGGTTCTGAGGAGATACCGGGCACACCAACCTGGATACCGAATATGCCGTTTTTGATGATGGCATAATTGATCTCGTGCTCTTTGGAACCACTTTCGAAGAAGATGCCAAACCATTGGCCGGGAAGATCACGATAAAATGGATCTAACCGGTCGCCCTGGAACCTGACCGGATGCTCCAGGTTCCCAAGTACTTTTAGGGATGCATCATAAGCGACGGCGAAATAAGCATACTTGTGAAAATAAATTTTAGTGCCAGGCATGATCAGTAATGATGCAGAGGTATCTACCTGCAGGTAATCATAGATGACATAGGGTTTCAGACTATCCCAAACGATGTTTCCTTTTACTGTGAATTGTTTCCTGAACCGGGCATTTTGCCCCCACGCAACCAGGTTTACATCCTGCAAGTTGCCGTTCAGTGAAAATAGGATGGAGTCGGCCACAACAAAAGGGGTATTCTGATTGTTTGGGTCAACGGTCACCCGTATGAAAATAAAGATGCTGTCGTGTCCCGGTATCTCAATATTCGAGACGACCAGTGAAGAATCCCCATCAATGTTGATACGGTAGTTGGAAGATTGCCCGCCAGCCAGGTTGATCTGAGAGATATTCACTTTGTTGTCGTTGTTATTGTAAACGATCAACCGCTGTGTAATCGATCCAATCGTCGAAAAGACGGTATCAAAAAAAACAGTATCGCTTGAGAAGCTGAGTCTCAGGGAGGCGTTTGTATCAATCTTATCCTTTTTTTTACAGGAGAATTGTGCGATTAAAATTCCGGCAAGCAGGAGGATAAAAAAGGTATATCGGCGTTGTATCATGTGGCAAAATTACCAAATTCAGAGGATATTAATACAACCATAAAATGCATGGAATATTGTACTTTTGCAGTTCTTTGTATTTCGCTTGACTTTGAACAGGCTGATAATTCTACTTAAATGAGTTATATCAATTTTGATAAGAATCAACTTGTCAACCTGGAGTACTCTCTGCAACGGGAGATGATCCGGTCGAACCGCGCAGGTTCTTACGCCAGTTCCACCATCATCAATTGCAACACCCGGAAATATCATGGCTTTCTGGTAACGCCTCAACCCGGTATTGATTATGATAATCATGTGTTGCTCTCATCCGTGGATGAGACAGTGATTCAACAGGAAGCAGAGTTCAACCTGGGTATTCACAAGTATAAAGGGGGTAAATATAATCCCAAAGGGCACAAATATATTCGTGATTTTTCTGTTGATAAGGTGCCCAAACTCGTCTACAGGGTAGGGGGGGTAATCCTGACAAGAGAGACGATTCTTATCACACAGGAAGACCGAATCATTATCAAATATACACTGGAGGAGGCTCATTCTCCCACCCGTATCCGTCTGCGTCCATTTCTTGCTTTCCGTAATGTCCATCATCTCAGCAAAGAGAATACCCATGCAGATAAAAAGTATGAGAAGGTTCCGGGTGGCATCCGGGTGAAGATGTATGAAGGCTATACGAACTTATTCATGCAGCTCTCCAAGGAGAATGAATACACCCATGTGCCGGATTGGTATTATGATATTGAATACCGGGAGGAGATGGAGAGAGGATATGAATGCCTCGAAGATCTTTATGTACCCGGTTTTTTTGAGTTTGATATCAAGAGAGGAGAGTCGGTCTGTTTTTCAGCCGGAACTTCCGGGATCACACAGAAGAGCATCAAAAGAGTATATACTTCCGAGTTGAAGAAACGGATACCCCGGGATGATTTTGAACATTGCCTGGCTAACGCAGCACAGCAGTTCATCGTAAAACGGGGAGACAAGACCGATATCATTGCCGGTTTTCCATGGTTTGGACGCTGGGGACGGGATACGTTCATCGCTTTGCCTGGATTGACCCTGGTAGCGGGTGATCATCAAACATGTAAAGCGGTGGTTGATACGATGATCAAGCAGATGAAGGGTCCGCTTTTTCCGAACATTGATTTTGGGCAGAACTCTTCCTACAACAGCGCTGACGGATCTTTATGGTTTTTCTGGGCGCTTCAAAAATATACGGAAGCCATTGGCCATCAAAAGCTGGTATGGAAAGAATATGGCTGGAAGATGAAACAGATTCTCGAGGGATATCGAAACGGGACTGAGTTTAATATTCATATGGAACCTTCCGGACTGATCTATGCAGGTATTCCGGGGAAAGCAGTGACCTGGATGGATGCGGTTGCATATGGCAAACCGGTTACCCCACGCACCGGACTCGCGGTAGAGATCAATGCCCTGTGGTATAACGCAATTATGTTCAGTCTGGAGATAGCCAATGAGGCTGGAGATATGGATTTTGTCAGAAATTGGAATGACGTTGCTAAGAAGATCCCGGGTGCGTTTCTTGAAATTTTCTGGAATGCTGAGAAAGGAATGCTGGCCGATTATGTGGATGGCGAATATACGGATTGGTCCGTCCGGCCCAATATGGTCTTTGCGACTTCGTTACCTTTCAGCCCGGTTGATGAAGAGATCAGAAAACGAGTGCTCAGCAGGATCAAACAGGAGTTACTTACAACACGTGGACTGCGCACCCTGACACCGGTTAGTGCAGCGTATAAAGGGATCTATTTCGGAGATCAGACTGAGCGTGATCAAGCCTATCACCAGGGAACAGTGTGGCCCTGGTTATTTGGCCATTTTGTAGAGGGTTACCTGAAGATTCATGGCAATAGCGGCCTCTCCTTTATCAAAGGGTATTATAAAGAATTTGCTCAGACGTTGACTGAGCATGGAGTAGGTACGATCTCTGAGATTTATGATGGCGACCCGCCACATACCCCCAGGGGAGCTATCTCCCAGGCATGGTCGGTGGCCGAACTGCTCAGAATAGGGCAGTTGATAGGAGAGTATGAGGTAGGTGAGAGGTGAGAGGTAAGAGGTGAGAGGTGAAAAGAAATATAAATCGTAAATCGAAAATCGGTATGCGTGTCTTAATGTTTGGTTGGGAGTTTCCGCCGCATATCACCGGCGGACTTGGGACAGCTTGTTTTGGCCTCACAAAAGGGATGGTAAAACTGGGGACGGATGTTATATTTGTCGTGCCTAAAGCATATGGTGATGAGCTTCATCCTGGTTTCCGGCTGATCAATGCCAGCGATATAACGATGGATTTCAAGGATAGCCAACAACAGGAGTTCTGGAACAAGATTAACTACATTGAGATTGGCTCAAACCTTATTCCTTACATGGAACCGGAAGAGTTTGAGATCCTGGCCGAAAAGGAGACGAAGAAGACTTCTGAAAAGAGCCGGACGATATTCTCCAGAAAATTCAAATTTTCCGGCAAATACGGAAAAACCCTGATGCAGGAGGTCTCCCGTTACGCCTTGATCGCTTCATCCATCGCAACACAGTACGGATTTGATGTGATTCATTCTCATGACTGGCTGACATATCCGGCAGGGATTGCAGCAAAAAACATTAGCGGGAAACCGCTTGTAATCCATGTCCATGCAACAGAGTTTGACCGTTCCGGTAAGAATGTGAATACCTCGGTGTTTGAGATCGAGCAGAAAGGAATGCAGGAAGCCGATCGGGTGATCACCGTGAGTAACCTGACCCGGCAGATTGTCATTGAAAAGTATGGCATTAATCCTGAAAAGATCGTTACTGTCCACAATGCCGTTGAACCATCAGGTCGCCCAGAGGCAGCAACTATCAGGAAGCATGTGAAAGAGAAAGTGGTCACTTTCCTGGGGCGGGTAACCTATCAGAAGGGGCCTGATTATTTTGTTGAAGCTGCACACAAAGTGCTGAAGAGAGACGAGAATGTGCGATTTGTCATGGCCGGCTCGGGCGATTTGCTGAACAGAATGGTGCGCCGGATCGCAAAGCTGAAGATGGGCACGAAGTTTCATTTCACAGGCTTCCTTGCAGGAGCAGAGGTTGATACGATGTTTGCTATGAGCGATGTTTATGTCATGCCATCCGTTTCGGAACCTTTCGGGATCTCTCCCCTGGAGGCAATGCGTTCGAATGTACCGGTCGTGATCTCCAAGCAGTCGGGTGTTTCGGAGATCCTTAAGCACGCCATAAAAGTGGACTTCTGGGATATTGATGCTATGGCGGATGCCATATACGGGATCCTGCATTATGATGGGTTGCAGAAATTGTTTGTCCAGTATGGCAAAGAGGAAGTAGATAATCTGAAATGGGAAAATGCGGCATACAATGTGCTTGAAGTATATAAATCAGTATTATGAAATTCATCAATCTTTGTTTTCAGGTTCATCAGCCATACAGGTTACGTACCTATAGGTTCTTTAATATTGGTCAGGACCACCAATACTATGATGATTATCAGAATCGGCATATCATCCGACGTGTTGCCGAGCGCTCATACCTGCCAGCTAACAGAATGATGCTTGACATGATCCGTGAGTTTGGTGCTTCGTTCAAGGTTACCTTCTCGATTTCCGGCCCGGTGCTTGAGCAATTGTTGCAACACGCACCTGAGGTTATTCACGGATTTCAGGAGTTGGCTGCTACCGGCTGTGTGGAATTTACAGGAGAAACATATGCTCACTCCCTGGCATCACTGGGCAGCAAAGAGGAGTTTATCAGGCAGATCGAGAAACACCGCGACAGGATCAATGACCTGTTTAACCAGAGACCTACTACGTTTCGAAATACAGAGTTGATCTTTGATGATCAGATCGGTCAGACTGTTGCTGAATTGGGTTTCTCTACTATGCTTACTGAGGGAGCCAAACATGTTCTCGGCTGGAAGAGTCCAAATTTCCTCTATTGCAGCGCCGCAAACCCCAAATTGAAGTTGTTGCTGAGGAATTTCAGGCTGAGCGACGATATTATCTTCCGTTTCTCTGCCAGGGATTGGTCCGAGTGGCCAATCACCACGGAGAAATTTGTTAACTGGTTGAATCATGTTCCTGAGAAAGAAGAGGTGGTAAATCTCTTTCTGAACTATGAAACCCTCGGAGAACAACAACGAGAAGAGACCGGCATCTTTGATTTTTTCTATACGTTGCCAGGGGCCGTATTTTCTCACTCAACGTACAATTTTTCAACACCAAGTGAATTGAGTGAGAAGCTCCAACCGGTAGCTCCGGTTTCTGTTCTCTATCCTATCTCCTGGGCGGATGAGGAAAAAGATCTTACTGCCTGGCTGGGCAATGAGCTTCAGGATGAAGCCTTCGGGAAATTATATGGCATTGAGAAGGAGGTGATGGCGTGCGATAAACCCGATGTGATGCGTGACTGGGAAAGATTACAGACGAGTGACCATTTTTATTACATGTGTACGAAATGGTTCTCCGATGGTGAAGTACATAAATATTTTAATCCATACGATTCACCATATGAAGCGTTTATCAACTATATGAACGTGCTTTCTGATTTTATCATCCGCGTGGACGAAAAGGATGAGCCTGCCAAAGAGGCAAAATCGGAAAAGAGTGTTGCGAAGCCAAAAGCAAAAGTAAAGCCAAAGACCAAGGGAAAAGCAAAACCAACAACCAAGGTAGCAGCGCGCAAACCAAGAGTGAAAAAAGCTACAACAATCAAACCAAAGAAGAAAAACTAATTCAGCAACCGGCCTGGTCTATGGTACCAAAAGAGAATCTCATCATCAATCCTGATTACCTGTTTGAAACCAGTTGGGAGGTATGTAATAAAGTGGGAGGGATCTATACGGTCATCTCAACCAAAGCCCTGACACTGGTCAACGAGTATAAAGATAACTATATTCTGATCGGCCCTGATATCTGGAAGGAGACACATGAGAATCCTCTCTTTACTGAGGATCAATACCTCTTTAAATCATGGCGCCAGCATGCTGAAAGCGAAGAGCTGCGGATCAAGATTGGCAGATGGAATGTCAGTGGCCAACCCCTCACTATTCTGGTAGATTTCACAAAATTCTTCACGGAGAAAGACAGTATCCTGTCGAAATTCTGGGAGAACTATCAGCTCGATTCCCTTTCCGGTGCATGGGACTATATTGAACCAGCTCTTTTTGGTTATGCAGCTGGAAAGATCATTGAAAGTTTTTATAACTACAACCTCTCTCATCATGATAAAATTGTTGCCCACTTCCACGAATGGATGACAGGCACCGGTATTCTATACCTGAAAGAGAAGGCGCCACAGGTGGGAACAGTCTTTACTACTCATGCAACCGTGCTTGGAAGGTGTATCGCCGGCAACGGATTGCCTCTTTATAAAGACTTAGCGTCATATGAGGGAGATCAGGTTGCACACCGTTTTGGCGTGGTCTCGAAATATTCTCTGGAGAAGCTGGCTGCTCAGAAAGCAGATGCTTTTACTACCGTTAGCAGTATCACCAATAATGAATGTATCCGGTTTTTAGGGAAATCGGTCGATGAAGTCACCCCAAATGGGTTTGAGGACTCATTTGTACCTGCCCGGGAAGCCTATATTGCCAAACGTGATATCGCACGGAAGAGGCTTTTAGAAGTTTCTGAAGGCTTGTTAAACCAGAAGATGTCGAAGGATAGTATCCTATTGATTACCAGTGGTCGGTATGAATTTCACAATAAAGGTATCGATCTCTTTTTAGATACCATGGGCAAATTGAATATCCATGAGAAAATCGGCGCACCTATCATTGCTTTTATCATGGTGCCTGCTTATCAGTCGGGGCCACGACAGGAATTGCTAGCCAGGATTGGGAAACAAGATTTCAATCATCCCTTAGAGGAAGAGTATCTCACACATGGACTTCATGAACCGGAGAATGACTGGATACTCCGGAGTATCCGGGAGAATAACCTTCTGAACAGAACAGAAGATAAGGTGAAAATTATTTTTGTACCTGCTTACCTGAATGGGCATGACGGGATTTTTGATCTCAGTTACTATGACTTGCTGGTTGGGTTTGATGGTTCAATCTTTCCTTCCTACTATGAACCATGGGGATATACACCACTTGAGAGTATGGCTTTCCATATCCCTACGATCACAACTACCCTTGCCGGTTTTGGTCAATGGGTGAAAGAGCTTTTTCCTACTGTAAAGGAATGTATCTCAGTGATAGAAAGAACCGATGATAATGCCGCAGAAGTAGTTGACGAGATAGTCAGTAAGGTTGCAGAGTGCTCAAATAAAACAGAAAAGGATATCATCAAGATACGGATCAAAGCATATGAGATCTCTCGCTCAGCGTTATGGAAGAACCTGATTATTCATTATAAAAACGTATTCTCGCTTGCGATAGGTAAAACAATGGAAAGAGTGGATCAATTCCAAATCAAAATACCACAGACTCAGACTTCCAGGCTCAAGTCGGTAACAGAAATTAAACCTGAATGGAGAAAGGTTTTGATTCAGCAACGTATTCCGAAAACCCTTGATGGCCTGGAACCTCTTTCAAGAAACTTATGGTGGTCGTGGAATTACGAAGGAAGTGAACTCTTCGAACAGATAAATAAAGAACGCTGGTATGAGTTGAAGTTTAATCCTGTTGCACTTCTGGAGTCACTCACCTACGAGGAGCTTAAACAGCTGAGTATTAATGAGAAATTCATTGCCAGGTTAAAAAAAGTGTTGGCTAAATTTGATGCTTACATGGCGAAAGGGGAGGAGAAACCCAGGGAACTGATTGCATACTTCAGCATGGAGTTTGGTTTACATGACACTATTAAGATCTATTCAGGCGGACTTGGAATGCTTGCCGGTGATTATCTTAAAGAGGCCAGTGACTCAAATGTCAACATGGTTGGAGTTGGCTTGCTTTACAGATATGGATATTTCAAGCAGAGTCTTTCTCTTTTTGGTGATCAGATAGCGACCTACACGCCACAAAAATTTACGCACCTGCCTTTGAATCCGGTCCGCGACGATAACGGTAACTGGATCAAAGTGACTTTTGCTCTTCCAGGCCGGACGATGTATGCCAAGATCTGGCGTGTTGATGTTGGTCGTATTCCTCTCTATCTCATGGATACAGATATTGAGGAAAATCAGGAGTCAGACCGTGGTATCACTCATCATCTTTATGGAGGAGACCTTGAGAACCGGTTGAGGCAAGAGATTTTGCTGGGTATCGGCGGGATCAGGACACTGGATTCGTTAGGTGTGAAACCAGATTTGTTCCATAGCAATGAAGGACACTCGGCATTCATTGGCCTCGAACGGTTGCAGAAGTATATCCAGAATGAGAGGCTTACCTTTGCCCAGGCATCTGAGGTGGTACGGGCGTCCACTCTTTTTACAACCCACACACCTGTTCCGGCCGGACACGATACCTTCCCTGAAGATCTGATGAGAAGGTATCTCTCGTATATTTCCGATCATCTGAACATCAGCTGGGAGCAATTTATGAATCTTGGCCGTATGGTAGAAAATGATCGGGATGAGAAATTCTCCATGAGCGTACTGGCAGCGAACCTCTCACAGGAGATCAACGGAGTGAGCAAGATTCATGGTGCTGTATCAGGCGAAATGTTCAGTAAGTTATATACGGGGTATTATCCAAAAGAGTTGCATATTGGGTATGTAACAAATGGCGTGCATTATCCTACATGGACAGCCAAATCATGGCAACTGCTCTACCTGAAAGAGTTTGGAGATGAGTTTCTGGCAGATCAGTCAAATCCGGAATACTGGAAAAAGATTCATCTGGTTGATGATGAGATCGTCTGGAAGACCAAAATGAAACAAAAGGATCAGTTGTCAGAATACTTGTTTCAGCGGATTTACGATGATATGACACGAAGGAATGAAAATCCGAAACTAATCTTCAAACTCCGGGATTCACTTCAGGGAAATGCGATGACATTTGGCTTCGCCCGGCGTTTTGCTACTTACAAAAGAGCTCACCTGCTTTTTAGCAACCTGGACCGGCTGGAACGGATTGTCAACAATGAGGAACAACCCGTTCAATTCATCTTTGCCGGTAAGGCTCACCCACATGATAAAGCGGGACAGGATCTCATCAAACGCGTCTTCGAAGTGATGCACACCCCACAGTTTCTGGGCAAAATTCTATTTGTTGAGAATTATGATATCGAGTTGGCTAAATATTTAATCCGGGGGGTAGATGTATGGTTAAATACTCCAACCCGAACCCTGGAAGCTTCCGGAACCAGTGGAGAGAAAGCGGTGATGAACGGGGTGATTAACTTCAGCGTGCTGGATGGAT
>JACNKI010000157.1 GCA_014382125.1 Bacteroidota bacterium | reverse complement strand
CTCCAATCCTGCATCGATTCCCTTCTCTTCAATAACCTTTTCGATGATATTGGCAGCAGGTTCGCCCCGGGTAAATGTAAAGTGAATAGCAGCGACCATCCTGACCACGGTGCCTGTGTCATTTTTCTCAAACCTGATGGTATATTTCCCGTCTTCAGAATTCCATTTCCCATCTTTTTCCAGTAGAATCACTGGTTTATTCGTTCTGCCTATCAGATCAGGGATGGAAAGGTTCCCTTCCTGATAAGATACAGGAACAGTCAGTTTCGCCTGGGGCAGGTCATAAATCCCGATGTAAGGAAGGAGGATTTTCGGAACATCGGATGGCAATGTGTCGAGATCAGCTTTTCTTGGAATAGGCACCATCTGGGTGACGAGTAGTTTTTCCACTGTACCAACTGTATTTTTTGGAAACTGGAAATATAGCTGACGGGTTAGTTTCGGATACCAGTAGCCATTTTCATCCGGCTCATTTAACACCAGAACCATCTGTCCGGGTATATCCACGGCTACACTCTTGTCTTGATAGGCCACTGTAAACACCCGGTTCCGGCTCAGATCAGTGTATTTTCCCAGATAGGGTTGAAATTCAACAGGGATGGTATCAGCAGCAGTTGTTGTACCTCCTGCCATTCTATATTCCAGGATCTCCATCTCCTTAGGATTGAAGGAGGTTCCAATTCCAAGGCGAATGTGACCCGCATCGATGAAGTCAATCTCGAAGGCAGTAGCATCGACAGGGATCCAGCCTGCATCACCCATGTAAACTTCCGTCCATGCATGCTGACCAAAACTTCCATTATAGAGTGAAGAGTACATACATCCGACAGCCAGTCTTGCAGGAATGCCAACTGCCCGACAGAAAGCAGCCAGCAACCGGGAGTGTGATCCGCATTCACCCTGCCGGGTTTTATAGGTGTTGATGGCAGATGTTCCACCCGGAACAGCTCCTTCGATGTTCTCTGCTACCCACTTGCTGAGCCGTTTTGCGGCTTCCCAGGAATCAGCTGAACCGTCCGTGATCACCTTAGCCTTCTCTATCAATATGGGATCGTCAGATTCGATCAGGTTTTCCGGCTTCAGATATTTTTCCAAATCAGTATCGTTTGTAAAGTCTGGAGGAAATAGAGGAGCATCGGTGCCATCATATTTTCCTGCAGTTATTTCAAAAACCCCGTCAATCACGTTGTCCGTGACGGTCCCGGTGAAGGTTTGCCCAAGGTGGTTAAGACTCTCTGGTGTAAGTTGCTCACCGGCCGACTCAATCTTTCCCCTGACCTTCATGTAGTCGATATTATGAATGTCGGAGATTTTCGTATTGACTTTGGCAAACAAAATATCATCCATATTAACCGTAGTGATCTTTTTAACCACAGAAGAATTTGCTAAGTAGATTCTCCGGTTGGAGATCAGAGTCTGCACATTCAATCCGGAAGCGATATCATACCATTGCTTCGCTTTGAGTCCCAGTGCAGGATTCATCTCCTCCACCACAAGGCATTGGTATGTTGTCCCGGCTAACTCAAGATCTTCTTCACCAACTCTGGTAAAAGTTTTCTCATAGATCTCTCCACGACTTGGATCATAGATCTTATAATCCTTACTTGTAGCATCCCCTTTGATGAAATCATTCACTATGTGAATCGTAGTAAGGGGGGACTCAAGAATGATATCCTGTGTATAAGGGAAGCTCTTTGTCTCTTTTGCAGAAACAGACTCAAAAAAGATGGTATCATCAAGAACCTCTGTAGCGAACTCCATTCTGGTATCACCAGTTTGTACCGTTGTGGTATTGAAGAAAAACTGTTCTGTCAATGGATCTGCGAAATAGAGATAGGTGATTTTAAGATCCATACCGCCACCCAGGACAGAGAGTTTAAGGAAAACAGTACCTTCAAGTTTGTCGACAGTTTTCCCATCTTTCTCCTCGGAAACGGATGTCACCTTCGCATACCCGCATAAGACATCGTTGATCTCCACTCCATAGTAGAGGGTTTTTTCGCCGGTTTTTCCAACCTGTTCTTGTTGTGCAGAAGCACATTTTGGAACGATGAATACCAGCAATAGGGCATAGATTACTAATTGTAAAGTTTTCATTGGATTTCTTTTAATGATTATTTTTTTAACAAATAAACTATTGTATTTCAACACTTTTGTGAATAGTTTCTATCTCTTTCACTTTTTGAGGTAGGAGTTCCGTGGGGCACCAGATCTGCATGATGTATTGAGCTATGTGGTTTTTGTGATGGACATACTTCTCCCCGGTCATCGGAATGGAGAGGATGAAAACAGTTGATTCAATGCCATTGACCTCTCCTTCTGCCTTGATTACCCACCCTTTACGTCCGTTTACGGCCATATTTAGTGGATCCCCGGTTACCCGCAACCCTTTCATGTCTGCCATTTTTTCAAGGTAATGCTTCGGACCACTTTCTGTTTCGGTCACCCATAAGATGACATGAATTTCACCCTGTGGATCCGCCATTTCATATATCAACTTATCCTTCGGATGATTCATCCTTTGCCAATTTTCTGAGGCTGTAAACTGAAAACCCAACGTCGGATGTTTGTAGATGGCCTCTTTTTGTGAATACCCTTGCAAAGAGACTAAACACATCATTATGCTGATACTAATTATAGACCTTCTCATTTTTCTGTTTTTTAAGGTTTAGTTTACTTTTTCCACGATTAGCAGAAAGTTAACTTTTCGGGTGATGCCATAGATTTGGAAAAGAGTGGTTTTTGCCACATTTGGAATGATGGAGACCACTTCGCCTTTTAAACTATTCAGCATTCGTTCCAGCTGGTGCTGATCTCTTTCCATGTTGATGTCAAAACGATGTACTTTGTATTTCATAATATCCTCCTGTTTGTTTCCTTGTTTTTTTGAAAATTGTAATTTATTTGAAATTTGGTACTTGTCATTTGTGATTTTTCTGTTATCGGGCTGTTTTCAATTCGGTGATGATCCGTGCCTCCAGCCCTTGCTGATAATATTCCATAAACCTTTTGCAGACCTCTCCGATGGATTGGCAGAGCTGGTTAAAGTTGTAAGTTCTGCGATATTGCCTGTAGTCTGATTCGGAGATAAATACAGTCATGATACCTGACTCATTGATAGAAATATGACTCACCTCTTTTGGCTTTACTACGGTGATGAGGCTTCTGTTCAGAGAAAAAGTCAGGAAAATTGTTCTCTCTTCATGAAATACCCTGGCTACATATTTACCTTCCAGAAACCTTGAAAATCCAAGCAATTCGTCCTGCGAGGCCTTGATCTCTCCGGCATAAAAAGGGCGGTCGGTAAAACCATCGGCTGTTTCAACAATCAATTCGGCTGCCAGTTTGAAGAGTCTCCTGGAGTTGATCTCATAACGCTCCTGTCCATACAGGGTTGACCAGTTAAGGATCACGAAGAGAGCCAGGACAAATAGCGTAATGAAATAAGAAGCTTTTGTAAAGAAGTAATCATTGGTGATCATTGTCGGCCCCTGGACACATAAAAAGCCTACCAGAATCCCAATTACCAGGTATACCCAGAGCCGGTATTTGAACCACTGGTAGATCCCCATCGAGATAAAAAACGCACCACATATATAATAGGTTAGAAATGGCATCTGATGGATATCCATCCCTTCCCTGATGAGCCACGAACGGATTCCCCATTCAGCGATAGCGATGATATAACAGGAGATCATGGCTATCGGGTAAAAGAGTCCGACAGACATCCGTAACTTTGATCGATTGCTCATGATATTCAATTTTCTATATACTTCATAAATAATGAAGTTTACAAATATATAACTATTGAAACATAAAAGTCAAGGGATTTCGATAAAAAACAGAAAAGAATCGACAAACGTGTACCTCTACAAATTAAACCTATACATCTCCGACAAAGCCAGGTGATAGGACTTTTCGTAAAACAAGTATTGGTCATACATCCTGTAGTAATAGGTCATTTCGAAAAGGTATTCGATCAACGAGATTTGTCCCAGCTTCAGGGATTTTTCGAGCATAGCAAGGCTATTGGATGAAGTTAATACCTGCTCGTACTCTTCATAGTTTTTTTTCAGAGCCAGTACCTCTGTATATTTTTGACGGAGCCACGACTCCGTCTGGTTGTATATCCTTTTCTCATTCAACCGGGCAAATTCGGCGTGCATCTTTGAATAGCGCACTTTGTTCAGGTCGTGCCACAAAGGAATGCTTATTCCCACTTTAATTCCCTGGAAAATATCACCCTTGATATCTTCTCCTGAATAGCCCACCTCCAGGTCGGGCAACCACTCTGATCTGCTCAGAGAAACCTGCTGATTAGCCAGCTCAGTCTCCATGGAAGAACTTTTTAGCAAAGGATGCATCGCAACCAATTCATTATATAGTGTGTCAAAGCTTTGTAACTGGATTACAGGATAAAGAGTATCAAAAACAACTAATTTATTGCTGTAGTTCAGCATGCTCAGCTTTTCCGTATAAATAGCTATCATCGACTCATTCAGGCGAAGTCGGCTTTCGGCCTCCGCAAGCTCCATCTTTGCTTTATTGAGGTCAAGAATGTTCACACCCCCTTTATTGAATTTTTCCTGATACGCTTCAAGCAGGGCATGCGCCTGCTCATTCCTTTTAGTTAACACCAGGTGGTATTTATTCAGGTAGACGATCTCAAAATAGTAATCCCTTGCTATGAGCAAGATGTCCTGTATTTTGTTTTGCGTCAGGTAGGAGATGTTTTCTGCCTGGCTTCTGGAGATCTTCTTTTTGTTGAAATAGGTTGTTGGAAAATCAAATCCCATCGTTACATCGAGGGTTTGCTTGATCCCGATCGAGGATTTATTCCCCGGGAAATAGCCATACTCAACAGTCGGATCCTCCGGGGCCAGGCCGGTCTTGTAGTTGTATGTTTCGGCTTCAAGATATTTCTGTGAAGCAGCAATAGATAGATTATTCTGCTGGATCATCTGCATGACCTGGTTGTATGACTGTCCCCAAGCACTTCCTGAAACTGTCAACAAGAAGGCAAGGAATAAGATCTTATTTTTCATGATTTGATTTTTTTGAATTCATTAGTGTATAGACCACCGGAACCACATATACATTCAGCAGGGTAGAGGATAGCAATCCGCCCAGTATCACTACGGCCATCGGGCTTTGTATCTCATTTCCCGGTTTATCACCTGCAATTGCCAGTGGGATCAGGGCGAGTGCGGCGGTCAGTGCCGTCATCAGAATAGGACTTAAGCGGTCCATTGATCCCTTGATCACGGTATCCTGGAGACTATATCCCTCTTTAGCAAGATTTCTGTATTTGGAGACCAATAAAATCCCGTTCCGTGTAGCAATGCCAAAGAGGGTGATAAATCCAATAATAGCCGGAATACTTAACACACTGGAGGTGATCCAGATACTCGCCACCCCGCCAATCAATGCCAGAGGCAGGTTGAGTAAAATAATCCATGCCAGGGATGATTTTTTAAACTCCTGGTAAAGGATCAGGAATATGACAATGATGGCAGCAAGGGAGGTGAAAAGGATGATCCGTGAAGCCCTCTCTTCACTTTCAAACTGACCACCGTATTGGATGGAATACCCTTCCGGAAAAACGATCTCATCGCCGATATGTTTTTGAATATCATTAACAACACTGCGCAGATCCCGCCCGGCGATATTTGCTGAAATTACGATTTTTCGTTTTACATTCTCTCTGTTGATCGAAGTAGGCCCTGATGTAGATGAGATATCGGCAATGGCTTTCAAGGGGATCTTTGTACCACTATCGGTATCGATCAGCACATTGTTTATGGCTTCCAAACTTCCCCGGTAAGGATCATCAAAACGTAGAACCAGGTCGAACGAACGCTCCTCCTCAAAAACATCAGAGATCTTTTCACCGCCAAAAGCCACATCTACAAACTGGATGAAATCGCTTACAGGA
Organism: Bacteroidota bacterium; assembly: GCA_014382125.1. Taxonomy (GTDB): domain Bacteria; phylum Bacteroidota; class Bacteroidia; order Bacteroidales; family FEN-979; genus QYOJ01. The sequence continues at coordinate 12,073 of JACNKI010000157.1, read as the reverse complement.
ATACCGTATTTAGCCAGCATGTCTCGTTTTGGCTTGATCTGGATCTGAGGGATTTCGATCTGTTGCTCCACATTAAGATCGGCGATGCCTTCCACATTTTCAATACTGTTTCTTATCTCCATGGCCAGCATATACATCTCCCTGAGATCGGTGCCGAATAGTTTAATTGCAATATTACTTCGTGTCCCTGATAGCATGTGATCGATTCGGTGGGTGATGGGCTGGCCTACCTCTATGATAATCCCCTGAATCTGTCCCAGCTTATCCCTGACATCCTGCAGAAACTCTGCCCGTGATCTCTCTTTAAGAACAAAAGGTATTTCAATTTCAGCTACGTTGACCCCAAAAGAGTGTTCTGCCAGTTCAGCTCTCCCTGTTTTACGGGATGTTGTTGTCACTTCAGGAATAGCCAGAAGGATTTTCTCCGCTTCCACACCTATCTTGTTTGATTCTTCAAGGGAGATCCCGGGTATAGTTGCTATGTTGATGGCCAGGGAGCCTTCGTTGAAAGGGGGGAGAAAGGTTCTTCCAAAAGAGAGAAAAACAATAAAAGCCAGAATAAACAGGATCGTTGAAGCGGAAACAATGATCCATTTCTGCTTCAGAGATTGCTTTAAACTGAGCATATAAAAGTATGTCAGGCTTCGGGTTACCCAGCTACCGACTTTTCGTTTGATCAGACGTTTTTCATTCGTAAGCATGTAACTGCAAAGTACCGGAGTAACGGTCATTGCCACGATCAGCGATGCAAAAAGGGAAACGATATAAGCGATCCCAAGAGGTTTTAACATTCTTCCTTCCATACCACCCAGGAAAAACAATGGAACAAATGCAATGATGATGATAAATGTGGCATTGAGAATGGATGACCTGATCTCACGGGAAGCATTCAGCACCACCTGAAGAGAAGGCCCTCGCTTTGATTTCTCTTTTCTGACATTCTCTTTCAATCGCTTATAGATATTTTCCACATAAATAATCGCATCATCTACAAGTGACCCGATAGCGATTGTCATACCCCCGAGGCTCATTGTATTGATGGTAAAACCGAATAACTTCAATGTTAACACAGTGACAAGCAGTGAGAGAGGAATAGCTACCACGGATATAATGGTTGTACGGAAGCTCATCAGAAAAATAAAAAGAACAACAATCACGAACAGTGCCCCTTCAAGAAGCGCTTTCCTCACATTGCTCACAGCGATGTTGATGAAATCAGCCTGCTCAAAAATATCCTTGTTGAATTGGATGTAATCCGGAAGTTTTTCCTGGATTTCAACAATCGTTTCATTCAGCTCTTTGGTCAGGTCAATGGTATTCACATTCGGTTGTTTATTCACTGTGATTACCACGGCGCTCTCTCCTCTGTAGGATCCGTCCCCTATTTTAGGCGCAGCTCCAATTTTTATCGCACAAACATGCTTCAGCAATACCGGAGCTCCCTCACGCATTTTAATAACCGTATTCCCGATCTCCTCAATATCCGTAGTTCGGGCAATTCCTCTGATGATATATTCATTCCCAAATTCATTGATAAATCCTCCTGAAGCATTTTCATTGGTCGACTGACTCGCTTCAAGGAGCTCATTCATAGTCACATCATAGTTTTTCATTTTATAAGGATCAGCCAGGATCTGGTACTCCTTATACTCTCCTCCGATGATGGTTATCTGGGCAACGCCGCCAACAGCAAGAAGCTGAGGTCGGATTTCCCATTCGGCCAGGGTACGAAGGTGAAGCGGATCAATGGAGTCGGAACTGATACTGAATATCATGATCTCCCCCAGCAATGAAGATTGTGGTGCAAGCATGGGATTTCCAATCCCCACAGGTAATACGTCATTGATGGTTTGTAGCTTCTCACTCACAATCTGCCTGGCATTATAGATGTCAACTCCCCAATTGAACTCGGCCCACACAATAGAGAATCCCATAGACGATGAGGAACGAACCCGGCGGATACCTGTAGCCCCGTTGATAGCGGTTTCAATGGGAAATGTAACCAGTTTTTCAACCTCTTCAGAAGCCATCCCGTGCGCTTCAGTCATCACCACAACAGTGGGAGCATTCAGATCCGGAAAAATATCGATCTCTATCCTGGAGGTAATATATGACCCGGCTAATAGGACCAGCAGACCGCTCACCAAAATAATAAGCCGGTTGTTGAGTGAATATTTTATGATTTTATCTAGCACGATATCAAATTTTTAAGTTCAGTTAATGCACATGGCCGTGTGATGGAAGGTCGCTGCTCATGGAGGCTAGTTTGATTCGATAGGCTCCTTTTGTGACAACCCTGTCATCTTCATGAAGACCTTCACGAATCATGACATGGATCCCATCATCATTTGCTATCGTAACTTCACTCTTTTCATATGTCTCTCCACCAGTCTGAATATATACATAGTAGTTACCGAATTCTTCAATGATGGCGGTTCGGGGAATGACGATAGCATCCCTGACAGGTTTGGCCTTAAGAAAAACTTCGATGAAAGAGCCGGGGATTAATTTTCCAGGGTTTTTTATTTGGAAATAGATGGGGGTATATAAACCTGAAGGGTCTGTATTTCTTCCATAAGAGATCAAGCGACCATTCAGTTTGTCAATATCATAGATCTTGTTGTCGTAAGGTGTTTCTATATTCGCAGAGGTGATGAATCCGAGTTTGTGAAAATATTGCTGAGGTACATCTGCCTCAATAATCAAATTCTGATTCAATGAAATTGATGCCAGGGGCTGCCCCTGTTCAACAAACTCTCCTTCAGATACATATACCCGTTGTATAAATCCTGTCTCGGGAGACCTGATTTCGGCTCCTCCTTCTAAATAATTTTTCAGGATCACCTGATAGGCATTGCTGTCGATCTCGAATTCATACTTACTTTCAAGAAACTCACTCTCGGTGATTAATTGATCCTTGACAAGAGATTTATTACGGGTATAGTTAGCTTTACTTTTTTCATATTTAGCCAATGTCTGTAAATATTGTTCTTTGATGTTATCATCCACTAATCCGCTTGCAGAAAGATTGAACAACGATTCCCCTTTCCGTACTTTGTTTCCCGAGAAGATATTGTATTTACGGAACACCACTATTCCACCATGCCTGGCAGTGATGATATATTCATCTCCCTGGGCGGGCAAAATTTTCCCAGTCGTTTTGATTATTTCCTGGAAATTTGATGCTTCAACAGGTTGCGTTTCAAAATCGATTTTCCAGGCTTGCTCTTTTAAAAAGCTGATGCCACCCCCTCCCTGATCATGATCTGCACATTCAGCTGCATAGGCAACTGCTGCTTCATCATCAGCAAATACCTCAAGGTCTTCAATAATGAATTCTACAATGAGTGTTTCTGTTTCAATGGTAAAACTCAGATTAAAAATCCCTGGCGTGCCAGGAATAATTGTTGGTTCAAATATCCCGGGTCGTACCGGGCCTTCAACAACAATAGATTGAGTGGATGGCCCGGTCAACGAAAGTGTCAGCTCTCCCTCCTGCAGAGGTTTATAATCACCAAGTTTCGTAAAGTGTGTGATAAAGGTTGTACTTTCACCTACGATCAGAGTAGGAAATTCAACAAACAACTCCAAATCCTCTGAGAAAATGGTATAACTGAGACTTTCGTTGTCCTGGCTATCTGCCGCAGCCTGTGTTGAACGATCTTGACAGCCTGCCAGCACAAGGGATAATAGAGCAATAATTGCAAATAACTTTTTCATTTTGAAATAATTAACGAGATAAATCAGTATTGATTTGTATGAAAAAAAATAAAATAAAGTAGAATGATCAGGCGAAATTTGTGGGAGGACCACGTTTATTAAATGTCAGGAGATAACCTCGCTCGTGGTGGATTGTTTGTAGAAATGGGGTAATTTGTATTGGATTGTCAACGTTGAATGAAAATAACGTGTGTGGAGGTAGTATAGAAAGTGATTTCCGATAGGTGTCGTCGATAACAAATTCATCAGGAAAATGACACGCCTCACAGTTTTCAATATCACATGAGTGATGCGATTCAGAAAGTTGAATGTCGGTATGATGATCCCCATCTTCACAATCAGAGGCTTCATGGTGTGAACACACCACCCCATGAATTCCATTAGCATGGTGATGGTGGGGGATCACATCATGCAGAACCAGCAGAAGTACTGGTAGAATTAAGATAAATGCGGATGTTTTCTTAATCCAGTCTATCATAACGAATTACAAACATAGTAAAAATTGAAAGATATATCTATAATTCTTTCCTCAACAAATTCAACGCCTGCAGTGCCGTTCTCCGGATATTCCTTTCCCGGTTGTTCCCGAACAGATAGTGTTTAGCAAAAACCCGTTCGGGTGTGGCAATGGCAATCCAAACAGTTCCAACCGGTTTTTCCTGAGTCCCTCCTGTTGGGCCAGCAATCCCTGAGGTAGCGATCGAATAATCGGTCCGAAAACGATCCCGTGCTCCCAGGGCCATCTCGAGCACAACCTGCTCGCTGACAGCTCCGTGAGCGACCAGGCTATCCTCCTTCACATAGAGGATGTTCTGCTTGGCTTCGTTAGAGTAAGCGACTATGGATCCTTTAAAGTAACTGGAACTGCCTGCAATGGATGTGATCAGGTGAGCAATATATCCACCGGTGCAGCTTTCCGCCGTGGCGAGCGACTGGTTTTTCACCATTAAAAGTTGTCCGACTACCGCTTCCAGGGTATCCGTATCATATCCAAAAATCAGATCGGGAATGAGTTTGTGTAACTTCCGGATCTCGTCATCGACCTCTGTTTCCAGCTCTTCCTGCTGCTCGCCCACGGCGGTAAACCGGAGCCGGACAATCCCCGGTTGAGGGAGGTAAGCCAGGCTGATGTGCTTCGGCAGATTGTTCTCCCACGCCTCCAGGATATCAGCCATAAACGACTCTCCTTTGCCCTGTGTCATCACCGTTTTATGATAAATTGTGGTTGGTGTAAAACGTTCTTTCAGGCGAGGAATAACCTCACGGGTAAAGAGATCTTTCATCTCGAATGGAACACCGGGAAGAAATACAAAGATTCCGGATCCCGGATCCCGGATCCCGGATTCATCTTCATTATTCGCCTCACGTCCCACGTCCCTCGTCCCTCGTCCCTCGTCCCTCGAGCCTCGTTCCTTTTCAAACCACATCCCCCGGGCTGTTCCCATCCGATTAGGCAGAGGAATACAACTTTCAGGTAATTCAGCCTGCTTGCGGTTCAGCTCAGTTATTTTATATCCCCGTCTGCCGAAGAGGATTTCAATATCCCGGAAAGCATCTTGATTGAATACCAGCTTCGTCTCGAAAAACTCACAAATGGTCTGTTTGGTGATGTCGTCTCTGGTCGGTCCGATACCCCCGCTGACCAGGACCAGGTCGGCACGGTTCTGAGCATCGTTCAAAGCCTGAAGGATGTGCTCACGCTTATCAGAAATTACCGTGAACTGAAACACCTTGAATCCATTTCGGTTCAGCTCCTCCGCCATCCAGGCTGCATTGGTATTGATTACCTGTCCGATCAGGATCTCATCGCCAATGTTGATGATCTCGATCTTCATGGAACGAAGGTACAGAAAATTGAGATGTTGGATGTTGGATATTGGATGTTGGATATAGGATGTTGGACTGAGTATATATTCTTGTATATTTATACTTTTGCTGAAAAAATCCAAAATCATGAAAAATATCGTAATAATAGGAGCAGGTTTGATGGTTAAGCCTATGGTTGATTATTTCATTGACCATGCAGGTTTTCGCGTTGTGTTGATGGACATGTTTGTTGAAAAAGCAGTTGAGATTAAAAATAACAGACCGGAATGTACAGCTCTTGAATGGAAAAACAATGATTCTGGGCAACTAGATAATGTAGTCAAGGATGCAGATGTGGTGATCAGCATGGCGCCGAAACCGGTTCACATCCACATTTTGAGATCTTGTTTGAAATTCCGGAAAAATATGATCACTGCCTCGTATGAAGTACCCGAATTGATGGAGATGAAAGAGGAAGTTGAGAAGGCAGGAATTTTGGTGTTGAATGAGTTGGGAGAAGTTCCCGGAATGGATCATTTCGGCACCCAGCTGGTACTCGACGAGATCAGGCGTGACGGAGGAGATGTATTGAGTCTGAAGTCATACGGCAGCGGGATCCCCTCCTTTGAATCCAATAACAATCCCTTCGGATACAAATTCTGCTGGGATCCATACACGGTGTTTGTGGCTGCCCAAACATCCGGAGCATTCATTGAAAACGGAAAACGGATCTTTATTCCGGGGGATAAGTTATTCGAACATTTCTGGTTTGTGGAGATTGAAGGACTTGGAACCTTTGAAACCTATGCCAACAAAGATGTAGAGAAATACATCAAACCGTTTGGCCTGGATGAAAATGTCTCTTTCTATCGCGGACTTTTACGCTATTCGGGCTATTGCAACAACATGAAATATATGAGAGCCCTGGGATTGTTTGACAATGAAAAAAAGGCGATTCTAAAAGGACAATCATATCGGGAATTTACTGCTTCATTGATCGGGAAAGAGCCTTCCGGAGATATCAGCAAGAAAGTGGCTGACTACCTGGGGATAGATGTGAGTGCAGATATCATCCACCGCCTGAAGTGGCTTGGGTTGTTTGGGGAAGAGCAGATACCTCTGGATGTGGGTACCAATTTAGATGTACTTCTAAGCCGGATGCTGAAGCGCATGATATATGCTCCGGGAGAAAAAGACATGATCATCCTCTATATTGAGGTCCTTGCGGAGTTTGAACAGGGCAGAAAAGAAAAAAGAACGGCTACGATGGTAGTAAAAGGCGATCCAGAAGGTGAAACTGCCATGTCGAGAGCCGTTGCCCTTCCCACTGCTATTTCTGCACGGCTGGTCGCCGAGAAAAAAATAGTCGCAACCGGATTTCGGATGCCTCCAAATTTACCTGAGTTGTATAAGCCTGTTCTGGAAGAACTGGAAAAATTCGGCTACAGTTTTACTAAAAAACGATACAATCTGATTGAGTAAGAGTTTAGCAGATCAGGCAGATATTAGTTCCCGCCGCCGAGGATCAGTGGCATGCCATCCTTTCCGCTGCCAACAACAACAACCTTGGCATTGGCTGACTCTGCCAGTTTCAGGGTGGCATTGATACCTTTTTCCCTGAGGATCTTATCGGTCAGACTGGCGCTGAGGATCCGGTTGGCGCGTGCTTTCCCATTTGCATCAATGCGCTGACGTTCAGCTTCCTGCTTAGCTTTTTCAAGTTTGAATACATACTCTAGGGCTTCCTGCTCCTGCTTCAGTTTGCTTTCGATGGCTGTTTTTATCGTGGGAGGAAGGATAATAGAACGAATCAGCACCCGGTTCAGCTGAACATATTTTTCATCCAGTATCGCTTTTGTCTCGTCAAAGATCTCAGCCTGAATGGCGTCCCGCTTCGTCGAATAAATCTGTTCAGGTGTGTATCGGCCGATCACCGTTCGTGCCGACGATCGCATCGCCGGAATGACAATACGTCTGAGGTAATCTGTGCCGATCTTCACATGAAGCTTCCCCAATTCACCCCATAGCGGCTGATACCAGGCCGAAACATCTACTTTGATTTCCAGACCGTTAGATGAAAGCACCTGCATGTCTTCCGCAATTTCCTGTTGCCGGGTTTCATAAACAACCATGTTGTTCCATGGAGCGATAACATGAAAACCCTCTCCAAATGTTCTTGTCGTATCAACCCCTCCGCCAAAAGTTCTGAATAAAACTCCTCCATGTCCGGCTTCAACCGTGACAGTCATTCTTGACCAGAAGATGATCAGTAAAATGACTCCGACAACAATTAAAATGGTAGGCGTGATTCTTTTCCAGTTAATTTCTACTTCTGATGACATAATATACGTTTATTGGTTTTCAGCAAATATACGAATAAAACCCGGGAATAAACGGCTCATGGTATTACAGAGTTTGCGAGATCATCAAGCTTTTTCCGTGAAATTGATATATTTGTAAAAAGCATGAAACCCGGGAGCAAGTGATATGGCAGAGTCAAACCAGTTATCAGCCCTGATCAATCTGCTGGATGAACCGGATGATAAAACATTCGGAGTGATTCAGGAGAAAATCTTTGCGTTTGGAGACGAAGCGATAATTGAGCTGGAACAAGCCCGGGAGAGTAGTTTCGACGGCTTGGTTCAGGAGCGTATTAAGTCCATTATCAACCAGATCCGACAGCAGAACATTCAGCATGATTTGATCGACTGGATGAAATTGGGCTCCTCCGATCTGTTACAGGGATTCCTTCTTGTATCAAAAACAGATGATCCAGAACTGAATGGAGAGAAGATCACTATCCAGATCGAACAGATGAAAATGGATGCCTGGCTGGAACTGAATGATACCCTGACCGCTCTTGAAAATGTCAAGGTATTGAATCACATCCTTTACGATATGCATAAATTTGAAGGCAACCGCATCAACCTTTATGCCTCTTCCAATCAATATATTAATACACTCCTTGAGAGCCGGAAAGGAAGTCCGCTTACACTTGGGATATTATATATGATTCTTGCCCATCGGCTGAATATCCCGATACAGGGAGTAAATCTGCCGCAACACTTCATACTGGCCTACCTTTCAGATCTCCACCAAGCTCATCCCGGGGAGCAGAGCGTGTTGTTTTATATCAATCCGTTTAACAAAGGCGCCGTATTTACCCACCGGGAGATCGATCTCTTTATCCGCCAGATGAAACTCAAACCTGAGCCCTCCTTCTTTACTCCCTGCACGAATGTTGATATCATTCTCCGGCTGATCAACAATATGGTTCTTACCTATACTCAGCTCAATAACCCGGAGAAAGTTGATGAATTGAATGCGCTTTTAAAAGTGATGAAAGGGGTTTATGAAAAAGAGGAGTAAAGACGTGAAATGAATATGCTTATCGCGGTTTTCCAGATAATGGAAAAGTAATTCCCAATCGTAGGATTGTCGATGAATTTCATGTTCAACTTAATTTTGGACGGCATTATATCCTCGATATAGGTTCTCTCCGGATCAGTTGATCTCCCCAGGATCTCATTTTCGTTCATGTATTCGATGGAGGCATAATCAGTCATTCCCGGCCGCACCGATAATACCTTTTTCTGTTCATCAGAATACATTTCCACATATTTTCGGATCTCGGGCCGTGGACCAACCATACTCATGTCACTTATCAGTACATTGATCAACTGGGGGATCTCATCCAGCTTGTATTTTCGCAGGAAACAACCGATCCTCGTGATCCTGCTATCCCGTGTGCCAACAGTCAGCCCCCCCTTTTGTTCGGCACCTGTTGCCATCGTACGGAATTTGATCAGACGGAAATCTTTCCCGTTCTTTCCCACCCGGATTTGACAGAAAAAGATACCACCTCGGGAATCAACCAGGATCAATACAGTGATGATCAGCATCAACGGCAATGTCAAAATTAGTCCAATCGACGATAAAAGTATATCAAGAATTCGAATCACCAACTCTCTAACTCACCACCTCACCACCTCACCACCTCACCACCTCACCACCTCACCACCTCACCACCTCACCAATTCACAAGTTCACAACCTCTTCCACCGCTTCCACCACTGCTCGTACTACTTCATCAACCATCTCATCTGTCAGATCATAATAAACCGGAAGCGTGATCTCCCTGGAATAGTTGTCATAGGATATCGGATAATCCGGCATCCGGTATCCGGCATCTTTGTAGTAGGTCATCATCGGCAAAGGCACAAAGTGAACATTCACAGCCACATCCCGTTTGAAAATCTCCCGGATGATCTCATCCCGCTGTTCTTCATTGATCCCATTGATCCGCAAGAGAAAAACATGATAGGAAGATTGTTTCTCAGGAGTTTCATAAGTGGGTAGCTGAGCCCATGGATAGGCAGAAAGTGCTGTGGTGTAGCGATCAAAGACCTCTTTTCGTCGGACCAGCATATCGTTATCATTCCGCTCAAGTTCCACCATGCCCATCGCTGCCTGAATGTCGGTCATATTGAACTTATAACCGAGCTCTACAATGTCGTAGCGCCAGTTTCCGATCTGTGTTTTGGTCAATGCATCTTTGGTTTGTCCATGCAGGGATTTAATATTGAGGTCCTGGTAGATAGCTTCATTGTCGAATGGAGAAGGAAGATTCAAACAAATCGCGCCTCCTTCGGCTGTCGTGATGGTTTTAACTGCATGAAAAGAGTAGACCGTTATATCGGTCAGCGATCCTGTTCGTTTACCGTGGTACCAGGCTCCGATCGAGTGAGCTGCATCGGAAAGCACCAAGATCCGTCCCAGTTCCTTCTGCTCATTCGTTTCAGGCATGAATTTCTTTCGGATATCCTCTCTGTTAACCAGGGCATTGATCTCATTGTAATCACAGGGGAAACCAGCTATGTCAACAGGGATTATCGCTTTTGTCCGGGGGGTGATAGCCTTCTCTATCGCTTCAACGGAGATGTTGAAATCTTCTCCGACATCTACAAAAATCACTTTTGCCCCGCAATGAGGAACAACGTTTGCGGTTGCACAGTAAGTATAAGCGGGCACGATCACTTCATCACCTTCCCCGACACCAAACCAGCGAAGAGCAAATTCGAGTCCGGCTGAACCTGAGCTGACACAGAGGGTTGCCTGTTGGCCGCCGTAAGCGGTAAGCATCTTCTCGAATTTCTTTGTCTTTGGCCCGGTAGTGATCCAACCTGAATAGAGGGTGTCGACAACAGCATCGACGATTTTTTTATCCATTCTTGGCGGGGAAAAAGAGATCATATGCTCTGCTTGTCAATGTGTTGATAGCCAGTTAAAAATATTCTGTTCAACGCGTTTGATAACTTCTGTCGTGTCCGTTTTTACAAACCTCTCACCTGTGATCATTTCATAGAGTTCAATGTAGCGATCGGATACCTGTTGGATGAATTCATCGGTCATTTCTGGAACTTGTTGCCCTTCTTGTCCCATAAACCCTTGATCGATAAGCCATTCCCTTACGAACTCCTTCGAAAGTTGCTTTTGCTGTTCGCCTTTGGCCTGACGCTCTTCATATCCATCAAGGTAAAAATAACGAGAAGAATCGGGCGTATGAATTTCATCGATCAGATAGATTCTCCCATCATCACCTTTGCCAAACTCATATTTCGTATCTACCAGGATCAACCCTTTCTTTTTAGCCATTTCGGTGCCACGCCTGAAGAGATCGATCGTATACTTCTCCAGGAGATCATAATCCTCCTTTGAAACCAGGCCCTGGCTGATGATCTCCTCTTTAGAGATATCTTCATCGTGTCCTATCGTAGCTTTGGTAGTGGGTGTTACAATGGGTTCGGGAAAGCGCTCGTGCTCTTTCATCCCTTCGGGGATTGGTACTCCACAAATCTCCCGGGCTCCTTTTTTATAGGAGCGCCAGGAACTTCCGGTCAGGCAACCACGAATGATCATCTCCACCGGAAAGGGAGTACAATATTTGCCTATCGTAACACTTGGATCAGGGCTGTCTATCTTCCAGTTAGGACAAATATCAGCTGTAGCATCAAGAAATTTCACAGCAATCTGGTTCAATACCTGTCCTTTGTAAGGGATCGCTTTTGGAAGGACCACGTCAAAGGCACTGATCCTGTCTGAGGTGACCATCACCAGGTATTTGTTGTCAATGTTGTATACGTCACGAACTTTGCCTTTATAGAGGCTCTTTTGCCCGGGAAAGTGGAATTCGGTTTTGAGGATTACGTTCTGCATAGTTATCATATTTTTTAGTCCGGTAAAGGTATAGAAATTTATAAAAAATGGAACACAGAATACACAGATGAATACAGATTTTTTATCGGTGTAGATCTGTATTGATCAGTGTCATCAGTGTTCAAACTTTTTGGCTAATCTTTTTCGTACGCTTTGATGATCCTGCTTACCAGTTTATGCCGGATGATGTCTTTTTCATCGAGATAGACGAAGGAAATACCAGGGATATCTTTCAACAGGCTTTGTGACTGGGTCAGGCCGGATATCTGTTTCTCCGGCAGATCGATCTGGGTGATGTCGCCGGTGACGATGAATTTGGCGGAAGCTCCCA
>JACNKI010000077.1 GCA_014382125.1 Bacteroidota bacterium | reverse complement strand
ATCGTGGTTGTGGCTGCGTTTTTACCTTTTTTCCTATTTCCTGAGGTGTATGAAGCCTATCGCAGGTTGAATGCGGAGCATGGCTATTTGATGAGTTTTGTGAAGTTTGCTATTCTCGCCACATTTGGCGAAAGTATCGGTTTGCGTATCCGGACAGGCAGGTATATCCAACCTGGATTTGGCCTGCTCCCGAGAGCAATTGTCTGGGGATTCCTGGGAATCTCGATCAAGATTGCATTTGTGATCTTTGCTGAAGGAGCTCCCTATATGCTGAAAACACTGGGCGTACATTTCCCTATGGAGGATCCGGCTGACATTCTCCGTGAGCCCGGTTTCTCCTGGTTGAAATTAGTAACCGCTTTTACAACAAGTGTCACAATGAATCTCTTTTTTGGCCCTCTGTTTATGATCGCTCACCGTATTACCGACATGCACATTGTTTCTACAGGTGGCACCCTGAAAGGTTTTTTCACACCTGTCCGGGTACGCTATCAGCTTCAGCATCTTGACTGGATTTCCATGTGGGGATTTGTCATCTGCATAACCATCCCCCTATGGTGGATTCCGGCGCATACCGTCAATTTCATGTTCCCCGAAGAGTGGCGAATCCTTGTGGCTGCCTTGTATGGTATTATCCTTGGAACCATTCTTTCGGTGGCGAGTTTGATGGCAGAGCGAAGGGGATGATCCTTAAAGAATCCGTTCTTTCTCTAAAAAATCAAAAAAATCCTTCTTATACTTGTTCCCTATCGGGATTTTCTTGTCTGTGATCAACACAGTATTCCGTTCGATCCGTTCAATTTTATCCAGCGAAATGATGTAGGATTTGTGAACACGCATAAACTTTTCGGGGGGCAGTACTTTCTCAATCTTCATGAAGCTCATCAGCGTCATGATCCGCTCCTTGGGCAGGTGAAGCCGGAGGTAGTCTTTCATCCCTTCGATATAAAGGATATCGTCAAATTTGATCTTATGCATGTGATAATCTGCTTTGACAAAGATGAAGTCGGAGACCGGCTTATCTGGAGTTACAGGGGTGGCTGAGCGCTTTGATGCCCGTTCGGCACGAATCTCTTCACTCACTTTAGTCACTGCTTTCAGGAATCGTTCGAAGGCGATCGGCTTAAGCAGATAGTCGGTTACATCCAGTTCATACCCTTTTAGTGCATATTTATCATAAGCAGATGTGATCACGATTTTGGGTGGATTTCGGAGAATCTCAAGTAACTGGATCCCGGTGAATTTCTCCATCTGGATGTCGAGAAAAACCAGCTCGGTTTTTTTATCCCGCATGTATTCGAGTGCATCGATAGCATTATCGAATGAGGCTTGCAACTTCAGGTAGGTGATTCGCTTGATGTAATCGGTTATCTTTTCGATGGCCAGAGGCTCGTCGTCTACTACAATACAATTTATGTTCATAACAGGTTGATTTCTAGCAAAACGTTATATTGCTCCCCGGTTTTTTCGATCGAGAGGGAGTATTTTTGGGGATAGATCAGATCCAGCCGTCGCTTGACATTTGCAAGCCCGATCCCTTTGCCGGCATCTTTAACCTGATCAGAACGGGAGTCGATAAAATTTATCACCTCAAAGCGCAGCATCGTGGGTTGGATCAGGAGATCAACAGTGATAGCAGGTGTTTTTTTGCCCTTTATCCCATGTTTGAATGCATTTTCGACAAATGGAATGAAGAGCATGGGAGCGATCAGTTTACCGGTGGGTGATCCGCTTACCTGAAACCGGATAAATCCAGGGTCTTTATGACGAATCCGTTGTAACTCAATGAAACTATGGAGGTAATCGATCTCTTTTTCCAGGGGTACCTTATCTGAATCGGTCTCATAGATAAAGTACCGCATGATTTCCGAAAGTTTCACAATCGTATCCGATGCCTTATCCTGATCTTTGTAGATCAGTGAATCAATGTTATTCAGGGTGTTGAAAAGAAAATGCGGGTTCACCTGGCTTCGGAGCAAAGCCAGTTCACTCTTCCTGTTCTGGATCTCCAGGTTGGCTTTGTCCTGCTGAGATTGCAACCAGTATCTTGATAGTTTGATTGCAGAGGCAAGAAGAATTACAAATCCCAGCGATATATAGATCATCAGTCCTGTACCTGAGAAATAGGTAATTGAGTCCTTCCACTTATAATAATCGGCATAGATGGAAGGGTAAAGGATGAAGTAATTGATGGTCCATTCGAGAATAACAACAAAGGTGAATGAGAGTATGAAGGTGATGATGAACCAAACATAGCGCTTTTTCAGAAGCAGCATAGGGATCAGGATGTAGATCAGCAAGTAGGTGTATAAAATATCTATTGGGAGAGTTCCCAGCATCACCTTAAAGATCTCCACAAAGTTGTCGCGTCTGATCCCATAAATAAACGTAAAGAAAGCCAGGATAAATATCCAGAAAAGAAGATGGGAGAGGATTCGGATACTCTTTTTAGTCATACGCAATATTACGAAAATAACTTATCTGCGGGAAATAGTTTGGATCAACATCCGATTTCTATATATATAAGGGAAAAATGGCTCGAGAATCAAGAACGCGGCTCTTCTAACAGCCATTTCCAAACAGGGAGAAGTGTGATTGAGCCGTAATCGGATGAAATTTCTCGTTCTTCATTTTTTGTAAGTATGAGCCCTCTCCTCCTTTTCAGTTCTTTCATACAGGAGAATAATGAATCGACTTCCCTGTTAAAGGTCAGGGGATTGGACAAATCATAACACGCTTGAATTAACGTAGGATTTTCGGAATCGATTAGGAAATCTGTTTCCAGGTTTTTCGCTGATTTGAAGTACCATACATCTTTCCCTCGTCTTTTATTTCTTTTCTTACCAACCCTATTTTCAATACCTTTGCTTCCTTACAGTCTGATAATGGATATGGATAGAATGATGTCGCAACTGGATCTGGTAAAACGCACCGATGATTATGTGACTTACCAGCGGAAAGGATCACGATAAAACGGATCGCTTTGGAAGGGCTGGTGGTGAAAAGAGCCTCTTGAAAAGGGAGAGGGATCATACATGGGTGATCCAAAATAGGGCATCTGATCTCTTGTATACCCAAATCCAGCCTGAATAAAAATCCTGTCACTGACCTTGTATGTAGCATTCAGGTAGATCCCGTAAGGATTATTGTTGGTATAGGGATTATAACCAGGACTGTTGTCGGTAAGGGTAAACTCCTTGAATCCGGTTCCTGAGATCATCAACCTGTCTGTAACCATGTAACTCCCCTCTACCCATATCATTGCTTTGGTAAAATTGGCATCAAACGGCTGCGATGCCTCCATGATATACCAGGGACGGTAATTAAACAGTGTGGTATTCGACAATGTCACACCACCCCGGACTGTAAACCGTGGACCTGCCCTGTAAGATAGAGTGGGAGAGATGTAGGTGAAAAAACCGGAACCAAAACCCGAGGTAGTGGTAAAATTCGTACCGATAGTCCAATTCGTCTGGAATCGCTTGGGAGGCCTGATCACCTTCCCCGATTCATCTTCAGCTGCCGATGCAGGAATACTGTCCAAAAAAAAGTCCTGGCCAATCGTACTGATCGCTAACAAGATCCCCAAACAAAGAAAAAAGATTCTCTTCATACCAGCATTTCTACTACAAAGATACAATCTTTCCCAACTCACCAACTCACCAGTTCACCAATTCACCAGTTAAAAGAACTCCATGGTATCTTTTGCCGTGATCTTTTCACAGTAACGGCAGCGGAGCTTCAGATCCTCCTCCTTTTTATTGATAACCCTGAAAAAAGTCGGCATCTCTTCATTATTGGTGATGCAGTTGGGATTGAAGCATTTGACAATCTCCTCCACCTTATCAGGGACCGAGACCTGCTTCTTCTCTGCAACGTCGAAGTCACGGATGACAATGAGTGTAGCCGTGGGCGCTACCAGTGCGATCTTGTTGATCTCTGCCGGTTTGAAGAATTTGTTTCGTACTTTGATGATCCCTTTCTTCCCCATCTTTTGACTATCGAGGTTGATACCGATCAGCAGCAGGTTGTCATAATCCAGCAAGTTGAGGATACGAATTACCTGGTAAACACTTTTAGATGGAACATGGTCGATCACGGTTCCGTTTTCAATAGCCGAAACCTTCAACTCTTTTCTGATTTCTTTCTTTGCCATAATCAGTATCTTTTATTATTCAACTACACCTAAGATGGATGCCAGCAGGGCCTGGCGGATGAACACACCGTTCAGGGCCTGGGTAAAATAATAGGCCATGGGGTTGGTATCTACATCGATTGCTATTTCATTAACGCGTGGTAACGGATGCAGGATTCGTAAATTGGGTTTTGCATCTTCCAGCATCTGGTTGTGAAGGACGTATGAGTTCTTCACCTTTTCGTAATCAAGCGGATCCGAGAAGCGCTCTCTCTGTATGCGGGTCATGTAGATGACATCTGCTTGGGGAATCACTGCATTCAGGTCTGTATACTGGTGATAGGTGAGTTTTTTATCCTTGATATGGATTTTCACAGAGCTGGGCAGCTTGAGTACCTCCGGGGAGACCAGGTGAAAGGTTGTATTGTAGTTGCAGAATGCCATCACTAGCGAATGCACGGTCCGCCCATATTTCAGGTCTCCGACAAAGACGATATCCAGGTTGTCAAGTTTCCCTTGTGTCTTTCGGATGGAGTAAAGATCCAGCAGTGTTTGTGTCGGATGCTGGTTGGCGCCGTCTCCGGCATTGATGATCGGTATGTCTGCTACCTCACTGGCAAACCTGGCGCTCCCTTCCCGCGGGTGTCGCATGATAATGATATCGCTGTAGTTGCTGATTGTACGGATCGTGTCGCGCAGAGATTCGCCCTTTTGCAGGCTGGTGCTAGCAGGCTCAGAGAATCCGATCAAACGGGCTCCCAGCCGGGATGCAGCTGATTCAAAACTGAGACGTGTCCGTGTGGAGGGTTCAAAAAAGAGGGAGGCGACCACATACTCATCCAGAATCTGTTGTGTAGGTTGCCTCTCGAAGGCCTCAGCCAGGTCTAAGATACGGATATGTTCTTCCCGGTTGAAATCGTTGATGGAGATCAGACTTTTGTTTTTCATTGGACTGGTTTATTGAACTGAGCAAATATAAAAAAGGCCGTTGAAAAACGGCCCTTAATGTTAGTTACTTTTCATATCTTCTTACTTCTTCAGGAAATCATCCAGAATCGTATCCAGATCTGGTTGACCGATCTCTTGCAGATCGTAATAGACACGTGTGTTGGGTTTCCGGATCTTTACCAATCGGTTCAAGTCGATTGGTGTACCGATCACTACCGAATCGCAATCCGTGTTGTTGATGGTCTCTTCAAGGTCTTTTATCTGCCGGTCGCCATAACCCATAGCCGGGAGCAAATGTCCGATATTAGGATAGATCTCGAAGGTCTCAGCCAATTTCCCAACCACATAGGGGCGGGGGTCGATCAGTTCGGCAGCGCCATATTTCTCGGCAGCAACCACGCCGGCACCGATCTTCATCTCACCATGTGTGAGAGTCGGACCATCCTCGATCACAAGTACTCTCTTGCCACGGATCACAGAGATGTCATCCACACTGATAGGTGAAGCAGCATCTACGACGAGAGCGGTCGGATTGACTTTGCGGATGTTGTCGCGAACGATCCTGATATTCTCCGGATAGGCGGAATCGATCTTATTAAGTATCACTACGTCTGCAATTCTCAGGTTCACCTCTCCAGGATAGTAATTCAACTCAGCACCCGGGCGATGAGGGTCAGCTACCGTGACCATCAGGTCAGGCTGATAGAAGGGGAAGTCGTTGTTGCCGCCATCCCACAAAATGATATCACATCCGCCGGGATCTTTCTCTGCAGCACGGAGAATCGCTTCGTAATCAACACCTGCATAGATTACGTTTCCACGGACAATATGTGGTTCATACTCTTCCATCTCTTCAATGGTGCATTTTTGCCGGGCCAGATCTTCTACCGTAGCAAACCGCTGCACTTTCTGGGCAACCAGGTCGCCATATGGCATCGGGTGACGAATGGCAACAACTTTCAACCCTTTCTCCATCAGGATCTCAATGATCCGGCGTGATGTCTGACTTTTTCCACAACCGGTACGGGTAGCACATACAGCAATCACCGGCTTGGTGCTCTTGATCATGGTGTCTTTCGGACCCAGCAGAAAAAAGTTGGCTCCGGCAGCATTGACAACGGAACTCAGGTTCATTACATGCTGATAGGTCACATCGCTGTAAGCAAAGTTGCAGATATCAACCTCATATCTTTTGATTAGTTCAGGAAGTTCATCCTGGGCAAAAATGGGAATGCCATCCGGATAAAGTTCACCTGCCAGAGCAGCAGGATATTTTCTTCCGTCGATGTCGGGAATTTGCGCCGCAGTGAAGGCAACAACATTGAAGTCGGGATTGTTCCTGTAAAAGGTGTTGAAATTGTGGAAATCCCTTCCTGCGGCGCCAATGATGATTACATTCTTTTTCATTAAGACCTCGGTTTTAAGTGTTTATAATAACAGGAAGTTGGTAGAAAAAATATGCTGTGAATTTTTTCGCAAAGCTATGCCTTTTTAACAAATTCCCCAAATTTGCATGTTAAATTCATTGAACTCAATTACCTTTGTATCCATAATCTAAATTCGATCATGGAGCAGAAAATCAGGGAGTGTTGTGTCGACGCTGTGAAGGAGTTGTTCGGAGAGAAGATTGCCCCGGAACTCATCGGTTTTGAAAAGACCAAAAAAGAGATAGAAGGGGATTTTACCGTAGTTGTCTTTCCTCTTGTACGGTATTCACGGAAGTCGCCGGAACAAACTGCTACGGAGATCGGAGACTACCTGATCAAAAACCTTCCCGGGATCAGCAGCTTTGGTGTTATCAAAGGTTTCCTGAACCTGGTCATGACGGAGAGCTTCTGGTTCGACTTCCTCTACACGGAGTTTGGGGATCCCTCTTTTGGAGTTTTTCCTGCCCGGAACGACAAGCCTGTCGTTTTAGAGTACTCATCCCCCAACACAAACAAACCACTCCATCTCGGCCATATCCGGAACAACCTCCTTGGTTATTCCATTTCGCTCATCCTGGAGGCCAATGGCTTTGATGTACACAAAGTGAACCTGGTCAACGATCGGGGGATCCATATCTGTAAATCGCTTGTCGCCTATATGAAATGGGGGAAGGGGGAAACCCCGGAGAGTTCCGGCATGAAAGGCGACCACCTGGTTGGGAGCTATTACGTGCTCTTTGAGAAACATTACAGGGAGGAGATCCAATCGTTGACAGGGAAGGGGATGACTGAAGATGAGGCTGCAGGAGCTGCCGACCTGATCGGTGAAGCACAGGAGGTACTTCGGCAGTGGGAGGCCAAAGACCCTGATATCCTTCACCTGTGGCGTACGATGAATGACTGGGCTTACCAGGGTTTTGACACGACCTATAAACAGCTGGGCGTTGAGTTTGACAAAGTTTATTACGAAAGTGACACCTACCTGCTTGGGAAGCAGCTCGTTCAGGAAGGACTGGAGAGTGGGATTCTGTACAGTAAAGCTGATGGCAGCATCTGGATCGATTTACAGGAAGAAGGGCTGGATGAGAAACTGCTTTTACGCACCGATGGCACATCCGTATATATGACACAGGACCTGGGAACAGCGGAACAACGGTTTGAAACCTATCATCCATCCCGGATGATCTATGTAGTTGGTAATGAGCAGCTATATCACTTTGATGTACTGAAGAAAGTGTTGAAGAAACTCGGAAATCCCGCTTCCGAAACACTTTTTCATCTCTCATACGGCATGGTAGAGTTACCGGAAGGAAAAATGAAGTCGAGGGAAGGGAAGGTAATCGATGCTGATGACCTGATGGATGAGATGGTTCAGACAGCTGAGGAAACGACTCTTGAACTTGGAAAAGTCGATGACTTCTCAGCGGAAAAGTCGGCCGCCCTTTTTTACATGATCGGGATGGGAGCATTGAAATATTTTATTCTCAAGATTGATCCGAAAAGAAATATGCTGTTTGATCCGAAAGAGTCGATCGACTTCAACGGCAATACCGGACCTTTCATCCAATATACGCATGCCCGGATTCAATCGTTGTTGAAGAAAGCAAAAGAGACTGGATCCTGGATGCTGGATGCTGGACCCGCGAAACGCGAAACGCGAAACGCGAAAAGTGAATCCTCCATTCTCAAGCCTGAATCCTCGACCCTCGAGCCTCGTCCCTCGACCCTCATTCCTTCCGAGCGCGAGATCCTCCGACTGCTCTATCAATACCCCACAGTGGTAAAGCAAGCCGGCGAGGAACTTAGTCCTGCCCTGATCGCTAACTACGTATACGAGCTCGTAAAAGAGTATAACCAGTTTTACCAGGAAGTGCCGGTATTACGCGAGGAGGATCCAAAAAAATTACGCTTCCGGCTGGCATTGTCTGCCTTTACCGGAAGCGTAATTCGTAAAGGAATGGCACTGTTGGGAATTGCCGTTCCTGACAGGATGTGATTATCTCACAATAATCTTCTTATTTACATATCCGTCGGCGATCTTCACCTTCAGGTGATAGATGCCTGATTTCAGGTTGCTGAGATTCAGTCTTACCGAGCTCATTTCAACCTGCTGATTGTAGACGATCTGTCCTGCAACGTTGAAGATCTGAACTTCCTGAATGGTAGTTGATCCGCCGATATTCAGCATATCTGTAACCGGATTCGGGAAGATAGTAACGGTAGCCATAGAATGCTCGCCGATGCCAACACCACCAACTTCAATATAGTCGGGAATGGTTTTTGTGTCAGACCCGAATGTGTTGCTGGCGGTGAGTGTAACATCCCAGCTCCCTGTTGTGAGGTATTGAATCGGTGGAGGTGATTGAAGATACGACGTGCCTGGCGTTCCGCCTTCGAACTCCCATGCCCAGCTTGTTGGTCCTCCTGTGGTCAGGTCAGTGAAATGAACATAATCATTAATGGCAATAGCGGTATAATCTGCTTCAAAGTCAACGGTGGGCGCACTTGGAGTCATCGGCCCTCCATCATAAATATACATCCCGCCTCCAGAGGCATCCGCGTAAGTTCCTGCCCAACCGGTTGAGTCATTGAGCCATATGTGAGCGCCGAAATCGTATCCATCTGTAATGGATACCCAATTATCTCCTCCATCATATGTAAAAGATATCCCGTTGGCACCGGGTTCACTTGAAGTGCCCACGTATGTGTTTGTCGTTCCAGGGACATGCTCAAAGTAGCGGGCGTACATGTTCCCCGTTACCATTACCTCGGTCCAGGTAGCTCCACCATCGTCGGTCACATTGAGTACCGGCTCAAGTCCCATGTTGAGGTAAGAGCGAAAAGCGATACCGTTCAAGGCATCGGCAAACTCAGCATTAACGGTCTGCGAGGAACCAAAGACAGTCATCGAAACATCCCAGGTGTATCCTTTGTCTGTGGAATAAAAAATTCTTCCCTGGTTGGTTCCCCACCAGATGTTGTCGCCAACAGCACAGTAGTTTCCTGTAATTCCATATTCTCCACCGGTAGGAGGTGGTATATCAGCTTCAGGAACACGTGTCCATGTCTCTCCGCCATCAGTGGTCGTATAGAGTTCATAGTACCCGCCCAGCGGGTCACCCTGAGCAAATCCGTCGTTGTCGTTGAAGAAGTAGATCACATTGGCAAAGGATCCGGTTCCATAAGCGGTTCCTTTTTTTACCCATGTGGTGCCTCCGTCTTCGGTTTTATATAACCCCTGGTCTGCACCTGTGTTGAATACAGTCCAGCAAACGTCACCGTCGATAGCAAAAAGTTGAGATACGCCGTCTCCTGCATTGTAATATCCCTGTGTCCAGGTCTGGCCGCCGTCGGTAGATCTTGTATACTCATCGACGATTGCTCCAGATGCATCCGCTCCAAGAGCCCATAAGGCATCCTGGTCGTTCATTCCTAAAGAGATCTGGGCAACATTTCTGCCATCATCCAGATCAGAATCCACAAGGATCCAGCCTGTTTGCGCTACAGCGCATACGCTAAATAAGAATGCGATTGATAAAAGAAGTAGATTTTTCATCATGTTTTACATTTTTAATGAATAATGAATGATTTCCCTTGTATGACAAACTTAGATATTTTTTTTGGGAGTAATGATATTTTTTCTGGAAAAATCGACGAATCGAAATTATTCCGGATAAACGATGGATATTGTTTCAAAATAGTATGCCCCGGTACTGCCGGAAATTTTAAATATTTCATAGGGAGTAACGGCATTTCCTTTCTGATCAATGTTGCAGTTCCCGCTGGGTCGCCCGGCAGCAATTCGTAAGGCGTTTTCACGTAACAGACCTTTATCCTGATCCATGGGAAGGATGACACCAAGTGAAAATAGCGGAATCGGGTCAACCATGAAATTCGTACCTTTGTGCCCCGAAAGATTGATATATTCAGAACTATGTTTGAAGGATTAAGTGATAAACTCGATAAGGCGTTTAAGGTACTGAAGGGGCACGGCCACATTACGGAGATCAACGTGGCTGAAACGCTGAAAGATGTGAGAAAAGCTCTGCTGGATGCTGATGTCAGCTATAAGATCGCTAAACAGTTTACAGATGATGTGAAGGTGAAAGCACTGGGACAGAATGTGCTTACAGCCGTTTCACCGGGACAACTCATGGTGAAGATTGTTCATGACGAACTTACCACTCTTATGGGTGGGGATCAGATAGAAATTAACCTAAAAGGCGAACCAGCCGTCATCCTGATCGCCGGACTGCAGGGATCCGGGAAGACGACCTTCGCGGCAAAGCTGGCCAACCAGCTGAAATCGAAGCGAAACAAGAAGGTGCTACTGGTGGCTGGCGATGTCTATCGTCCTGCTGCCATTGATCAGTTGAAAGTTCTGGGAGAACAAGTCAGCGTAGAAGTGTTTACAGAAGAGGGCAACAACGAGCCGGTGAAGATTGCCAAACATGCACTCAGACATGCCAGAGAATTTGGCTTCCAGGCAGTAATCGTCGATACCGCCGGCCGCCTGGCTATCGATGAGGCGATGATGGAAGAGATTGCAGCTATCAAGCATGCGATCAACCCCCAGGAGACACTCTTTGTGGTCGACTCGATGACCGGTCAGGATGCCGTAAACACTGCTAAAGCATTCAACAACCTGCTCGACTTCGACGGAGTGGTGCTGACAAAACTGGACGGAGACACCCGTGGTGGAGCTGCCCTGAGTATCAAGTCGGTAGTAAACAAGCCTATTAAGTTTGTGGGGATCGGGGAGAAGATGGATGCCATTGATGTTTTTCATCCTTCACGGATGGCCGACCGGATCCTGGGGATGGGAGACATTATTTCTCTCGTTGAGAAGGCACAGGAACAGTTTGATGAGAAAGAGGCACATAAGCTTCAGAAAAAGATTGCCAGGAATACATTCGATTTCAATGATTTCCTCTCACAGATCAAGCAGATTAAAAAGATGGGGAATGTCAAAGACCTGATGGGCATGATCCCCGGGATGGGGAAAGCGATCCGGAACCTTGATATTAATGATGATGCATTTAAGAGTATTGAAGCGATCATCTATTCCATGACGCCGGTTGAACGGTCGGAACCATCTGTGATGAACGGAAATCGTCGCAAACGGATCGCAGAGGGCTCCGGTACCTCAATCCAGGAAGTCAACCGCCTGATGAAGCAATTCGAAGACACCCGCAAGATGATGCGGATGATGACCACAGGCAAAGGGAAGAACATGGCGCAGATGATGCAGAACATGAAACGCAACTGAAAATGTCATTAAAGTCAATAAGGTCATTAAGGAAAATTTCCCCTAATAACTCTAATGACCTTAATGACCGCTTGACTAATTTATAACATCAACCATAACCCTTATGAAGTTATTAAGTGGAAAAGAACTAGCTGCAACGATCAAACTGGAGATCGCCAAAGAGGCAGCAGAGATTATCGACAGCGGTGCAAAAGCCCCTCATCTGGCGGCAGTTTTGGTCGGAGAAGATCCGGCCAGCCAGACCTATGTAGCATCCAAAGAGAAAAACAGCCGGGAGGTTGGCATGATGTCGTCAATTTATCGGTACAAGGAAGATATAAGTGAGCGGGAACTTCTGGAGGTGGTCGACTTCTTGAATGTCGACGAAGAGATCGACGGTTTCATTGTGCAGTTGCCATTGCCAAAACATATCGACGAGCAGAAGGTGATCGAACGGATCCTTCCTTCCAAAGATATTGATGGATTTCACCCGGTCAACCTGGGACGGATGATGCTGGGCCTGCCTGCATTTCTCCCGGCCACGCCGATGGGCATCATGACGATGCTTGAACGGTATGATATTGAGACAGCGGGAAAACACTGTGTTGTGCTGGGAAGAAGCCATATTGTAGGGACTCCCATCAGCGTTCTTCTCTCCCGGAAAGCAAATCCGGGAAATTGTACGGTGACCGTTTGCCATAGTTTTACACAAGATATAGCGAGCTATACACGGGAAGCCGATATCCTGATCGTGGCGATGGGCAAACAACACTTTGTTAAGGGTGATATGGTCAAGAAAGGTGTGGTGGTAATTGATGTCGGGATGCACCGGGTCCCTGACGAAACAAAGAAATCGGGCTTCCGGCTCACGGGAGATGTGGATTTCGAAGAAGTGAGCAAAAAATGCAGCTCTATCACGCCTGTCCCCGGCGGCGTCGGTCCGATGACGATTGTGTCGTTGTTGCAGAATACGCTGAAAGCAGCAAAAAGGAGTAGGGAAGTAGGGAAGTAGGGAAGTAATGACGTGGAAAGGTTCGAAAACATCCAGTTATCCAGTTATCCAGGATTCAGGATCCAGAATCTGTAAATGAACCATGAACCAGCCAATCCTTATAAAAGATGGCAAACTGCTCCCCGTGATGGAGCAATTCTTCTCCCTCCAGGGAGAGGGCTTTCATACCGGAGAAGCAGCCTGGTTTATCCGGATCGGGGGGTGTGATGTAGGATGTGCATGGTGCGATGTGAAAGAGTCGTGGGACACAAGCTTGTTCCCTCCAACAGATACGGATGAAGTGGTTGAAAAGGCTCTGCAATGCAAAGCCCAAGCAGTCATTGTTACAGGTGGAGAACCCCTCCTCTACAATCTCGACTATCTCTGCGAACAGATTAAGGCTCAAGATTCAAGATTCAAGGTTCAAGATAAATCATCGTCCCTCGACCCTCGACCTTCATCCCTGATCAAAACTTTCCTCGAAACCTCCGGCTCCCAATCTCTATCCGGCACCTGGGACTGGATCTGCCTCTCACCCAAACGAGGATGGCATCCGCGTGAAGAGTTTTACGGGATCAGCCATGAACTGAAGATGATTATTCATGAAGCGGATGACTTTCAGTGGGCAGAAGAACAGGCTTCCAAAATGAATGCTAACGCTCACCTGTTTCTTCAGCCCGAATGGAGCCATCGGGAAGCGATGTTACCAGCCATCATCCGATACATCGAAACCCACCCGCAATGGAAGCTCTCTCTCCAAATGCATAAGTATATTGGGATACCCTAATAGGGATGAAGGACGAGGGATGAGGTTCAAGGTTCGAGGTTCAGGATTCAAAGATTTTTCAATTCATGTCAATCTATTGCAATCATGCGCAATCATGGCAATAGTGGCAATCATGGCAATAAATAATGTACTTTTGTTCATAGCGTATGAATAGCGAACCATGAAAACTTTCCTGAAAATCTTCATTCTTCTCTACTTCTTTATCTTCACGTTTCACGATTCACGAGCTCAATTTTCTCAAACACTTTCAACATCATCTAAAAAAGCGAAGAAATTCTACCGCCATGCATACGAGCACTATCAACTTCGCAACTATCAGAAAGCGATCCTCTCACTGGATAAAGCACTTGAGGTGGATAATAGGTTTGCCGAAGCGATTGCCCTGAAAGGGGATATCGCTGCTGAGCAAAACCATATGGAAGAGGCCATTATCAACTATGATCAGGCAGTGGAGATTTTGCCCGATCTGGATTACAACCTCTACGTGATCCTGGGGAACCTGAAATTGCTTACCGGCCGGTACCGGGAAGCGAAACGGGATTATCAGCTGTACCTCTCTTACAACCGGGGGCCATCAAACCGGCGATGGCAGACGGAAGCAAACATCAACAAGTGTGAATTTGGTATGCAGATGATAGCTAATCCGGTTCCGTTCGATCCGGTTAACCTGGGCGACAGCATCAACACCATACATGATGAATACATTAACGCGATCGCTTCGGACAAGCAGACACTATTTTTTACCCGCAGGCTTCCTACCAGCGCCATCACTTCCGGAATTTCAGAAAAAGTGGAAGAGGATTTTTATCTTTCCGGGCTTTCTCCTGATTCGGCCTGGAAGCTAGCGTCGAACCTGGGACCTCCGATCAATACCCGTGGCAATGAGGGTGCGATCTCGATTTCACCCGATGGCCAGTTGCTATTCTTCGCTGCCTGTCAGCGGAATGATGGACTCGGTAGCTGCGATATCTACTGGTCATGGAAAATGGGATCCAACTGGTCGGAGCCGAGGAACCTGGGTCCGGCTGTGAACTCAGCTGCATGGGAATCCCAGCCCTCTTTCTCTTCCGACGGAAAAACACTCTACTTTGCCAGCAAACGGACCGGAGGCAAGGGGAGCAGCGACATCTGGAAAACGGAGCTGTTACCCAGTGGCGACTGGACCATTCCGGTAAACCTGGGTGATTCTGTCAATACCTCAGGTGAGGAACAAAATCCATTTATTCATCCCGATGATCAGACACTCTATTTTGCTTCCAAAGGGCATAAGGGGATGGGTGGGCTGGATCTCTTTTTTTCCCGCAAAAATGCTGATGGAAGCTGGAGTATACCGGTCAACCTGGGGTACCCGATCAATACCAGTGCCGATGAAATTACACTCATCGTTAACTCTACAGGGGATGTGGCATACATATCCTCCGACAAACTGGGAGGTAAAGGGCGGCAGGATATCTACTCATTTCCGTTATACGAAGAGGCACAACCCAATCCGGTTACCTACCTGAAAGGTGTCGTTTTTGACAAGCAGACTGAAAACAGATTGCAGGCCCGCTTTGAGCTGACCGACCTGAAGCACAACCAGGTCGCTGTGCAATCCATCTCCGATCCTATCGACGGTTCTTTCCTGGTCTGCCTGCCTGCCAACCGGGATTATGCGTTGAACGTATCCCGTCCCGGGTATCTGTTTTATTCAGATAATTTCTCCCTGACCGGCACCCGTGATCAGGCCCGGCCATTTCTGAAAAATATCCCATTACAACCCATAAAAGTGGGAGAGACCGTAATTCTTAAGAATATCTTCTTTGATACAGACAAATACGACTTAAAACCTGAATCCTACATCGAACTCGAAAAGCTCCTCCAGTTACTGCAAACTAATTCCTCTCTCAGGATTGAGATCAGTGGCCACACCGACAGCATAGGCTCCGAAAAACACAACCTGGGACTCTCACAAAACCGGGCTAAAGCTGTTTTCGATTACCTTATTGCCAAAGGAATTTCGTATGACCGTATGACCTATTTCGGATTCGGCTTCTCCCAGCCTATTGACACCAATAAAACCGAAACCGGCCGTGCCAATAACCGAAGGACGGAGTTTAGAATAGTCGGAAGATAACAGTCCGCAGTCCACAGTCCACAGTCCTCAGTCTTCAGTCTTCAGTCCTCAGTCCTCAGTCCTCAGTCTTCAATCCTTATTCACGATTCACGTCTCACGTTCCTACGTCCCACGTTCCTACGTCACTTCAACGGCTTCACCCCCAGTATCTTCAGATAACTATCGTGCTTGTGTTCCATCTTCCACCAGTAGTTGTACCAACCAAGTGTATCGGAAGGTGGTATTCCTGGAACATTCCCTGAAATTGGAATCCGGCCAATGGTATCGGCTTCCGTGATATGATAGTAGGTTATTCCGGCAATTTGAAGAGCGCCTTCAGCGATTGATAGAAGGAACCGGTAGACCAGGGGAACAGGAACAGGGATTTTATTAGCTGTAATGCCAGGCAGGTCTGTCCAGAAGAAGGGGATCACATCGATCGGGTTTACCATCCTGTTGAAAGAAGCATCCGGAGGGAGGATATTCATGAAATTGTCTCTGAAACTCTTGTTTACGATGCCGGGGCCGGCAAAGGTATAGGTGTTGAATTCAAATTTATCTTTTAGCAGTTCATTTGTAACCAGCCAGTAAGTCATCAGGGGAGCCAGACCGCCACCCTGACTGTGTCCGGTTATATAAAGAGGAACCTTGTTGTTGATTGGGATGGATTGCAGAAACTCCTCCAGGGTTGTTCCTTTCTCCGGATCCTTTGTCAACAGAAGAGCAGTAAATCCCTCCATCATCCCTTTCGCTACCGAGTCGCCAGCTTCTCCATAAGGGAACTGAATCATCGAAAAGGCGATCAGGTCTTCAAGGATATCCTGAATGGATTTGACACTGGTTCCCCGGATGGCAATGCAGTAGACAGAACTCCCGTAAGTTGTGCTCCTCGCAATGAAAACCAGGTTGGCATTGCCCGGTGAAATTCCCGGGCCCCATGCCAGATCCCATTTCCCTCCAGTAGCCAGCGAGGTATCGGCAAGGAGTATCCTGATGGAATCCTTGATGATGGTGGGAGTGGTTCCTTCAGCTACATAGCTGATGGCCGCAAGAGTCATGATTACCCCCGGGATATTAGGCTCCTCAATGCCGGGAGGAGGTAAAGGATTGTAGTTGGCTGGATTCTTCTTGCATCCTGATGAAAAAATTAGGATCATCGACACCATCCAAGTCGTAGCTAGTACAGTCAGTTTTTTCATAGTTACAAAGATACGGAATAAGGCTCAAGACTCAAGGTTCAAGGTTCAAGGCAAATTAACGAGCATCGAGCATCGAGCACCGAGCATCGAGCACCGAGCAACGAGTAACGAGCACCGAGCACCGAGTTTATCGTTGTTCTGTGAAATATGAATTTTATTAGTTATATTTGTGCTTTAAATAGCTAAAACATGTTGACTAAAGATAATGTTATCAAGACTTTATCGAAGTTTCCTGAAAATTTCACTTTGGATGAATTGGTTGACAAACTGATTTTCATGGATAAAGTTGAAAGAGGGCTTGAACAGTCTCTTGCCAATAAAGTCTATGCCCAGGAAGAAGCCAAGAAAAGGCTTTCTAAATGGTTAAAATAGTTTGGACTGATCAAGCGATCCAAGATCTTAATGATATTGGAGAATTTATTGCAATAAATTCCGAGCGTTACGCTCAAGAAGTTATACGATCTTTATTTGAGTCGACAGAACTCATTGAGTCACATCCAAAAGCTGGCAGAATTGTACCCGAATATAGTACTGGTAATATAAGAGAGCTAATAAGGGGAAGTTATAGGATTGTTTATCGGATTGTTAGCAAATATAGAATTGATATTTTAACAGTCCACCATTCTGCCAGGCAGCTCAAGATTCCTAGAATTTCACGGAAGAGTAAATGATCATAGTTTCTGTAGCTATAAACTTTTTTTGACTCAAACATAATCGTCTATTCCTTCACTCTAAGGGGAGGTTTGGAGGGGATTCAAAATTCAAGGTTCAAGGCAAATTAACGAGCACCGAGCACCGAGTAACGAGTAACGAGCATCGAGCATCCAGCACCGAGCACCGAGCAACGAGTACCGAGCACCTCCATCTTCAAACCCAAGAAAGATACCTGGATCGAGATTGTGAAGTATCCCGACGGGTCCAACCTGATGAAAACCCTGCTTACCATGGCTGTCGGAAACACAAAACCGGTCTTCCTGCGACCAGTTAAGTTTATCGGAAATATCCTACTTCACCCCCTGAAATTCATCCGGATGATGATAAATCCTCGCTGGACGGAGAATACAATCATTTTCCTGGTGATGCAAACGGTCGATAATGCGATGAGGATGACCTTAAAAAAAGGCCTCTTCAGGAGACAGCTGACCATTAAGAACGATGGAAAAAAAAGGGTGCCTGCTTACATTCCAATCGGACAGGAGGTGATGAACCGATATG
>JACNKI010000023.1 GCA_014382125.1 Bacteroidota bacterium | reverse complement strand
TGGAAAACGATGTCCACATTCTGGGTGTCTCCAGCCTTGCAGCCGGACACAAAACACTGGTGCCTCAGGTGATCAATGAATTAAAAAAACTGGGCCGCGATGATATCATGGTGATCGTAGGTGGCGTAATTCCACCCCAGGACTATGATTTCCTTTACAAAGCAGGAACTGCTGCCATCTTCGGTCCGGGAACCATCATCCCCGAAGCTGCCATTAAGCTGCTGGAAATCCTAATTGATAGCAGAAAATAAGATTCAAGATTCAGCGCCTCCACAGAGTAGCTTCAGCGCTGGTGGAAAACTCAAGGCAAATACACACTATGAAACGAAAGATGTTGGAATTTGCAGAACAGCATACCACTCCGGAGTCAGGGATCCTGTCCAAAATTAACCGGGAGACTCACCTGACGCAGACTCATCCCCAAATGCTGGCCGGCCACATGCAGGGAGTCCTGCTACAGATGATCAGCCAGATGATCCGTCCTAAACGGATTCTGGAAATCGGAACCTTTACCGGTTATTCAGCGATTTGCCTGGCGGCTGGCATCCGGCATCCGGCATCTGGCATACTCCATACAATTGAAAGCAATCACGAACTCGGATCCACTATCCGGAAATACCTCAAAGAAGCCACCCTGGAGGATTCCGTGGTCCTTCATATCGGTGATGCCATGGAGATAGTACCTTCCCTGGATGAGACCTGGGACCTGGTGTTTATCGATGCCGACAAGTCTAATTACCTGAACTATTATCAAATGGTGCTGCCCAGAGTGCGACAAGGAGGATTCATACTGGCAGATAATGTGTTGTGGGGCGGGAAGGTACTGGATGATCCGGAAAAATTTGATAGTGATACCCTTGGCATTGTGGAGTTTAACGAATTTGTTCAGCAGGATGACAATGTAGAAAACCTGGTGTTGCCTTTTCGTGACGGATTGATGATTATCCGGAAAAAATAGATACGTGAAAGCCTGGATAAATTAATCGACTTTGTAGTTAAATTTTATATCAGTCAGCTCTTCGTTCGCTTTCACGATCTTCTTCTTCAGATTCTCTTTGAAGGCAACCATCTTCTCGTGGATGGCCTCATCCGAAAGAGCCAGCATTTCTGCTGCCAGGATGGCGGCATTCAGAGCGCCATTAATGCCTACGGTAGCTACCGGAATTCCAGGAGGCATCTGGACGATAGCCAGGAGTGCATCCATTCCGTCGAGAGAAGCTTTGATCGGAACACCAATGACCGGCAAGGTGGTCATGGATGCGATCACTCCCGGCAGGTGGGCTGCCATACCGGCAGCGGCAATGATCACTTTAATGCCCCGGGTCTGAGCCCCTGTAGCAAACTCTTCTACCTTCTCAGGCGTACGATGAGCGGAGAGTGCGTTCATCTCGAAAGGAATCTTCTGGTCATCCAGGAATTTGGCTGCTGCTTCCATAACCGGAAGGTCGGATGTGCTGCCCATAATGATGCTTACAATAGGGTTCATATCTCTGTTTTTCAATGTGGGTTGAATATACAAAATTAAACAAATTGTATGTCATCTGAGATATTCTTCTTTATTTTGTACAAGAGGCAGACTAACATTACAGATGGAAATCGTTGAAGTTAAAGGTAAAGTATTCAGAAAGTTTATCACCCGGGAGAAGATAGACCAGGTTGTCAACACACTGGCTGGAAGAATTAACTCCGATTATGCCGGGGAAAATCCCTTACTTATTGGTGTGTTGAATGGCGCGTTCATTTTTGCTGCTGACCTGATCCGAAAGATGGAGATCCCCTGTCAGATCTCATTTGTCAAATATGCCTCATATACTGGCACTCAATCTTCAAAAAAGGTAACCGAGCTGATCGGCTTGAATGAAGAGATCAAAGGCCGGCACATCCTGGTCGTGGAAGATATCGTAGATTCCGGAATAACCATGGATCACCTCCTGAAAGAGTTGCATAAATACCGCCCTCTTTCGGTACGTTTAGCTTGTTTTTGTCTGAAGCCCGATGCATTCGTAAAGGATTTTTCAATCGATTACCTGGGTATGGAAATCCCGAATGATTTTGTTGTCGGATATGGATTGGATTATGACGGGTATGGTAGAAATTTACCTGAGATATACAAACTGGAGAATTAAAACTTAAAATCGTTCATCTATGTTAAACCTGGTCTTTTTTGGCCCCCCTGGAGGTGGCAAAGGAACACAAGCTGCAAAGGTTGCAGAGCAATATAACCTCGTTCACGTCTCAACCGGTGATATTCTGAGAGCTGAAATCAAGCGTGAATCGGAATTGGGTTTGAAGATTAAGGATATCATCAACAAAGGAGAATTGGTTCCTGACGATCTGTTGATTAAAATCCTTGAAAATGTTTTTGACAGCCATAATGAAGCGGATGGGTTTATCTTTGACGGATTTCCCCGGACACTGCCTCAGGCAGAGGCTCTCGATGAAATGATGACTCGAAGGAGCTGTCAGCTGAAGCAGGTTCTGTCTCTGGATGTACCTGTTGAGGAGTTGCTTGAGCGTTTGTTGAAACGCGCCCGGGAACAAGGAAGGACCGATGATACAGAAGATGTGATCAAAAATCGATTACGGGTGTATCATAAGCATACCCAGCCCTTGGTTGATTATTACCGGAGGAAAGGGATATATTCTGAGATCTATGGTGTTGGAAGCGTTGAAGAGATATTTCAGGAACTTTGTCAGATCATTGATCAAAATAAATAGTGCCCGATTCAAATTTTGTCGATTACGTAAAGATCTTCTGCGCTTCCGGAAAGGGAGGAGCAGGGTCAGCACATTTCCTGCGTACACGATCCAATGCACGCGGTGGGCCTGATGGTGGTGATGGCGGCAAAGGAGGAGAGATCATCCTGAAAGGCAATAGTCAACTCTGGACGCTGTTGCATCTTAAGTTTACAAAACACCTCAAAGCCGGTCATGGTGAGAATGGCATGCGTAGCCTGAAGACCGGGGCTGATGGTAAGAATGTCATCATTGAAGTGCCTCTCGGCACAGTGGCCAAAGATGCAGAGAGCCAAAAGATCCTTTGCGAAGTGACTGAAGATGGAGAAACAATTACGTTGCTTCCCGGAGGAATGGGTG
Source organism: Bacteroidota bacterium (assembly GCA_014382125.1). Classification (GTDB taxonomy): domain Bacteria; phylum Bacteroidota; class Bacteroidia; order Bacteroidales; family FEN-979; genus QYOJ01. Next base: position 411 of record JACNKI010000023.1, on the reverse strand, counting down.
GTTTGGGCAACGATCATTTTAAATCTTCTACGAACCAGGCACCCCGGTACGCCCAGCCCGGAGAACCCGGACAAGAAGGATGGTTTATCCTGGAATTGAAGATTCTGGCAGATGTGGGCCTGGTTGGATTTCCAAATTCGGGAAAATCAACACTTCTCTCAGTCATCTCAGCAGCAAAACCTCAGATCGCTGATTATCCTTTTACCACGCTTGTCCCCAACCTGGGGATTGTAAATTATGAAGATAACATATCCTTTGTGGTAGCCGATATTCCAGGTATTATTGAAGGAGCGCACGAAGGAAAAGGAATCGGACTCAGGTTTCTCCGGCATATTGAACGGAATTCGGTACTGCTGTTTATGATCCCGGTTGATTGCATGGAGATCCAAAAGGAGTATGAGGTGTTGTTGA
>JACNKI010000156.1 GCA_014382125.1 Bacteroidota bacterium | reverse complement strand
CTTTATATATGATATATTTTTAATATCCGGCATATCTTTTGCTACTTTTTGTCCTTGACATGTCCCAAGATATGTACAAATATCTTTTTGGCTTAAAGTAGTATTAATATCTTTATTTGGAACACCAAATAATTTACTTCCTGAATGACCAAAAAGAAAAACATTATCTCCTTCTTTTATACTATCGGCATATTGTTTAAATTCTTTTTCTCCATATACAGGATATACCCTTGTATCATACTGATCACCTAATGTCTTTTTTAGTTTTTCCCCCTCCTTAATAAATGTTGGCGATCTCTTGGTTGAATCAATAGCATTAGGTGATGTAAGGTGTGTGGCTGCCATTATCGTACCTGTGATTAAATTACTCATAAGAATTGCAGACCTCTCTTCTTGGGATAAGTTTCCTGATCTAAACGATGAATCTTGACGTTCAAGATTAGTCCGGAAAATCGAATCTCTTATAGGTTCATAACCGTATGGTGATTCTGCAAAAATAATTGCTCTTTTTTTTGTTTTTTTTGTCTTTTCTTCTGGCATTATGGATAAGATGTTTTTATCAGTTTGAATCCAGCCGGTTGCGGTAACATATTGAACTTAATACGCATCAGCTTATTTGCATCCTCACGGTCAAGATATCTCCACTTCTTTGACTTGGCGGCCAGAATAGCATCGTCCTTTCGCTTTTCGATACGGTTCTTTGTATCAACGGATACTTTATCATCATAAATGTCTTCAAGATACATACACCACACGCAATATGCCACGCATGCATCTTCATGCCCACGGACGATCAACGGAACACCGGTATCGAGATCAACGGGAGTCCCTTTGTAATCAATATAGACGGAATCATAGCTTTTATCGGGATCAAGTGAAATGAACGATCCGACATTCGTGTACGGTACCCGTGAAGTGTAATCTTCAGCAATAGTATAAACATCCAGCAGGCGATGCAGATTGCACGGAAGGAACGCACGTTGGTTGTTGACTTCAAGTTCAACTTCAATGTAGGTATACATCGTTGAAGTCTTCGATATACAATCGAGTTCAACGAATTGACACCACTCCACGATATCCTGTTCCTGGAACGGTTTATTTTTGATCATCCTTGAGATCGCTGCCATTACGGTATAATGATCCGTATATCGTGAGTTATGAGCCATTTTGTCTTACGTTAGGTACTAATTCCCATTGATGCCCGTTTTTGTACTCTGTACGGAATTTCTTGAACGCATACCAGCCGAACCGCATTGTGATTACAAGCTTATACGTATTCCAGAATCGTTCCGACACAAGACAGAACGGGATAAAAAATTTCTTTTGCCCTGGTGCCATGCTTCTGAACTTCCATGACTTCTGCTCTGCTATGCGTAGCTTCAGATGATGCTTTTCCTCGTGATTGAACACATACTCCGCATTATTATAAATCATATCTTCGGTAGCGAGTTCATACAGTCTTTTGATAATATAAGAGCCAATCCATTGTCCTGCCACCTTACGGCATGAGAAACGCTTCCTCTGATGTGAATACGGCATCCTGCGGATAAGTTGATTCACCCAATCATAATTCATCTCATCGAACACATGCTTTATATGCATCCACTTTTTATCGGCTGGATTATATTTAACTGGACGTTTCGGCATCTTCCGGTTGATTTACTCCTATTTTATTTTTCTCCTTTCCTGAATCAGCAACCCTCTGCTGATGGTTCTCGATCATCTGTCTCAAATCGTCCTGCATAGCAAGATCAGCCTGGTTGACGTTGTTCTTGGCTGCAATATCGATATCAAGATAGTCTTTTGCCGCCTGTACATAATCCGTAGTCCCGTCTGCACGTACAGACTTGTCCGTTGTCACTTCATCGATGTATTTCTCCTGCGATGTCCTCATGTCCGTTTCGATCTCACGGACAAACCTCTTCGATACGCAATCAGCCGGTACTTCGGTGTACTCTACGCCATCATAAGTGATCGTATAATAATCGATATACCTGTCAATGGTTGCATTGCAGTCGGTACAGCTTTTCTTTGTCCGTTCAGGGCCGGTGAACTCAAACTGCCACCCCTGAAGGAACCACTGCCCCTCGACTTCAACATTGTTTATGAACTCTATCACATAAGGCATTACTTCTCCTGTTTAGGTTGTTCTCTCTGTTGTTGTTGCCCTTCAGCCATCGGCATAGCACGTTGAGCATCATGGATGAGATCCGGACGGGTTTTTCCGGCCATGATATTCTTTTTCATCAGCATCTTTAATTTAACAACCGATGGTGTCGGGAATTCCGCTTCATCATTATCAGGCCAGTCATCTGCCTGTGTGACATCGGTGAGTACGCCTACAAGCGTTGCGAAAGTAAATCCTTTCGTCGGGCCGTTCTTGATGATAGCTTTATCTCCAATTACAGTATAGATAGGATAGTCCGATGAATAACGGTTCCCAATATTAGACATAAACCCTTCAATGGTCTTTCGTGTAAGTCCTTTTTCCAGCATGGCAACGCCAAGGTACCGGATATTCTTCCACCCGATGTCTTTTACCAGTGGCGGAAGATCTATCACCCAAAGGTCTCCCGTGGCGTTAAAGGTGATCCCTTCGATTGTACAGGATACCTCGTAACATTCCACCTGGTTGCATGATGTGATGAAATAATAGCTGTCAAGGGATTCGTTGCGTTCGATACTCTGGCCCATAAGGGTAATATTGCATCCTATGGCAATATCCCTTAAGTATTCATAATCCAATGGTGTATCATCGGAAATACCAAAGTCTTCGATCTCTTCCCAAACCTGGTCAATGATTTTTTTCAGTTGCATGGCCTCTATCTTTAATGATTAAAAAAAAGAGGGAGAGAGAGTCCCCGCCCCCTCTTTTGAAGAATCCGGATTGATATTACTCAATCGTTGTGATAGTATAACCCCAATCGGTGATGATGTCGTTGATATTATCATCGGCAGTCCATGATCCACCGCCAGCAACAGCATCAGCACTGTTTTCCCACATCAGGTTACTTGCATCCCACAAGTCCGTTGCCCCGTATCCCTGGATGAGATAAAGCACAATCTCTTGTCGATAACCGTCAGAGTGTGAGGCTCCATGCATGTTTCCAATCGTTGAAGTATTCCTGAACACCAGCTTATTCCAGCTTGATGCCAGTGCCGGTTGTGTGATCCTCACATTCGGAGTCAACTTCCCGAGATGACGCAGTTGTGAGAATACCTCAAATACCTCATCGGCATCCAATGACGCAAACTGCCCTCGGGAATATCCCCAGGTCGTTACAAATGTATTCGATGCGCTGGTATAAGTCACCTTCATTGTGGTAATTGTGATCAGTCCAAAGATGTAAAGGATTGATCCGCCTGTTAAGTCTAAAGAGGCATATCCACCGGCAGCAATCGCTGTATTGACATCTGCAACATAACCGGCTTCTGTCATTGTGGCAATACCACCATCACCTGTTGCCATTTCAACGCCATTGGCCCAAACGGACATTCCAGCAGCAGTATGTGTCGTTACATCAATATTAAACAAATGGAACGGATAAACAGTTGCGTAGTCTTTCGGGAAACGGACTTCGAACTGGTCAGCAATTTCTTTTGCCAATAATACGATATAACGTGTATCTGGAAAAATCTCTGTTGTGTCATTACCATCAGCAGCAGTAAACAGACCACCGGCAACCTTAGACATAACTCCAATGGTCGTTGCAGATGCAGCAAATGCTTCAACATAAACATTGACTGTTGAATCATTGTTGATAAGATGGACATTTGCTCCAATCGTAGCTCCATCTAAGGTAACGGTTGTAGCTGTCCCGGCTGAATCTGTTAATGTAATTGCCCCGTTATCTACACTCATATCGGCAGTTACGGTAACAATATAAAGACGGTGTGCATCAACAATACCGGCTTCCCGTTGTCCGAGTCCGGAATCATTGGTGATGTCCGTGATGATCTGGTCTTCCATGGTAAGTTTATCGGTATCTGTCAACTCTCCGCCCGAAGGTGTCATAATTGCAGCGATATCACTACCATAGTAACGAGATTTTCCGTAAAGGTCGTCATTCTTTACGCCTGGGCGTTTGACCTTTTTGATAATTTCCAGAGCGTAATCGTAATTACAGTCTTCGCATGGTGAAGGAGCAGATATTGATACCAATACTCCTTTTTTTAAGCCGTCATTCGTCTTTGACAGTGACACCGTGTTTGTTGTAGCCCAAGGAATAGTTATTCCATGCTTTTTAAACAAAAGCATTTTTGCGCCTGTTACGCCATCGGTGTAAACACCGAGATCGGCAACTGTCAATTCATTGATAAGAATCGGCTTGTCTTTGTACGTTAAATTTCCACCTAAACTCATGGTTGTTAATTTTAAGGTTTGTGTTTACTATTAATTACCTTGCTGGTTGATCATCTCCTCGTTGAGAAATGACTTGTATCTCGGATCGCCTTTGCGTTCCAGGAATTCTCTAATCGTCTGATCAACTATCTCTTTGTTCTGTGATGGACTAAATTCCGGGTTAATATTATCACCAGCCGTTGCAGAATAAACAACCTTTTTTGGATACCGGATATATTCCAGACGAAGCTGCGAGTGACTTAATGTACTCCCGATAAGAATGATCGACGTACCACGTTTTTCGTAATACAGCCTGTCATTGCTCGGAATACGATAGGATCTTTCCATGTTCACTGCCCGTTGGTCTGAACGCATTATCCTTGCCCTGTCCCATTCATCATCAGCGTCAATACGGAATAAGGCATTTAAGCCATGCATATAGAGGGGATAATCACCATCCATAAGCATACCCGATGACTCTGCATCATAACTGGTCGGAATCGGAAACACATAAGCAGTAGTCGATGCGATCACTGGATAACTGGATGCATGTACCTGTGTTGCCACCGGAGAACCGGTATCGATTCTAAGGATATCCAAATCATCAATTCTCTTTTGGGAGAACTCTACCAGAGGAAGCTTATTTTTCACCCACTGAACGACATTCCGGTTAATAATCCGGTTGAACACTGCCGGAACGACAGTGACCTGGCTCGTTTGCCTTATGCCATCAAGAAAGCTCATATAAGCATCCTCTGATGTAATGATAAGTTCGTTGCTCATTATACTAAGCTGTTAGACATTATTTACTCTCAATTTGTTTTGCCCATTTTGTGACAAGTTCAGCTTTCTTAGGATCACGCAGATATTCACGAACACTTTCAATCGTAGTCCCTATGAAATCACCTTTATAATAAAAGTCAAGTCCGTTCTTACGTTCAATAATGTTGTGTTTTACCAGTTTTGCTGCAAATACAATCTCTTCGACTTCCTTCTTTCCGAACATTAGAATCACATCCGGGAATTTCCGACAGGCATCAATGATATGCGCTTTCATCTGAAGTTCAGACAAAACCGCAGGGTCAAGGTTGTAACCAGGAGCATACATGTTCAAAAGCATGATTACGTCACCATAACGACCAGAGGCCGTCTTGTTACGCATAAGGCTCTCTGCTTCAAAACATTTGTCATTTTCAATCAACTGAAATTCCGCCTCTTTCTCTTTATCTTCGATATAGAAATAGTGGGTTCCTCTCTTGTATGATTTTTTATCCTTGGCTACTTCGGCCTGAAGTTCAAAGAAATCAAACTCGGCATGATCCTTCGCAACATCATAAACCCTTACTCCCTTATCATCCTCGTCATACGAAATGTTAAATGTCCTTCCGTGTTTCAGTGGATAATGGTTGTCTGGATTGATGATAAACGGTCTTTCATTTCCCAAAGCCGCTTTCTCTGATTTTATCAGTGCCGTCTTGCCTGTCATCTTTTCATAGGACAAGTCCTGTCCGGTCATAAATTCTCCGGTAGTCTGGTTGAATGATACAGCAAACGGGTACACGTTTTGTCGGTACCTTTTCTCTAAGGCTATGATCCTTACTTTTTTCTCTACTCTCATTTTCTTTTATCTTTTATCTGTTTATATTAAGCTGCGTAAGGCATGAACAGACGGTAGATATTTGTCCGGCTGATAATACCTGACTGCCACAAGAAATGACGGCTTTCGCCATCGACACTGGAAGCCATTGCCCCACCTTTATTGATCCCGGATACGGAACCTTTGGCGGGTGGACGCAGTTGAATAAGTTCAACCATGTTGTCACCGGATTCTGTCTTTCCAAGTGGAATGATCAGTCCGTCCCATGATCCTTTAGCTTCTCCGTTTGACATATATTTTGTCGGCCTTGCAACAGAGTCGAACCAACGATACCTTACAGGGATGATGCGAACACCCATCCACTCAAAGTAAGAGTAATCCATGTTGATTCCTTTCTCTGAACCGCTTCCTTCAACATTGTTGTTCATGGTTTCATAACCTTCGTCCTTGAACATTTTGAAAAGACCGGCAATGTTTGAGAATCCACCGGCAACGACAGCTTCTTTCTTGCCATCATGTCCGGCACGTACATCAACGTCACGCATCAGGCTTTCCAGGTACTTCATTGTCCATCCCTTGTGAGTCATAGGACGGTCAATAGCACCATCTCCACCATAAAGCAATCCATCTCCCATCATAATCTCACGACCTTTCTTATCATGGAGAAATACGTTTCCGTCAACAGTTACGGTTCCTTTACCGAATACGAGCTGGTATTCATGGTATTGAGAAGCACGTTTGTACATGGTACGTTCTGCCTGCTCAATATATGTGGTCTTTGCCATCCCTTTTGAGTTCTGGAAAGCATACCAGTCTTTCGATGTCTTCATAGCCTGTGCGGTTCCGGAGAATGACATTTTGATACGCTGAAGGTTCAGGTAAGCGTGTCCCCAGCCATCAAATGTATATTTCTCTGAACCGGTTTCCGAGAAGTCATGCTCGTAAGCGGTCATTCCGACACCAGCTTCATTGTTTTCGGCCAGAAGATCCGTATCAACATAGTCTTCGATCTCACGGGTGACGAGTTTTACCTCGTAACGCCATACACCGTCAACTTCTACGGGTTCTTCCCAATCGTAAACATAAAGCTGTGTCTTGTTGTCATCCAATTCGATTACCTCTTTGGGCCTTGCCCAGTTGGAATCGAGATAGATGTAGAAGGGTGTTCCCTTGTATCCCGGTTTTGTTGAATACGATGCGGAAGAATAGGTCAGGCCACTGGCATTAGCAGCAAAACGCAATTTCCTCATGTTCGTAGACGCAATCGGGTACATGATGTGGTTTGATCCCACTGTGCGGAAACTCGAATTAAATGTATTTTCACGGAGACCTTTAGTAAAGTATCCCCTTGAAGCAAGGATGGCTGATATGGGAGAAGCATCTTCTTCCCTGTAAACTTGCCATACTCTTGAAAGAATATCCGGATTGTTTACAGCAGCAGCCATCAGCGAGTAACTGGTGATGCTCTCACCGGCTACATCAGGTGGTTGTCCTGGTAATAGTCTCATTTGTTTTATCTTTTAAAGTTATGCAAAATCTTGGTCACTCTTCACCGTTGTTGGTGTAGACCCTGGCTTCTCTTTCTTGTTCAAATTCGTTTTGTTGAGAATGTTCTGCTTATAATCTTCTTTAAAGTTGGACAAAAATCCTGCAACTTCCTTGTCTTTGAACACAAGTTGATGTGCTAATAAAGCTTCAAATACATTCTGGTCTTTTGATAACCAGTGATTAATTAATGGTTGTCCCGTTTCGGGTTCGATATTGCTTAATGCAAGAAAATCCTTTTTGAAATTATCACGAAACTCATCCGTGATCGGAATGCCACCGGCATCCTTCATGTCATCGACCTGGATAAGAGTCTTGCCGACAAGAACTTCACGTTCTTTGTTGTATTCTGGAAGTTTATCAAGAAACTCTCGTTTTCTGTCAGCATTTTGTTGTTCCGCTATCTTGGTCTGGTTAGCAGTAATCTGCTCTTTGGCCTGTTGCCACTCCATTTTCTTTTTAGCGGGAGTCATATCGTTTAATGATTGATCGATCTCTTCATCGGTGATAAGGCGTTCCCCTTTATCATCCTTCTGGCTGCTCCATAACTTTCTTAGTCCGGCATTTTCATCCAGGTTCATAATCTCCTGTGCCTCTGTGTGATTTCTAAGGTATGCCTGTTTGTCTTCAGCCTCATTGTATCCTTTAAGAAAAGGATCTGTCACTTCGGGTTCTTTAACGCCCTTTGCAACCTCTTCGTTATAATACTGTAATTCGGTTTTTCCATCTTCCAGTTCCCCTTTGATGATTGCTTCCGGTATCGTCCCACCGGCAGCTTTGAACTCATCCCAGAACGGATTATACTTAGGGCTATCTGCTACTTTGTCGCCCGGCTTTTCTGTGCTGGCAACGGGTTTTTCTTTTCCGGCATCATCATCACCACCGGCCCCTTCGCCTTCTCCCGGTTCGGGCGGCAAGTTCTGTCTTCCGGCCATATCGTCTTGCTCCTGGCTCTGGTCTGATCCTGGTGTTACATAATCTTCTCCGGCTAAATCAGCCGTAACTTCAGCAGCTATCTCTTCGGCACTACGGCCTTGATTCTGCTGTTCTGTACTTTGTTCTTGATTCTCTGTTGTCATGGTTCTCTTTTTTTCTGGTTATTATTACAAATTTACTACATATAACATGTAAAAGTCAATATTATTTTTTAAGTTTCTCCAATTTAGCGCATTTACGCTGGTTTAAGAGGCATTCATTTTTAATTCTTTTTCTCCCTTGTTTGATCACAATTCTCTTTAAATCATCAGTTAATATTTTTTTCCCTTCTATAATATCTATAAGGTATTCAAGATATTTATAATCGATGTCCACGACATATTATTTATCTGACACATGCTCCTTGACCATTTTACTTGCCTTCTTATCCTCGACTTTATTCTTTTTGTCTGCACTGTCTTTATCGAATGTCATCTGGATCGCTTCCAGTTCAAGCTGAAGCATACGGATCTTTTCATCTACCGTAGCGTGCTTGTCATTCATTGCCAATACGCCCTGTTCTGACATGGCCTCATTGTTAAGTTCATAGAGTTTGAGTAGTTTCTCCTGTTCGAGCTTGCGGTCTTCGAAGTCCTGTTTCACACCGTCAACATATTTCTCGTATTCCAATTTGGCACCTTCGAACTGAAGTTTCATCTTCTCTACGTTCTCCTTTTGTTTTTCAACCATCATCACCATATCTGCTTTCATCTGTTCTGCTTCCTGGGTGATCTGTTTCTGTTTTTCAAGGGTAGCATTTTCTGCCTGGATACGAAGTTCTTCGGCCTTCTCGGAATAATACTGGCTCATCTTTTCCAGTTCCTTCAAGCTCTCGACATTATACATCGAGACAAAATTATGGAACGGGATCAATCCTTTCTGGTAATTGGCGAGTGCCAGTTGCTTTAGTTCGTTGAGATTAGATTCCTCTTTGGCATTGTTGAATACAATGATCTCAAAGTCTGCAAGGTTCAACACTCCGCCTGGAATCCTTACGATCTCGTTCCCGCCATCGGGATCTACTATCTGAAGAATGGCTTCCTTGTCAAAGCAATACGTCTTGGCAAGGTGCAACAGGGCGGTAAGTGCCTGTCGTTCGATCTCATCGTGTCGTGCAAACAGTATCTCCGTTATCAGCAACGTACTCTGCTGGGACATCTCGAACGTCCCCACCTGGTCGGAGTTCACCGTCTGTCCCATGGCTTGTCGGGTGATTCCCATGACAAGTCCTATCTGGGCATCGATACTTTCAAGTATCCTGTCGAAATATTGTATCGAATTTGAAAGGGAGAGGTCGAGAACCTGGAACTGGTTGAAGGTGGGTTGTTGATGTCCTACTCCCGTCTTTCGGGACTCTATATCCACATTCCCTATTTTCTTCTGGTATTCGAATTCATCATCATCGATGTCATCAGGCTTTTGCAGGATGTCCATCAGAAGAGTCTTTGTTCCTGAAACAGCCAGCATAAGATCACGATGGTAGAAAACAATGTCATAGGTCTCCTGAAGTTCTTTCGTTGACCATACAAGGGAATACGGCTGATTTGTCAGGCTGTTGAATGTAGGGCCGACGATAGGAAGAGGGACAGTTGAAAGATTGTCGATTGAACGTGGCTGTACAGGATCTTTCTCGCTGATAAAAATCTGATCATTGATGATAACGCCCTTGTACCGGTCATAAACATATCTCACCTCGTAGCGTTCCCCTTTTTTCGGATTGTACGTTTTGACTTCAGACTCCTTATACATGATACTATTATTCTCTTTGTTCTTCCACATCCGCTTGGAGTTATTGTAGGAATAATCGGTTGAACGGATGACCTCTTCGTTGTCGATGAAGTTAGTGAAGAATTTCCCTTTGCGGTAAGGGTTTGGCTTTTGGATTGCCCTGATGGTACGTTCACACAACCACCATACACGCTTAACGGAGATCCCCTCTCCTGTCATCGGACTTGTACCCGATGGAAGTGCGTCAGGGTGATAGATGGCACCGTCTGTTTCTGTCGGGATAAACACCCCGTCCTGGACATTCATCGAGACATCGTAATTCTTCAGGTTGATCTTGTCGTCCGATGATAAAAGATGCCCCCAGTTGGACATTACATTGCTGTATGTCATCTTCTCTTCAAAACCGGCCCAGTCAAGGTCTTGAACCCACTGGACTCCCTCTACGTTAGGATAGAATACTTTCTGTGGCGGGATATGTTTGTAGATAGGCTTGCGATCACCAATGACATAATCAACATAGTAGTACTCCCTTCCCGTGACGCAGAAGTTAATGAAGTTCTGAAGTGATTCAAGCTGAAGCTGCATCTCACGCCTGTATGAACGCATGGCCTTCTGTGCAAGCTCTTCAACATGATCTTTGTCTTCATAGGCGAAATACCTTTTCAGTTTATCGATCTCTTTTTGGTTGAATACCTGTATCTCCTTGATGGCATCTTTGATATATTCGATCTGGGAATTGATCTGCGGTAATGCCGCCTGTGCCTGCTGTATCATAGCAGCTTCTTCTTCGTTCTTTGGCTCCTGGCTCAATGAATTTATGATCTCCTGTTGCTTTTGTTCAAGCATCTGGATACGTCCAATGTATTCGAAGAAATTCTTTTTGTACTTGGCGAGATTTTTCTCTACAAGGGTTTTGGCCTGGCTTTTGATCTTTCTTTCAAGACTCTTGTTATCAACAGCAGAGATGCTGAACAGAAATGCCCTTCGTGCCTGCCGTGATGTAAGCCATTCGATGTATGGCCGTTGCTTGGGGATATGTTTCACCTTGGCCGGTAATTCATATCCACCGTATTTTCGAAGATAGTCAAATTGAGTTTTATCGATCTGGTTGTTATAAAGCTCCCAACATACTCTGTCGTTAGCTTTTGGGACTGTATTTGCATAAGCAGCAATCTCCTTTAAAATCCGTTTACGCCCTGTTTCCGTTTTGGAAAGCGTATTTAAGTCAACATTCATGATGCTGTATAGATTTGAGTTAATACTCCGTTCACTTCCTTATATCCTCTTAACCTCTTTCTCGGCCTCTTTTTCTTCTGCGAAGACATGATACCCAATTTGTCGTTCTCTGCCGAGACGATGCATAACATATCCGAAATCGTGATGTCGCAGTTGTAATTCGGGTCAATCTTATATTGCGCCCACGCATGTAAGCGTTCAGTCCATTTGCACCTTCTTACATTGTCTTCGTCCGATGCCCAGTCCCGAAGCATCTTCAGTCCATAAGGAACAAGATTCTTCGGAAAACCGAATTTATTGCTTACATTGGATTTCTCTACCATATTGGCGATCACAAGATCCGGCCTCTCTTTCAGGTATCCTGCAAGGCCGTTGTCTTCATACCACTGGAAGATAAGCAGATTTGAATATTCAATCAGATTGTATGCACCGAAGTAGACAGCCATCTGTGCCGTCTTCTCATATGCCACCTCTCTCCCCCCGTGTGCGACTGTTGGCCTGTCAAGGTATAATCCCACGAACTCATTCGATACCACGTTCTCTTCAAACGGTTTGGTGTAATTATAGGTCTTGTAAACGGAACATGCGAGCTTTGAGCTTGAAGTCTTTGCCTCGTCCTGGTCGTAAGAGTCGGTGCCTACGCAATAGAGTCCCGGTATCGGCTGATCGAGTTCGTCTCTCTCCGGGTGTTCGAAAATAAGGATGTCCCCGTTTCTTTCATCCGGCTCCCAATCACATCCCAGCAGTGGTTGTTTTTTGTTCTTCCAGTGAAGGAACCCACGTTCTATGACCTGGTGCTTTTTGTTCTTTACAATGCGTGACCTGGTTTCGTTGCACCAGGAAGTGATCACATCCCCGAAGAACCCACCGCCCTGAAGGTCGAACATGTCTTCAAGATGAATCGGTTTAGATGCTTTAGCGATTGCCTGTTCATGTTTCTCTTTTTTGGCAATATCCGCTTTTATCTGTTTAATGGATTCCTCTTTCAATGAGTTTCCATCTTCATCAACAATTTCAAATTTCCAAGCAGGAATGAAATATCCTGTCATCTTATTATGATCAGGTTCCCGTGAGAAGAGGTCTTCAAATTCAAGGATATCATGTGCTTTTGGATTGTAGATCATTCTCTCAATATCGAATACACCATCTTCCATAACTCCTGAAGTTCCAATATAATCAATAAATCCAAGTTTACGACCACCGGCTTTAAGAGAAGGCTTTACAAACTCTGCAATTTCAGTACAAAGTTTTTCTTTCATAATACCAATCTCTTCGAGTTTTGTACTATAAGGGGTAAGACCACTCAACACCTGGGGATTATTATTGGCAGTACGGGAGTAGACTTCGGCACCTGTGTATTCTGTAATCATCATATCTGCTTTATCGACAGCGAGTTCTTTGTAGAACTGGGTGTTGTACATCGACTTCAACCCACGCTTGAGCATCTTCATCGTATTCTCGTTGTAGATGTCTTCTCCGCCTACGATAGCAAGCTGAACATCATCATAAAAAAACAATGCATAAGCCAAGTCACATGCACTCTCTTCTGAAAGTCCAATTTGTCTACATTTTGCCCAAAGATTATCCAGTTTCTCAAGAAACATCCTTTTTCTTACCCACCAGTTTTCAAAACTAAGATCGGAGAAATCCGGGTTTCCAAGGATCTTCCTTTCAAGTTGCCTGTCTTCACGAATAATCTTCCAGAGATTTAAATAGAAATAATGCTTTTCTGTAATAGATATTGTTCGGTCAGACGGAATGGTTATTTTCAGATTCCTGATATATCTGCTACCGTCATCATTGACATCCATATTCCATCCATCAACAAAAACATCTCCACCTTCCCATACACATGCCTCTTCGACACTATACCCATTCATACACCGTTGACGTTGACGATCCCACCATGGCTTGTCAATGATAATTCCTTTTCTCTTGCAGAAACGGACAAACTCACGCTTTGTCTTCGGGATGATCTTCGGATTTTGCCAATAGAGATCCCTTGGATGCGGAACATCGTTTTCATAAATAATTGGACTGAACCTCTTTGTGTCTACAAACTTCATTCTTTACTGCTGTTTCTTTCGTCGTAAATTCTCGTTTCTGCTTCCAATTTCTCCCTCTCGTCGGCTTCCTCTTTTAAGTTAGCCTGGACATCCTTCAGTGCTTTTGACAGGGCGATCCCCATGTCGATCATCTTTTTCTTCTCTTCTATATTCGGTATGATGATTATCTTTTCAACTTTTGTTTTAACGAGATCACCGTCTTCATTGAGGACTTCCGTCCCTTTCTCAATCTTGTACTCGATGTTCATCGGAACATCTTTCATCATCTTCAACAGTGCATAAACATCTTCTTTGAATCCTTCTTCCAACTGCTCATTCACTGTCTGGCAAAGCTCGATATACTTATCCGCAAGTTCCTGCACCCCATTGGATTCGAGCAGTTTATTCCATTTGTGAGTTTTCAGGTGATCTTTGTCTACGATCTTCATCCTCTCCTGAAGCGGTTTGTTCCAATATAACCCCCTTGGTTTGAAGAGATAATATATTGCTGTAATCACCGCATGAAAGAACTCTTTCTTTGCATCTGTCTTGTCTCGGCTGTAAACCCGCTTGACTTCAAATAAGGTCATCCCTTCTTCGGTGCAGACAACCTTTTTGTCAACTAATTTCAAAAAACTCATTTATCTTTTTTTTCTCCTTTTCCTTCTTCTTTTACACATTGTTATTCGATTTAAGCCGTTCTAACGAACGTTTGATTCTCTTACTTCCTGTTCCTCTTATTGAATGGGATCGCAATGCCTAAACGCACATAGACCTCTTCATGGTATAAATTTACCTGTCCTCCTGCTTCCAGTCTTACACGATCTTTGATAGACCACCAGACACCGACATCGATGTTGGGGAACTTATCTATCGTATTGCCCAGAAGGTTCAGTTCCATCCCCCAGAAACTTAACGGTTTATACTCTGGCGGCTTGGCAATACACGTATCAACGGTCTTGATCGTCCATTTTGTAGGGTACGTGTATTCAGGAAATGTTATCCATTTGATCCTTCCCCTGACCATCGCCTCCCAGTGCAACCGGAATCCGTTGTCGATATAGTTTTCCGAATAGAAATTCTCTGCCGTATCCACTACGCCTTCCTTTTCCATCCAGACAGTATCTCCCGGTTGTTTTGAAATAAATTCAAGTTTGTCCTGAAGCCTGTATATCTCCTGAAGTAATGACTGATTCGGTTCGGGGCGTGTTGTATCTTTTGTGTAAATGGTCGTATCTTTATAAATAGTCTTCTCGGGTGCGTTCCAGCATGTATCTCTCTCTATGATCGCTGTCTTGAGCTTCTTCTCCGAAGAGAAGTATTTGAAAATGAAAAATCCTGATGCTCCGAGCAAAAGGATTACCACGATCAGATAAATATACTCTTTTATCTTCATCTCTATATGATTTGAATGGTTATTTCCTCTTTGAGCTTATACGCCCTTCCATATGTTTTATCAAAATATTCTATCGGTTTTCCTTTTTCATCTTTCTCTACACATCTCTCGTAAACAACCTCATGCAATCGCTTCGAGATAGCGGGGCCGTTCTTTAGTTGTCCGGACATGATCTTCTCCCCGACACCGATACACCCCTTCGTGTTTTTCTTTGTCTTTACTCCATGGATCCTGATGCCGGTGAAGTGGTTTACCTGTATGATCAATAAACAAAACCGCTTGAATGCCGGAGACCATGTATACATACACTTATAGATACCGTAAGGAATAGCCGTGTCACCGTATATCTTCCCTTCCCCCGGATCATCCAGATCACCGTCCTTGTTGTGATCACTCACCGGGTCTTCAAGGGTATCGCAAAAATAGACCCCATCGAAATAGAACATCCCATCGGTGTAATCCTTTTTCTTGTCAACGAACCTATTTACGGTTAATTTCACGGTTTTTGCTTTTCAATTTCATGAAGTTCTTTCCTGGTCTGCGAGATTTTATCTTTATTTTCCACCGCCATATCATGAATCTTTTTAAATCCACATTGAAGGCGGATAATTTCATCGTGATCTTTGTCAGTTTTTTCTACGAGTTTTTTTTGTGCTAACAAAAACACTCTAATAAGTAGTCCTATTGCTATAACTAACAATCCCAAAAGGACAGAGATTAGTATCCCATAAAACTGTTCCATTTTGCTTTGGTTTACGATAGTGCATGAACGAGAATTAAAATAAATGCAACAACATAAACTATTGCGATTCCTTTCAAAACCCAATAGACCCGTTTTTTTAACTCATCATAGATTTCCATCATGTTGATATTTGATTTTTTATTTTTTCTCTGGATTTTCCGATTTCAATAGTATCTTTTTCTTTGGTTCATCCGGTACAACCTCTTTAACAGCCATAATTGAATTCACCAGTTCTCTGTTTGACATGCCACCGGCTTTGAGTGCCATATCGAGCAATTCCGTCAGGATTGCATCTGCTTCTGCATCTAATTTAAAAATCATCTTTTTCTATTTGCTGAATAATTTATAAAATAATTGAAATACAATTCGAAACAATATTGACATAATCAGAAAATCAATAATATAACCCCACCATCCGAAATATGTCATAGAGTACTCACTTAAACGATACATAATTATCGAAATAAACAAGCTCTGAAGGAAGATAAATTGAAAGAAATGCCAAGCATCCGTTACAAAGACAAAGATCGTTGTGGAGCCGGGAAATGCCTCTCCTTGGTTTGGATCACGATTCTTATATTTGTTTTTCCAGCTATCTTTTGGATTCCACCAATGCCCTTTATTCTTAAAAATAGAGGCAGAAAAGTGAAACTGTAAAGTATCCATAATTGATTTGCCTATTCCGGCAATAGTCAATAATACTAATAGAATAATTAAAAATGTCATTTCCCTGTTGGTTTAATGATAGATATCAACTCTTTATAGTCAATGTTCTTTAACTGCTTTGGAGCAAATACACCAAGGATAAAGAATACATTGAAAATCATAAACGTAACATTGAACTGCCAGTTTACTTTTTCATTTCCGACATTATCCGCAATGACGGTGATAAACACCAGGTCTCCCATGAAAAGAAACAACGCAAACAGGAAACTCAAAAATGTCGTTGAAGAGAATTTTTTGTATGTTTTTCCGTCAGGCCCAAGAACAAGCTCCTGGAAGTACCCGAGAGAATCATCATCCCTTCTCTTATAATTACGGAACATCATAATCAATGATATCAATGCGATTACACTCGCAAAGATGATCATAATAATTTCATATGCTTTCATTTTTTCTTCTTTTTAGGTTTTAACCAATCTGCGAATTTCGCCCATTTGATCAGGACGAATACAATAACGGCTGCATCAAGTGCTACCATGATCCATCCAGCAATGGCTTGTTCTCCTTGAACAAATGCTACGACTGTAAATACCGTCAATACGGCTGCAATAAAAATTACGATAATCCATTTTCCAAAGGTTTTCATACTGTTAATTTTGGTTACTACTAATTATGCTAAATATCCTCCATTTACACAGGGTATGTATTCTATGGTCACGGTGAGGTCTACTGCCGTTGCACCGGTACCCTGAAGATCCATAACGATTGTTGTTGTTGCCGGAAGCCTCGCAGCACCCGTCCATGAGACCTGTTCATTGGCTGCATCTATATTGGCTTTAGCAGCCGTTGCTGCACTGATGAATTCTTTTACCTGGGATGCGCCTCCTTTGACAGCAGCACTTGTAAGGTCTGCTGTGGTTGCACCGTCAGAGTGAATTACGATGGACTTGAGAAGGCACGGTTGAGTGGTTATGGTTGCCAGTGTCGTAAGTCCCGCATTAGCGGCTGCCGTGACAGAGACTTCCATGATCTGCGTCACTCCAACAGGAAGGATGCCCTGTAAGGTCGTCCGTATGACCGTAATGGCCGGGACAGGCGTTACCTCCGCACCGTTGAGAAAATAATGCGTTATATCGCTTCTCAACAGGGAATAGTATGTCCCACTGGAAAACATGAAAATAATATTGTGCGTGGTGCCTTCTTTTTTTATGACAACACTTTCAATAGAACTTGTTGCTATATCCCGTGATCCACCGCCATCACCAGTGACAGAAATCATCTGATCGGTTATGTATAAATTCATCTCTTTATATTTTTAATGATTATCAAATACTATTACTCCATCTGCCATATCTCTTTCGACTCCTTCTTTTTCCATGTCCTCTTCAAATATCAATGCTCTCTCTGTGTCCATTGCTCTTCGTTGATCTCTTTCATCTCCACCTTCCATCTTTGCACTATGTGCTGCAAACTGTAACCTCAATCCAATTACTAATTTTTTTATCTCCTCATCGTTGGCTTTCAGCTCGTCCATTCTCTCCTGATGGATTTCCATCTTGATACTCGACTTCCAGTAGAAATATGTCAATGTCCCTGCTCCTGTTGCAACAAAGAGAATGAAAGCCACAATTATCGAAACAAGAACCTTTTTCCATATATCTTTCCATTCCATTTATCATTTCTTAGGTCGCTTAGATTTTCCGAAAACCTATTTATTGAGTTTTATGTACTCGGCTTTCAAAGCGTTCCATTTGTCAAGTTCTGCCTGAAATCGGGCAATATCGTCGTGCTGGTTTTGAATGTTTTGCAAAGTGCTTTCAATTTTCCTCTCGATTTCTTCAATCGTGAACTCGGTATCTACTGATTCTGTTTTGACCAGTTTCCCGTCTTTAATCTTAAATTTTTTCATAATATATTTATTTTATTGCTTTACTTTATTTCCCAATTAGTTGCATCATAAGAAACGAATGTAAC
>JACNKI010000186.1 GCA_014382125.1 Bacteroidota bacterium | reverse complement strand
TGGTTGAAAGAGCTCCCGGAGTCAGTGTCGAAGAGATACAAAACGCGACAGAAGGAAACCTGATCGTGGAGGGTGAAATTCCGGAGATGCAGGTATAGTGTGTTTCGTCATTAAGGTCATTAAGGGAAATAGCGAAATACAGTAATATGAAAAGCGAATAGCGAATAGCGAAAAACAAGTATATGAATTTTCCAAAGAAAGTAACCCTTGGTGATATTACGGTACGGGATGGATTTCAGCACGAAGAGAAGTTCATTCCAACAGAAGCAAAGATCTGGCTGGCTGAACAGTTGATTTTATGCGGTTTCAGGCATATTGAAGTGACGAACATGGGCAATCCGAAGGGAATGCCGCAGTTTAAAGATGCTGATGAGGTGCTGAAAGGTATCAGAAAAAGCAAAAAGGTCTCTCATCTTCTGGACCAGGTTTCGTTAACTGTAATCACCATCCGGGAACGTGCTATTGAACGTGCTATCGAAGCGAGGAAAGAGGGCTGGGGGCCTGATCGTATCCTGCTGATGGTCTCCACAAGTGAGTCGCACCACCGGACCAACTCAGGGCTGAGCCTGGAGGATTATTGGAAGATGGCTGAGAAATACATCCCGCTTGCTCATGATGCAGGATTGAAAGTTAACGGGACAGTAAGTACCATCTGGGGTTGTCCTATTGAAGGGCCGACTGAGCTGAGCAAAGCCATTGAGTTCACCCAGCGCTGGCTGGATATCGGCGCCAACGACGTAGAGCACGCTGATCATGATGGTTCTGCTTCTCCCGATAGAGTTTTTAACTATTTCTCTATGTTGCTCGATTCAGGTGTCAGGGTAGAGAAACAGATTGTCCATTTTCATACAACCCGTGGTTGGGGACTGGCTAACGTGCTTGCCGCCTTGCAGGCAGGTATGGTCAATTACGAATCAACTCTGGGTGGTATCGGCGGACAACCGGCCAACTTTGTTGATGGTGTTCCCGTTGCCGGAACTGGTGCTTATTACTACAAAGATCCAAACCTTGTCGGATTGGTCTCTACGGAGGATATGGTTGTGATGATGGATGAGATGGGGATCGATACCCAGCTCGACATAGATAAAGTAATTGAGACAGGCGAGATGGTAGAACGTATCGTGGGTCGACGTCTCCGGTCTGAAGCAATCAAGAACGGGCGTATCCCGAAATCTCTCAGTGGCCGGTGATGGTCAGAATAATCGAATCGCCCCGTGAAGCGATGCAGAGCCTGCCATATGTTATCCCAACCGATCGCAAAGTCAGGTATCTCAATGAGTTGCTGAAGGTAGGATTCGATACTGTGGAACTTGGGAGCATGGTCTCTCCGCATCTAATCCCTCAACTGGCCGATACCGTTGCGGTAATACAACAACTCGATTTCGCAGATACACGATCAAACGGGATGGTACTCGTAGTGAATTCCCAGGGAGCGGAGAAAGTGACAGAGGTCGACGGGATTACTCATCTTTGCTACCCCTTTTCACCCTCGGCTGTTTTTCTGAAGAAAAATCTCAATACCACCCCGGAGAAAGCAATTCAGACGATTGAAGATCTGTTGAATATAGTAGTCCGAAGGAACAGGCTACTGATTGTCTACCTCTCCATGGGATTCGGGAATTCATATGGAGATCCGTGGAACCTGGATATCCTTCTGAAAACGATAAGCACCCTGAGGGAAATGGGTATCAGACAGATCACCCTTTCCAATGTCTCTTTAGAGATCTCTGCCGAGCTGGTCCGGGATGTCTACACCACGATCATCCCAGCTTTCACTAATATTGAATTCGGTTTGCATCTTCATACTATTTCGGCAAGCTGGAAACAAAAAGTGGAAGCAGCCTGGGATGCCGGATGCCGGATATTCGATTCCGTAATCCATGGCATTGGTGGATGCCCTATGACCGGAGAGGAGTTGTTGGGGAATCTTCGAACGGAGTACCTGATCCGATTTCTGAATGAACGAAAAGTCCAGACATCTGTTGATCCTGTACTTTTTGAAAAATCCCTTGAGCTTGCCAGTGAAATATTCAATTAGAACTAGTATATTTGGATGCTCGATGCTCGATACTCGATACTCGATGCTCGATGCTCGATGCTCGATGCTGGATGCTGGATGCTGGATGCTGGATGCTGGATGCTGGATGCTGGATGCTGGATGACTGGAAGCCTTGAACCTTGAATCTTTAACTAATGTACGTTACCGAAGAACACGAAATGATCCGGAAGACAGTCCGGGACTTCGCTGAACGGGAGATCCGTCCAGTTGCGCAAGAACTCGATGAAAAAGGCCAATTCTCGTTGGAGCTAACCAAACGAATGGGAGAACTGGGGCTTTTTGGGCTAATCACTGAGACAAAATATGGCGGTTCAAACATGGATATGCTTGCCTATGTCATTGCTACGGAGGAACTCGCACGTATTGACGGTTCGCATGCGGCCACACTGGCAGCTCACATTTCACTGGGGATGGGCCCGCTCATGAACTTCGGTTCTGATGAACAGAAACAAAAGTACCTTCCCATGCTTACGACCGGGGATGCACTATGGTCATTTGGCCTTACGGAACCCGATGCCGGATCTGATTCACGCGGCACCAAAACGAATGCCCGGGTGGAAGACGACCACTGGATCATCAACGG
Organism: Bacteroidota bacterium; assembly: GCA_014382125.1. Taxonomy (GTDB): domain Bacteria; phylum Bacteroidota; class Bacteroidia; order Bacteroidales; family FEN-979; genus QYOJ01. Next base: position 15,824 of record JACNKI010000186.1, on the reverse strand, counting down.
GTCAAAGATCTTCATTACCAACGGAGCTTCTTCGATCAACAAAGGGACCACTGTTCAGGTTGTTTCGGGTGAAAAAAACGGAAAGAAAGAGTTTACCACTATCCTGGTAGATGCCGATACACCCGGATTCAAACGGGTTCCTATGCACGGTAAGATGATGTGGCGTGCTTCCGACACTGCAGAACTATATTTCGATGACTGCAAAGTGCCCTACTCCAACATCCTTGGTGAACGTGGTCAGGGATCAAAGATAATGCTGAACACACTCGACAGCGGCCGGTTGGCAATCGGAGCTATGGGGCTCGGCTGTGCCCAGGGTGCATTTGAGATGTCGTTGCAGTATTCGAAAGAGCGCAAACAATTTGGGCAGCCCATCGGCCATTTCCAGGTCAATACCTTCAAACTGGCCGACATGGCGACCAAGATCGAACTGGCCCGGAATCTTCTTTACAAAGGCGCCTGGCTGAAATCGGAAGGGAAACCGTTTGCGAAGGAAGCTGCCATGGCTAAACTCTATTGTTCAGAAATTGCCCGCGAAGTGGCTGATGAAGGCGTCCAGATCCATGGCGGATACGGGCTGATGAAAGATTATCCTATTGAACGTTTTTACCGCGACCAGCGCCTCCTCCAGATCGGCGAAGGAACTTCAGAGATCCAGCGGCTTGTGATTGCCAGGTACATTGGGGTGTTTGATGAATAGGGGTATCACATATTCGCAATAATCTCACCGCCGAACTCCGAACATTTCAGTTTGGTAGCTCCTTCCATGAGGCGATGAAAATCATAGGTGACACGTTTTTTGCCGATCGCACATTTCAGTCCTTTGATAATCAGGTCGGCAGCCTCCTGCCAGCCCATGAATTCAAGCATCAGCACTCCGGAGAGAATCACCGATCCCGGATTGACCTGGTCTTTACCCGCATACTTGGGTGCGGTACCATGTGTCGCTTCGAAAATAGCCTGACCGGTTATATAATTGATATTGGCTCCCGGTGCAATTCCGATTCCGCCAACCATCGCTGCCAGAGCGTCGGAGATGTAGTCACCGTTCAGGTTCATCGTAGCAATGACCGAATATTCTGCTGGTCTGGTAAGGATCTGCTGCAGAAAAGCGTCGGCGATCACATCCTTGATGATGAGTTTACCGGCTTTGATGGCTTCATTCTGTGCCGCGTTGGCTGCTGCTTCACCCTCTTTTTCCTTGATGATGTCGTACTGCTGCCAGGTAAAGACCTTATCACTGTATTCACGTTCAGCCAAATCGTAACCCCACTGTTTAAACTGACCCTCGGTGAACTTCATGATGTTGCCCTTGTGGACCAGGGTCACGGAGCCACGTTTGTGTTTCAAGGCATATTCGATGGCTGCCCTTACCAACCGGTCTGTCCCCTCTTTGGATATCGGTTTGATACCAATTGAAGAACTTTCCGGGAAACGGATCTTTTTTACTCCCATCTCCTTTTTAAGAAAGTCGATGACTTTTTTTACTTCAGGTGTGCCGGCCATCCATTCTACCCCTGCATAAATATCTTCTGCGTTCTCTCTAAAGATCACCATGTTGGTAAGCTCAGGCCGTTTCACCGGAGAGGGAACGCCTTCGAAATACCTGACCGGGCGGAGACAGGTATACAGGTCGAGGATCTGTCTCAAAGCCACATTCAGCGAACGAATCCCACCTCCAACAGGAGTGGTTAAAGGTCCTTTGATGGCAACCAGATACTCCTTGATGGTATCCAGCGTCTTCTGGGGAAGCCACTCCCCGGTCTGGTCAAATGCTTTCTGGCCGGCTAATACCTCTTTCCAGATAATCTTCCGTTTACCGCTATAAGCTTTTTCTACTGCAGCATCCAGTACGCGGACACTGGCATTCCAGATATCAGGGCCTGTGCCGTCACCTTCAATAAAAGGAATCACAGGATGATCAGGGACAATCAGGTTCCCATCTTTGATAGTAATTTTTTCACCAGTCATACGATTGAGTTTTTCAATGGTTAATTATTCTTTTTCAAGGGATTGATTCATCTGTCTATTGCACCTGCAAATTTATTATATTTAATTGGTAAATTTGTGTTCACGTTATATAATAATTAAACTATGCTGATCGATTTAAATCTGGTCCGGGAAACTTACCGGAAACTGGCTTCCGGGGTGGAAACCACAAGGAAGCAATGGAACAGGCCTCTGACACTGACCGAGAAAGTTTTATATGGCCATTTATCTGACAGGTTCCCTGCCGAACCATATTTACGGGGAACTGATTATGTGAATTTCCTGCCCGACCGGGTAGCTATGCAGGATGCTACCGCACAGATGGCCTTGCTGCAGTTTATCATTGCTGGCCGTGACACGACTGCTGTTCCGGCTACAGTTCATTGTGATCACCTGATTCTGGCCAAAGATGGAGTGAATGATGACCTTCCTCAGGCGTTGCAAACAAACAGAGAGGTCTATCATTTCCTCCAGTCTGTTTCTGCCAGGTATGGCATTGGTTTCTGGAAACCGGGTGCAGGGATCATTCACCAGGTAATCTTCGAGAACTACGCCTTTCCCGGCGGGATGATGATCGGTACCGATTCTCATACACCCAACGCAGGGGGCCTGGGGATGGTTGCAATTGGTGTAGGCGGCGCCGATGCCGTTGATGTCATGTCGGGTGTACCGCTGGAGCTGAAGATGCCAAGAGTAATGGGGATTGAGCTCACCGGCAAACTCAATGGCTGGGCAAGTCCGAAAGATGTGATCCTCAAACTGGCCGGGATACTCACTGTAAAAGGTGGTACCGGTTTCATTGTCGAATACATTGGCGAAGGAGCTGAAAGCCTATCCTGCACCGGTAAAGGAACCATTTGCAACATGGGAGCTGAGATCGGAGCCACCTGCTCCCTCTTTGCTTATGATCCGACGATGAAAGCATATCTCGATGCTACTGGAAGAAAGGGTATCGCAGACCTTGCAGATGAATATGCGCACCTCTTAGAACCGGATGCCGAGGTAATGAAAGACCCGGAGACCTATTACGACCAGTACATTCGGTTAGACCTCTCCACCCTTGAACCCTATGTGAACGGACCCTTCACCCCGGATATGGCTACACCAGTTTCGGAGATGGGCGCTTTTTTACGGAAAAACAACTACCCGGAGAAACTGGAAGTAGGACTGATCGGTTCCTGTACCAACTCCTCTTACGAAGATATGACCCGGGCGGCCTCTGTTGCCAGGCAGGCAGGTGAAAAGAACTTAAATGTCAAATCTGAATACATCATCACTCCCGGATCGGAACAGATCAGGTATACATCCGAGCGTGACGGATTGCTGGATGTATTTGATGAAATCGGTGGCGTGGTGATGGCCAATGCCTGCGGGCCCTGCATCGGTCAGTGGGCACGTCATGTAGATGATCCAAGCGTGAAAAATTCCATCATCACCTCCTTCAACCGGAATTTTGCCAAGCGCAACGACGGGAATGCCAGCACCCATGCTTTTGTTGCCTCTCCCGAGATCGTAACAGCCATGGCGCTCGCCGGCACCCTTGCCTTCAATCCGTTGAAAGACAAACTTCTCAATGAAGATGGTGTCGAGGTGTTGCTTGATGAACCTTCCGGCTTTGAACTCCCTCCAGGCGGATTTGAGGTAAAAGAGACCGGTTTTCTGGCACCTCCCGATGATGCTGAAGATATTGTTATTGAGGTAGATCCAGAATCCGAACGGCTTCAGCTCCTGGAACCGTTCACTCCATGGGATGGAGAAGATCTGAAAGGATTGCGTTTATTGATCAAGGCCAAAGGAAAATGCACCACCGACCACATCTCCATGGCAGGACCCTGGTTGAAATACCGGGGCCATCTCGACAACATATCCAACAACCTCCTTATGGGAGCTGTCAACGCCTTTAACGACAAAACCAATTCGACCAAAAACCATGAAACAGGAGAGTATCGCGAGGTTTCAAAAGTCGCACGTGATTATAAAAGCAAGGGCCTCTTCTCTATGATCGTGGGGGATGAGAACTACGGAGAGGGCTCATCACGAGAGCATGCAGCTATGGAACCACGTTACCTCAACGCCAGGGTAGTATTGGTAAAATCGTTTGCCCGCATCCACGAGACCAATCTGAAAAAGCAGGGAATGCTGGCTCTCACATTCAGTAATCCCGATGATTATAATCTCATTGAAGAGGACGATACCTTTGATATCATCGGATTGAAGACCTTTACACCAAGTGTTCCATTGAAGGTAGTGATTCATCACGCCAATGGTTCATCTGACGAGATTGAAGTCAACCACAGCTATAGCGATTTGCAGATAAAATGGTTCAAGGCAGGAAGTGCATTGAACTATATGAAGTCGAAAGACGAGGGATGAGGAACGAGGATCGTAGGAAGTAGGACGTGGGACGTAAAACCGTTTGACCTTTTGACCTAATGGCTAATGGCCAACTCACTATGACCAAAAAAAAGCTCTACCGATATTATTTGATTCTTCTTCTTACTTGTTTTCCTTTCACAGTGCTCATCTCCCAAACCCGGACCAACCTGAGGCAGACCGGAGTGAAGCAGATTCAGCAAGGGCTGTATCTGGATGCGTTAAACACCTTTAACGATGCGATCCGGCGAGAGCCTTCAGCATCGGATCTCTATTTTTTCAGGGGATATGCTAAATACGGACTGGATGATTTTATCGGTGCGGAGATGGATTATACCAGATCCCTTGAACTTTTCCCCTATCAACCTGATGTCTATATCAACCGGGCCATTGTTCGAAGTCAGCAGGATAAATTGGAGGGCGCTTTCGAAGACTTTTCCAGTGCCCAGGAGCTCGACAGCACCAATGTGACCATCTATATCAACCGGGCCAGGATCAACCTTGTTGCGAAAAATTTCAATGCCTGTATTCACGATTGTTACAGTGCCATTGATCTCGAAGAGACAGACGAACTGGTTTACCTGATCAAGGGAAGCGCGGAGATGGGATTAGGAAATCACTATACAGCGATAACATCCTTCCAGAAAGCGCTGATGATCAATCCCAACAATGTTTTTGGCCCGATTCAGTTGGGTGTCGTATGGATGGAGCTGAAGCGAGCCGATTCGGCCATTTTCTATTTCAACCAGGCGCTGCAGCTTGATTCCAATAACATCTACGCCCTTTTCAACCGGGCCTTGGTACTGATCAACAGCAAGGATAAAGAGGGGGCTATTAAAGACCTCAACCGGATTATCGCTCTCAGTCCGTATAATTCATATGCTTATTTCAACCGGGCTGTCATCATGAGTGAGGAGAAGGATTTCGAGGCAGCCATCCGTGATTTGACTGCCGTAATCCAGTTGAATCCGAGTAACCTCATCAGCTATTATTACCGGGGATTGCTGAAGACAGAAATCAACGACTTCGAGGGTGCGATAAAAGATTTCACTAAAACCGTTGAGCTCTTTCCCGATTATGCTGATGGTTTTATGGCCAGATCGAGGGTAAAAGATCAGCTCAAAGACAAGAAAGGGGCAGCGATCGATTATCAATTTGGGATGGAGGCTGTGAAACGAAATCAGAACAGGCCCGACACCCTGGCTTTTGATGAGAAGAACTACCTGGAGAATCTGATCAAGCTCACCGGAAACTTCGAAGAGATGAATACCATGACCAGCAAGTTTCAGAACCAGTATGTCGATATTCAACTGGCACCGGTATTCAATCTTTTTTTCGGACAGGCACCATACGACCAGATCGAACTTTATGACTCCTACCCCAAAGAACACTTTTACACCAGTATCATATCCCTGGCCAACCGGTCATACCTTCAGACTGACTCGGCCAGGAAATTGATCATCACAAGACAGACCCTTCTTCTGGATTCAGTTTCACGAAATCCGGAATCGTACCTCATCAGGGCAGTCACATACACCGGACTGAAAGAGTATGAACTAGCCATCAGGGATTGTGACTCAGCACTATCCCTTGATGCTGATTTTGTGTTGTTATACTTTGCTCGCGCCAACGCCTTCTACGAATTGTATCACGATCACCTGGAGGAGTTAAAAGCTAACGAGAGGGTGGGCATCGTGACATCACCTGAGCCTATTGAGGATTCGATCCAGATGCAAGAAGATGCTATGCTGCTGGAGGCGATGTTTCTGGATTACAAAAAAACGATCCTTCTTGATCCCGGCTTCCCGTTTGCCTATTACAACCGGGGGGTTGCTCTGGCCAGCCTGGGGAAGTATAACGAAGCGTTGTTCGACTTCCGGCGAGCGGTTGACCGGAAAAAGAACTTCGCTGAAGGCTTTTACAACCTGGGATTGATCCACATATTACTGAAAGATACCGATCGGGGGTGCATCCACCTCAGTAAGGCCGGTGAGCTTGGTGTCGCAGATGCATACAGGGTTATGAAGCGGTTTTGTTATGATTAGATGCTGGATCCTGGTTGCTGGATCCTGGATCAGTGTCATACATATATGCCAGAAAGTTCCTGGATCTCCTCCTCCGCAAGTTTGAATTTCATCGCACCGGCATTTTCCTTAGCCTGTAAAACTTTAGTGGCACCAGGGATAGCAACTACGGTGTTACCATGAACATGGATCGTCCAGTTGAGTGCAATCTGAGCCGGGGAAACCTGGTATTTTACCCCCAGTTCTTTAAGCAGGTCGATGACCGGTTGGCTTTTTTTCATCCCTTCGGGTTTGAAAGAGGCTGAGTTCTTTCGTAAGCCAATGTTCTTCAGAAGTTCCGGGTTGTCATGGAACTTTCCGGAAAGAATACCTTGTGCGAGCGGAGAGTACGCAATAATGGTGATGCCAAGCTTTTTTGCCGTTTCCAGTACGCCATTTTTTTCAATCTTGCGATTAAGCAGACTGTAACGTACCTGATTCGAGACCAGGGAGAGACCATGTTTATCAAGCTCCTCTGCAGCTTTCCGCATCTGTTTTTCCGAAAAATTACTGACACCTACATGCCGGATCTTCTGTTCTTTTACCAGCTCTGCCATCTTCTTCATCTCTTCGCGGACTGAGGAGAATCCGTAGGGCTGATGAACCTGATAAAGGTCGATGGGGAAGGGATTGAGTGCTTCGATCCGTTTGTCGATGGTCTTGATGATGTTCGCCGCAAACCGGAACAAGGGCAACCACTTTGTCGCAACAATTATGTCGCCAGGTTTTTTTCCTGCGTGTTGAAGTGCACCTGAAAGAGCCAGCTCAGAGGCGCCGTTGCCGTACATCTCGGCTGTATCGAACCAGTTGACACCCATATCCAGGCTCACTTGTACAATCTCCCGAATAACCTTATCATCCAGGTCGGGCCAGAATTTCCCGGCCAGGTTATTGCGTTTACTGAACTGCCAGCAACCTAATCCGATAGGGGAAATTTTCAGGTCAGACTTGCCTAAATGTCTGGGAGAATTAATTGATGTCATATGGTTGGATTTTTATAGTCAAAACTTTAGGGATTTTCCCTAATTCCATCATTCCGGTTGTCGTCTTGCTTTTACTTCTAATCTCAGATCATCAGCATACCAGATACTCTTACCCGGGCTCCAGATAAAAAACTTCAGCATGTAATTTGGCATCCTGTATTCCTGTGGAATCTTGTAGTTAAAATGACCCAGGAACCACTCTCCGGAGTTGAACTTCCCGGGTGTCAGGTATTCCGATTTCCACTCTATCCGTTCACCGGTCGGTTTGTCATGGATCTCCATGACCAGGTGGATTCGGGAATCCTGTTCTGTTGCATAAAGCATCGTGGTAAGATCCAATTCGCTCAATCCGTTCAGCTCGATTGTATCGAAATCGATGACAAACCCCGGGGAGAAGTTGTGGGTCTCGGAGAGGATCAGACTTCTGGATCCACCGTTTACAATAGAATCGGAGAAGAGGTCATACCGGCCGGTGACAGGTGTTTCAAAATCATGGGCTGCGGAGAAGATTACTACATCCCGGGTATTCAGCTCTTTCGCTCTCTGTTTTTGATCTGCTTTGAAGAAAAGGAAAGCAAAGCTTCCTACCACCAGGAGTAAGAGAAACAGGAATCTTCCCAATCGTGCTTTTCTCATCTCTGGCGTCCCGATCCATCTTCTTGTTGCTCCCTCGGTGTACATCATCAAAAAAGCTACCCCGGATGCGGTGATGACAAAGAACAATCCGATAACCATGGAGACCAGAGGCGCTTCAAGCTGATTTGCCAGGTTGATGAAAGGAGATCTTAGAAACCCGTGACAAGCAAACAGGTACATAGATATTACACCGATCCAGGAGATCCCTGCAAAGAGGTTTTTCATCCGGTGTTTCCGGCGAACCAGCGACTGGATCACGACGAAGAGGATGATAGCAGCGCCCAGGTTGGCATAGGGCCATAGCCATTCGTAGATGTTTCCGCCTGCAAAGATCAGGATAGCAAGGATAAAAATCCATAAGGGAAGCTTTATCTGTTGTCGTGAAGCCAGGAAGATCCCAAGGCAAAATTCGGGCATATGACCAAGAAACATCATGTATGGATTCAACTTCACATCCACCAACGGCTGGTATAAGAAGATAGCAAAGAGGTAACCGATGATGACCAGTCCGGCCAATCCCACCCATCCTCGCTTCTTATTAATCCAGAAAAGAAGCGGGAAGACCAGGTAAAACTGGAAGATAAAGGAGTAGAACCACCAGGGGCCGGTGATCACCATGGCTTTCCCGGGGATCAGGTTAGCGAACAGGGTGAATTGGATGCCCATATCTGCGAGAAGGGGCATCCCGATCAGCTCTCCGGTAGAGACCAGAGTAAATAGGATAAAGATGATCCCGGCGAAGACCAGGGAGGGATATAGCTTATCGAAGCGATGGAGTACAAAACGGCCATATCCAGGGTGTTTTTTCTGATACGACAGAGTCAGACCGTATGCGCTTATCATGATAAATGCCTGAACACCATAATGCCCCAGGAAATTGAAAAAGATGTGAAAGAGCTCCAATGGATTGGTTCTCAGAAAAATATAGCTTCTCATGATGTATGAGGAGGAGAACCAGAATTCATTTTCACCGATGATCGGATTGACCCATCTGTAATAGTTGTGCAGGATAATCAGGAGAATCGCGATTCCTTTAAGGAAGTTGGTATCTTCTCTGGAGAAAGGGCGGATAAGAATGCTCCATTTCATGCTCAAAAATAAGAAAACCGGAATAACATTCACGCACTTTTCTTAACTTGCAGCTTCAATTCAAGCTTATGAAAATTATTGAAGTCACCAATAAACAGACCCGTAAAGAGTTTTATGATGTAGCCCGAACACTCTACAAGCAAGACGAAAACTGGGTTTGTCCGTTAGATCTGGACCTGGAAGGAATATTCGATCCGGAAGAGAATAGTCTTTTCAAAGATGGAGATGCAATCCGATGGGTATTGAGAGATGATGCCGGCAAAACCCTCGGGAGGGTGGCCGCTTTCTACAATCACGACAAAGCCTCGAAACACCAGCAACCTACCGGGGGAATGGGATTTTTTGAGTGCATCGATGACAAGGATGCAGCTTTCATCCTTTTTGATGCCTGTAAAAACTGGCTGACAGACCATGGCATGGAGGCAATGGATGGCCCGATCACGTTCGGCGAGAACATTACCAACTGGGGATTACTTGTCGATGGATTTTCACCACCCGTTTATGGAATGCCATACAACTTCCCTTATTACAAAGATCTCTTTGAAGCATATGGGTTTAAAACTTATTATGAAGAATACTCCTATGAACAAGAGATGGATGTTCCTTTCCCTGACCGGCAGGTGAAGTTTGCCAACCATATGCGTGACAAGTTCCAGTTTGAGCATTTCTCTTTTGCTAACCAAAAGAAGCATCTCACCGACATCTGTACCATTTACAATGCTGTGTGGTCCGATTTTCATGAAGATTATACTCCACTCGATTATTCGGAGATCGAGAAGGTCATGAAGAAAGCAAAACCGATCATCAACGAAGAGCTAATCTGGATTGCATACGACAACGGAAAGCCTGTGGCTCTGGTCGTGGTTTTTCCGGATGTAAACCAGATCCTGAAAAAGCTGGGAAACGGCCAGTTGAATTTCTGGAATAAGCTGAAGTTCTTGTATTACAAAAAAACAGGGACAGTCACCCGGGTCCGGCAATTTCTTACCGCCGTCATCCCTGATTACCAGCGTTCGGGAGTTATTGGGGCTCTCTTCATGACAATGGTCGACGCGGTAAAACGCAACAAGTTCAAGATTCTCGACATGTCGTGGGTTGGTGATTACAACACCACCGTCAACAAGATCTACCGCTTGCTGGGGATGCAGGTTGCCAGAACTCATATCACATTCAGATACATGTTTGATCCAGAAAAAGAGGTGGTTCGGTTCACGAATATCGAAACCGAAAAGCATAAGAGGCTGGAGAGGTAGATTTGTTAATAAACTTGTGCAAAGAATTCCCTGAGTAGCTGGTCGGTGACTATCGCAAACCATTAATTTTACCTGGAATTGTGGTCTTTCATGAAGGTATTCAAAAAGGCATATTTGATTCTTTGGGTATGCTGGTTTACTCTCCCGGCAACATTCTCACAGACCTACTCATTCAAGATTAATCAAGGTTCTCCCTATGCCAATACCGGCCAGTTGGGCCTCACGATCGGCCCTACATTTTATACTGGTGAATTGAATTCGGGTAATTTCAGTTTTAGTCGATCTACCAGTCTGGCACTCAGTTTTTATGGCCAGTATCACATCAGTAATGTCGTTGGTTTCCGGGTACAGCTACTGGGTGGATTCCTGAATGGGGGTTCACGAACCATTGTCCTCGATGAAAGTATCATCGAGGAGTCATTCTCCGGCGCATTCCTTGAGGGAACATTCAACGGGATTCTCAATCTCTCCAACCTGATATCTCATTACAAACCTACACGTAAGTTCTTTTTTTACGGGCTTCTCGGGATAGGTTATGGAGGATGGTATTCCAGTATGTTGAATAAGGTTTACGATTTTGACTCACTGGAGTTTGACAATCCGTTACAGAATTTCAACGCAGCAACCTTGCTTCCGATTGGTTTGGGATTCCAATACCGCATCGGTTCCAGGATTAGCCTGGGAATGGAATACACGGCACGTTTCTACTTTTCCGACATGCTTGACAATACTGTGGGCCTCTACAGAAACGATATCATTCACTATCTTTCATTTGGCATCGCACTCAACCTCGGGACAGGGAAGAGGCAGCCACAACTGCCCAGGAGACCGTCTCCCCTGCTACCGGATCCATACATCCAGCCAACTCCCTGTGATCCCCCACCTGTCATGAATCCACCACCCCAAAGGCAACCGGTTGAAACATACGACTACGTGGTTCAGGTTTTTGCTTTCGCCCAGCACAAATATACAGCTGAGTGGATCGAGAAACGCTACCGCATACCTGTTCCCGTTCGCCTGGAACGAGATGGGTATGTGCGTCGATACCTTGTAGGAAACTGCAACAACCTGTTATGCGCTGACAGGCTACGGGATCAAATGATTCAGGCTGGTATCCGGGATGCCTTTATCGTAGCATATAAAGATGGTGTGCGTGATCACATCATCCGAAGATAAATGAAGTTAGTTTAGTGGCTCCAGATGCATCAGAAGCTTTCCGTTGATAGCCAGGTCAATCCAATCAGCAGGCACAGGCCCGTTCAGTTCCCCAAACACCCTGAAGTAGAAAAAGGTCGTACCAAGATAGGGACGGATGTTGGTGTTGTTGACGATTAACACCACAGTTGTGGCTTCCGGGTCATTATTGACCACAGTTCCTACTTCCCGGGCAGGAAGAAATTCTGGATTGTCGGAAATCTCCCCGCGAGCGGATTTCAACCAACCGAATGTAACTGTTGAGGGTTGTACGATGCTGACTGTACATTCGATGAATTGCGTATTGCCTACCACACCGGGATCGAATCCATTGGCGTGGAGAATACTGTCGAGGTTAGCTTCAATGGATCCGGAGTAGAGAAGCTCCTCTCCACTTTTCGTTGCTGAAGGTGTGAAGGTACTAATTGTAGTTGGCAGTGTATATAAGACATCGAATGCAGTGATCTTTTTCACCTTGTTGCAGGAAGAGAAGTGAAGGATGGGGATTACCATGATCGCAATCAGGACGAAATAAAGACGTGTTTTCATTTGGAATGTATTTAAACGTGCAATATACGAAATAAAAAACGTAAAAGCAATTTTGTATATTGCATGACCAATTTATACGATACAAAATGAAGATTATTTCCACAGAACAAATGACCAAGCCCATCGGGCATTATTCACAGGTCATCGAACACAACGGAATCATTTACCTGTCGGGGCAGCTGCCGGTTGACCCGGAGACAAAAACAATCCCTGAAACAATCGAAGAACAGTCCAGCCTGGTTTTGTCGAAGATAGCTCAATTGCTAACCGAAGCAGGCAGCAGCAAACAGCAGGTGCTTCAGATGCGGGTGTATATCTCTGATATCGCTCTCTGGGATCAGGTTAATGATGTCTACAGCGAGTTTTTTGGCGATCACAAGCCGGTTCGATGCATCGTTCCAACCCGGGAGCTGCATTTCGGCAGCCTGGTTGAGATGGAGGCGACAGCAGTTGCAGGCGATGAATACCCCACCCCGACCCCTCCCCAATAAGGGAGGGGCAATTGAGGGAACAACGAATGGTCAGTCTGGTTGCTTCCAGATATTACTGTTTCACGAATTTTTGCGTGGCTGATCCTGTGCTGGCGCTGACTGCGAGGAAATAAAGTCCGGCAGGCAGATTGCTGACATCGATACGATGGGATCCTGCATTCGTTCCGATTGGGACTTTTCTCTTAATCGCTTTTCCGGACAGATCGAAGATGGTTATCTCATTTACGGATATGTCGCTCTTAACGGAAACATGAATCCATTCGTATGCCGGATTGGGATATAGCGACTGGACAATAGATCCAGGATCTGCTTCCGGTTCAGGAATGCCAACTACGGTCTCACGGTAGTCGATAGCAATGGCTTCCGTACTGATGCCGGTTGCATAGGAAGTGATGGAATCTCCGGCCAGATTTGCCACAAGGCAATATCCCGGACTCAAGTAATCACCAATATTGACATAGAATCGATCGTTGATGGTATCAAATGCGGCTGAAGTGATGTAGATAAAACCGGCAGATCCTGGATCCGGGATCCGGGATGTATCTGCTATCTCCATCGTGGGGAGGTGGATTATACCAATTCCTTCGTTCATCATCACAAAGAGGTTTGAATCGGAGAGCTCGACACCATATCCCATTGTTACACCGAAGAGGTAATTCTTAAACGTAGCCGTGACAGGATCGTACATGGTGATGCTGCCCTGTTCAGGTGCTCCGTAAGGAGTTTTGTTGACAGAGAGGATCTTCCCGTTGTAGAGATACAGATTGACAATTCCTACCGCTTCTGTACCCAGTTGAATCTCACGAACCAGTGTCCAGGTATTGGGATCGACCACCGCGATCTTTCCTTCTGTTCCCATCCAGCCGCCATTGACAGCAAGATATACCGAATCCGCTACTGAGATAATTTCCATGCAATCACCCGAGATCCCACCTATATTACTCACAAGCGAGAGGTCCCCTGTGTCTCTTATTGTTGCAAAATAATGTGCCACGGGATACTGTTTCGAGATCACCAGAAATCCATTGTAAACGCCCAGTTTATTGACCCCCGAATCGGCTACGGCAGTTACCCTCTCCAGTGTATTCAGATCGTATTTCGCGATTGAATCCTGCGCAGTCACATAGGCATACTTTCCCACGATCAGAATATCCTGGACCGACTGGGTGAAGATGGTTCCAAACAGATCAGATACCTGGCTTACCGGATTATATGTCTGGAGTGAAACATAGTCAAGAAAAGGAGGCATCGTTTCAAATCTGCCACTATTTCCTGTTACAACCTGTTTGACGTAATATTCCTGGTTGAAGCCAACCAGAGAGAGCATCATCATCAGTCCTAATGTAACAGACCTGTAAATTTTCAATCTTTTCATGGAAATTGATTTATTGATTTGTACCATGACCGGATTTCCTTTTCACTTTTCCAGATAGTCATCAGACCTAAGAACCATCTACAACTGGCACAAAAATAGAAAATAAATGGTTCGACCAAAGAAACAAGTTGATAATTATATCACTCATGTAGATCCAGTTTGTCAGTCAATTATCGAACAAGACACGAAATCACTTCGTAATTTTGTAACTTGCTCACCGAATCAGACGAAGAAGATCTTATGAAGAAATCCGGCCATAATGGTTCCCGAAGAGCAGTGGTGTTTGCACTGGTGGGTAACTTTCTCATCTTCGTTATCAAACTCGTCGTATCCTTAGTTACAACCAGTTCGGCGATGCTGGCCGAAGCGATCCACTCTTTTTCCGATTGCTTCAACCAGGTCTTTTTACTGATCGGTGATGTCAGGTCGAAACGGCCTCCCACCGAGCAGCATAGCTTCGGATACAAGCGGGAAGCTTTCTTCTGGTCGTTGCTGGTCGCGGTGGTATTGTTTTTTGTAGGAGCCCTTTTCTCCGTTTACGAAGGGATCCATAAGATCCTGAATCCGGAGGAGCTGCGGGAAATTTACTGGATCTATGTCGTGCTGGTGATATCTATCTTTATCGAAGCGCAAACATTCCGGGTCGCTTACAAGGAGTTTCGAAAAAGGAGTAGTAGGCCAATTCTGAAAGCGATCGAGGAGTCGACCGATACCAGCCTGATGGTGATCCTGCTGGAAGATTTTGCCGCACTGACCGGACTGGTCATTGTATTGATCACCACCAGCCTGGCTATATTTATCCCTATCTTCGATGCAATCGGCAGTATCCTGGTGGGTATTCTGCTTACGCTGATTTCTTTCAAAATGGCCCTTGAGATCAAACGATTGATTATCGGAGAGAGCATTCCACGCGAAAAGCGTATAATCATAAAAAAGATCCTTGACGACTATAAACTGGTGGAGCATGTGAACCAGATACAGACGATGGTTATCGGAAACGACAAGTACCTGGTCATTATATCGATCGACATTGATGAAGAGGCCACCGGTTATTATGTGGAAGATATCATCGATGAGATCAAGCAGCGGATCCTGAAAGCGATCCCGGAGGTAGAGAATATTTATATTGATGTCAAAGATCTGAGCAGAAGTTATACCTGATATTTTATGGATGCATTGTGGGTTATAATTAGTTTTATCGGAATCCTGGTTTCATTCCTGCTTCTCTGGAGGGTGACGAAATCGTTTTTCATTCCTTCCCTGGATATTATCGCCAGTAAACTGCGTATGTCGTCCAACATGGCAGGCGCCACCCTGATGGCTGCCGGTTCGAGCGCTCCCGAGCTGTCGATTGCTGTGTTTGCCGTGCTTCGTCCGGGAGAACACCTGGAGATCGGTCTGGGAACCATTATCGGGTCCGCTGTATTCAACATGCTCGTGATCGTCGGGGTGGTAGCCGTGATCAAGAAAGCTGTTCTGAAGTGGCAGCCCATCGCCAGGGATCTCCTCTCCTATTTCATTACGATCATTCTTCTCTCTCTCATCATGCTGAACGGAAGTATCGGTTTGCTTGAAAGTCTGGCCCTGTTTTTTATGTATATTCTTTATATTGTTTTTGTCTTCTTCTACCAGAGGATCTTCCCTTACAAAATTAAGCCTGATGAGTTTGTTGAAGAGAGGGACACTCCTGAAAATCAATCGCTGATCGCCCGGAAGATAAAACCTGTTGATCGTTTCCTGCAATGGCTATTTCCTGATGAAAAATACTACCTCCCTGTTTTCTTCATTTCGATCCTGATCATTTCCGGATTGAGCATCATCCTGGTGGA
>JACNKI010000164.1 GCA_014382125.1 Bacteroidota bacterium | reverse complement strand
GGGTAGGGGTGAAAGGCTAATCAAACTAAGAGATAGCTCGTACTCCCCGAAATGCCTTTAGGGGCAGCCTCGGAGTAGAGTGTCATAGAGGTAGAGCTACTGATTGGACTAGGGGGCTTCACCGCCTACCAAATCCTGACAAACTCCGAATACTATGACATATATCCGGGAGTGAGCGCATGGGTGCTAAGGTCCGTGCGCGAGAGGGAAACAACCCAGACCATCAGCTAAGGTCCCTAAATATATGCTAAGTTGATCTAACGAAGTCTGATTGCTTTGACAGCTAGGATGTTGGCTTGGAAGCAGCCATTCATTTAAAGAGTGCGTAACAGCTCACTAGTCGAGCGATCGGGCATGGATGATAATCGGGCATTAAGCATATTACCGAAGCTATGGATTCCCCGTTTACGGGGAGTTGTAGGGGAGCATTCCAGTTACTGCGAAGGTGTACCGGAAGGTATGCTGGAGTGTCTGGAAAAGAATATGTAGGCATAAGTAACGATAATGCGGGTGAGAAACCCGCACACCGAAAGACTAAGGTTTCCTGATCAACGCTAATCGGATCAGGGTTAGTCGGGACCTAAGATTAACCCGAAAGGGGATATCGATGGATAATAGGTTAATATTCCTATACTGGCATTTACTGCGATGGGGTGACGAAGGAGTGACAGGTCTGCGTACTGACGGAATAGTACGTTGAAGGATGTAGGTATACGTTCGGCAGGAAAATCCGCCAAATGTGCTGAAACCCGATAGTACCGTGAGTCTTCGGACAAGCGGATAATGACCGTAATCAGACTTCCAAGAAAAACCTCTAAGCTTCAGGTATATGCCACCCGTACCATAAACCGACACAGGTGGTCGAGGAGAGAATCCAAAGGTGCTCGAGTGAATCATGGCTAAGGAACTAGGCAAATTAGTCCTGTAACTTCGGAAGAAAGGACCCCCCGAGTAATCGGGGGCGCAGAGAAATGGCCCAGGCGACTGTTTATCAAAAACACAAGGCTTTGCTAAATTTAATGATGACGTATAAGGCCTGACACCTGCCCGGTGCTGGAAGGTTAAGAGGAGGGCTTATCACGCCTTTGGCGTGAGAAGGTCTGAATTGAAGCCCCAGTAAACGGCGGCCGTAACTATAACGGTCCTAAGGTAGCGAAATTCCTTGTCGGGTAAGTTCCGACCTGCACGAATGGTGTAACGATCTGGGCACTGTCTCAGCCATGAGCTCGGTGAAATTGTAGTTCCGGTGAAGATGCCGGATACCCGCAACGGGACGGAAAGACCCCGTGAACCTTCACTACAGCTTTACATTGACTTTGGGTAAACGATGTGTAGGATAGGTGGGAGACTGTGAAGCGGGGGCGCTAGCCTTCGTGGAGTCAACCTTGAAATACCACCCTTCGTTTATCTGAAGCCTAACCCCGCTCAACGGGGAACAGTGTATGGTGGGTAGTTTGACTGGGGTGGTCGCCTCCAAAAGAGTAACGGAGGCTTTCAAAGGTACCCTCAGCATGCTTGGTAACCATGCGCAGAGTGCAATAACATAAGGGTGCTTGACTGTGAGACTTACAAGTCGACCAGGTAGGAAACTAGGATATAGTGATCCGGTGGTTCCGTATGGAAGGGCCATCGCTCAAAGGATAAAAGGTACTCCGGGGATAACAGGCTGATCACTCCCAAGAGCTCACATCGACGGAGTGGTTTGGCACCTCGATGTCGGCTCGTCACATCCTGGGGCTGGAGAAGGTCCCAAGGGTTGGGCTGTTCGCCCATTAAAGTGGCACGCGAGCTGGGTTCAGAACGTCGCGAGACAGTTCGGTCCCTATCTGTTGTGGGCGTTGGAAGTTTGAAGTCACCTGACTCTAGTACGAGAGGACCGAGTTGGACGAACCTCTAGTGTATCTGTTGTGGTGCCAACTGCATCGCAGAGTAGCTACGTTCGGATGAGATAAGCGCTGAAAGCATCTAAGCACGAAACTCAGACTAAGATGAGACTTCCTTTAAGGGTCGTTCAAGACTAGGACGTTGATAGGCTGCAGGTCTAAAGACAGTAATGTCAAAGCCGAGCAGTACTAATTACCCGTAAACTTTCTTCTTGCGAAGACGCATTGCGTCTCTATGGTGTTGATTTGAAGATTTTGGTTGTGTTTTCTTTCATATATTGTCATAACGTATAGTATGGGCGACCTGGCAGGTCGCCCCTGCAAACGGTTTTACGGTGACTATAGCAGTGGTGTTCACCTCTTCCCATTCCGAACAGAGTCGTTAAGCCCACTTACGCAGATGGTACTGCTATACCAAGCGGAAGAGTATGTCGTTGCCGATTTTTTCTAGACCCCGGACTTATGTCCGGGGTTTTTTTTTCCTGAAAAGAGAAAACAATATTTTCGCGGGTAATTCGTACTTTTATAGGCAATTTGAGTCTCATATGTACAAACTTCTCACTCCTTTTTTCATTTTTCTCTTTTGCTCCTTGTCAACCTTTGCACAGATTGCACAACCTGACTCAGTTCCTGTCCCTGTTCCTGATCCTGATCCCGTTCCTATAGACTCTGCAAAAATCTCTTTCTTTTACCATGACGTTGGCCGGACAGGTAGTTTGACACTGCACGCCCTCGATACATCGATTTATGGATTCCAAAACTACGACCTGTTAACAAAATACAACGCCTTTTACGCAACACTGGGTAATATCGGATCCGCCTACAACAACCTGATGCCCTATCCCTTCTGGCAACGCAGCGGGTTTGACTATGGGATTCATACATTCGACAACTATCTTTACCAGAATGATAGTGTCAAATATTACCGGGTGGTAAAAACCTATACAGAGCTGGAGTATGTTCAGGGGGCTCACAAAGAGCTGAATTTCATTGCAAGATTCAGCCGTAATCTCTGGAAAAGCCTGAATCTGGGGTTCGATTTTCACGTTTCCAACGCTCCGGGAGCCTACCTGAGACAGAAAACAAACAGGATCAATTTCGTCCTTACAGCCCAGTTCTTCTCTAAAACAAAGCGGTACGGTGTGATTGCCAACTTCCTTATCAACCGGATAAAGAATGAAGAGAATGGTGGTATTAAAAAAGACAGCCTCTTTGAAGAAAATATCGAAAAAAACAGGCAGGTCATCCCGGTCAATCTGCAAGCTGCAAAGAACAGGGTGAAAGAG
The DNA here is from genome assembly GCA_014382125.1 of Bacteroidota bacterium. GTDB lineage: Bacteria > Bacteroidota > Bacteroidia > Bacteroidales > FEN-979 > QYOJ01. The sequence continues at coordinate 15,424 of JACNKI010000164.1, read as the reverse complement.
TCTGGGTTTTATATGAAACATTTTTTCGACCTGACCCATCAAGATCCACAACGCCCCGATTCATTGATCAAACAAGGGAAACGTTTAGACTTTGGGCGGATTATGTATTCATTTCAGTACAATCGCAAGACATTCAACTTTCTGGATAGCGATATCGACACTGGTTTTTTCCGGAACAACCACCTCATCGATACCCTGAACACGCGTGATTCCATCACTGTCCAGAAGATCATCAACGAAATCAGCTGGACCAATCCCAGTCGCAATCCGAAAAAGAGATTCCGAATCCTGCAACTCGAAGGAAAGCTCAAATACCAGTATATAGAAATAACCAACCACTCCCTGAAACGATACATTAACCAGGTTATCCCTTCCGGATGGGCCTCATTTCGTCCGTTTAAGACCCTTAGCGTAGAAGCTTACGTTGACTATGTACTTGGCGATTACAATGAAGGCGATTTAAGTGGGATGGTTCGCATCAGTCAGGTATTAGGCAGAGAGGGAAAGAATGCGGGAACGATCAGCCTTCTTGGTCATTACAAATACCAAAAACCGGGCTGGTTTTATGAACATTACCTGGGCAATAACTTCGTCTGGGATACAACCTGGTACCGACAGGGACTCATTTCCGCATCTGCTATATATCACTACAAATTTCTGACTCTTGGAGGGAGTATGAGCCGGCTTACTAACTTTGTTTATCTCGATTCACTGGCCATGCCAGCTCAGGAAACTGATGGGATCGGATATATCTGTGCCTGGCTGAACACCGACATCGACCTCTGGCGATTCAAATTCAAAGGACAATTTGCCTACCAGACCGTTCAGGGATCCAACGTAATCCGTGTCCCTGCCTTTATGGGAAACCTGACAATCTACTTCACGCAATCACTTTTCAAAGGCACTGCCTTGATTCAGCCCGGTCTGAACTTCTTTTACAACACATCCTATGGTGCTGAAAGCTATATGCCAGCCACACGAATGTTCTTCCTGCAGGATAAGCGTGAAATAGGCAACTACGTTTACATGGATGTCTTTTTAAATGTGAAGATCCAGCGTGCCCGCATCTATGTCACATACTCCCACTTTAACGCTTCCTTCATGGGACGCAACTACTATATGGTGCCAAATTATCCAATGCCAGATGCCGCCTTCAAATTCGGCTTGAGCTGGCGGTTTTATGACTAAACTCAACAATGCATCTATGCAGAAATGAAGGAATGCCGGGACTAGTAATATCAGTCTCTCTTCTACTTGAATTTTGTGCCTTAAGCTTGAACCCACAGAAAAATGACCCAATAAATTAGTGTTAATGGTTAAAAATCACATATATTTGCGCTTAATAAACTAATATTCCCAGAGATGGATCCGACTAAACCTGCCAAAACCTAGGAGCTTTCAATACTACTGGTGGACGATCAAGAGCCAAATATCTTGACCCTGAAAGGACTGTTGGTTGAGAAGGGGTATAAGATCCTGACAGCAACTAATGGGCCTTCAGCACTAAAGATCGCAGAATCCAGTCAGCCCGATTTGATCCTCCTTGATATTAAAATGCCTGAGATGGATGGATTCGAAGTTTGCAAACGACTAAAATCGAGCAAAGAGACTTTCCAGATCCCGGTGATCTTCCTGACTGTCCTGGGCCAGACACGCGACGTTGTGAAAGGACTTGAACTGGGAGCCGAAGATTATGTGTCGAAACCCTTTAAACCTGCAGAATTGCTGGCCAGAGTTAGAACTCATCTTCACTTAAAATTGATAAAAGATGAATTAGGACAGAAGAACCAGTCAATGGCTGAAAAGAATGATGAGTTGCTTTTGTTGAACACCACAAAAGACAAACTACTCTCTATCATAAGTCACGACCTGCGTGCCCCAATGGGAACACTTAAAGAGATCCTCGATTTCATCATGGAGCATTACGAGGACCTGGACCAACATAAGTTGCATGAATCATTGGAGAGTATCCGCGATAGCATTGAGTCCTCCTTTACCCTGGTGGAGAATCTTCTTTTCTGGGCACGAAACCAACGGGGTGATATTTCGTATGAGCCAGCCATGAAAGATGTGAAGAAGATCATAGCAGAGTCAATCAAACTGATGACAGCCAGCGCCACGGCTAAGAACATTAAATTGAAAAGCAATTTTTTAGCGACTGGAAAAGCCTTCTTTGATTCCAATATGATCAGCGTTGTGATCCGGAACCTGATCAACAATGCAATTAAATTCACCCGGGAAGGAGGAAACATAGTCATCACTGTGAAAGATTACCAGAAGGATCCTGAGAATTTATTGCTGGTAGAGGTAAAAGATAACGGGATTGGGATGAATCCCAATGATCTAAACATCATCTTCAGTGACGGAACCACCCGAGCCAAATCGGGTTCAGGCCTGGAGAAAGGGAGTGGACTGGGGCTCAAACTCTGCCGGGAGTTTGTTGAGAGAAATGGCGGTAAGACCTGGGCTGAAAGCAAACCTGGAAAAGGGAGTATATTCTACTTCACCCTGCCAAAGGAAGCAATTTAATTCCGAAATTCGTTAAGCGTTATTTACCCATCTACAGCAGGAGAGTTGAGCAAATCCCCTTTAGGGAATTTAGTGGTAAAATCAAAAATCGGCAATTCGAAAATCGTACATTGAAATGTGGACTTGTCAAACCTGTCATCGGTCATTCAAGAATAAGAACCAGGATCACAGTTGCAGGGTGATACCACTCAGGGAGCATTTCAGAGGGAAACCAGTGGAGCTGGAGAAGATTGTGATGAAGATTCTTGAAGAAGTTCAATCTTTCGGAGAGGTCCAGGTCTCATCAGTGAAGAGCGCAATCCTGGTAGCAGTTGAGAGTACATTCCTGGCGTTGAAAGTCAAAAAAGACAGAGTGGACATTGAATTTGTGTTGGATGAAGAGCTGGATGGTTTTCCGGTTTATAAAGTATTCCGGGTATCAAAAAACCGGATGGCGCATTTTGTGACAGTAGGGAATATAGAGGAGGTGGATGACCATTTACTCGGTTTGATAAGGCAGGCGTATGGTGTGGTGACATGTTGAAAGCATTTCATTTTACCTGAGTACATTACAGCAATGCAATAGTTGGAATGTTTGCAGTCAGAGCGTGTAATCTCTCCTGATTTCAGCTTGTTGATGAATGCCGGATCGTTGATTAACGCCCGGGCGATCTGAACAAATTCAAATCCTTTCCCCAGCACCTCCCCGATCTTTTCCAGAGAAACAAGTCCACCGACATAGATTAACGGAAGGGTCAAAGCATCCCGAACCTTCAGGGCATCTTCAAGAAAATAGCCTTCCGAAAAAGGCTCCGGCTTCATCAACATCGATCCGAACCACTTCAGCATTGGTTTCATCCACTTATCTTTTTTCAGGGCTGCCGCCATCACATCCACCGGCATCCTGCCACGCATCACATGCATCGGGGCTTTACTGACAAATCCACCGCTCAGTACCAGGCCATGGACACCTTCTGATTCCAGTAGACGGGCAACTTCAATCGACTCATCCATCTCCATCCCGCCATGGAAACCGTCCCGGAGGTTCATTTTCACAACCACAGTGATATCCTTTCCTGCTGCTTTCATTACCTCCTGAATCACCTCCCGCATAAACCGCGTGCGGTTTTCAAATGATTCACCGTACTCGTCTTTTCTTTTATTCGTGTAAAGAGAGAGAAACTGACTTATCAAATACCCGTGGCCGGCATGCACCTCTACCCCATCAAATCCCGCTTCCCGCGACAGATTTACTGCTCGGCCAAAGTCAGTTACAACAGATTTGATCTCTTCCCTGGTCATGGTTTTTGGCCAAGTAGGGCCATAGAGATTGAACTTTCCTGAAGGAGCGAAACAGAGACCCCCTGAAACAGATTTTTTCGCCATCAACCCGCAATGCCCGATTTGAATGGCCGCAAAAGATCCCTCTGCGTGTACAGCATCTGTTAACTTTTTCAACCCGGGAACAGCCTCTTTCCTCAGCCACAATTGGTGATCAAAGGATAATCCACTTTGGGATACAGCTGCATAAGCCACCGTGGTCATAGCGACTCCGCCGGCAGAGACCGCCCGGTGATAATCGATCAGGTCATCGGAAACCATGTGCCCGGGAGACATTCCTTCAAAAGCAGCAGCCCGGATAGAGCGGTTCCTGAGAGTCAATGGACCCAGTTTTGCCGGAGTAAAAAGAGGAGTGTCCATGTATATCAGTCCGATTTAGAGAGTTGGAAGTAAACGAATTTATAACTTTTTTCATTTTTTTCTTGCAAATCGGGAATTGTTATTTATCTTTGTTTTTAATTAGTCTAAATTAATTTTAAAAATACAACCATGAAAACATATACAACTTTTATCTCCGCCCTGCTGTTGCTGGCGGTTTCAATGGTTGTCAACATCGCTTCAGCAACCGTTCATACTATACTTGTTGGCAACTTTTATTTTAATCCTTCAGTAATCACTGATGTGCAGGTGGGTGATACAATCAAATGGCAATGGGTAGAAGGAAGTCACACAACCACATCTACAACGATTCCGGCAGGTGCAGCAAGCTGGGACTCACCGATAACCAGTGGAAACCAGGTATTTGAATACAAAGTTACCGTTTCCGGATCCTATGATTATAAATGTACACCTCATTCATCGATTCAAACGGGTTCGTTTACCGCTGTTAGTATACCACTGTTTTTAGTGGTAACTCCTGATAATCAGCAAGTGACATTTCCAGCGGGTACCACCACATTTGATGTGGAATCCAATACAGATTGGATCGCGATCAGTGATCGCACCTGGTGCACAGTTACACCATCAGGGTCGGGTAACGGAACCATCGTAGCTACTTTTGAAGAAAATCCTTCAGCTACTCCTCGTACCGCATGGATTAATATATCTGGTATCGGAACCATGAATGATCTTGTATCCGTTTCGCAGGATGGATCCAGTGTAGGGGTAGATTCAAAAGAAGAAATCTCTTTCCGGATCTACCCGAACCCGACATCAGGTGTTTTCAACCTGGTTCCCGGACAGGTACCTGACATCAATATGGAGCTCTTTGTGCTGGATTTAACCGGCAAAACATTGCATTCAGAGAGGCTATCGGGTAACACCAGCTACCGTCTGGATATCAGTAGTTTTCCAGAAGGAGTCTATTTTGTGAGGATGAACGACGGGGAAACTAGTGTAACTAAACGGGTTGTAAAATCCAACTAACCTGGGTCAGTGTTTGATCACACGTACCACAATAGATTTAAAAAAGGGCGTTTTGCTACGTGGATCTGTAGTTGAAGGAACAATCAGGTTCCCCTCGGGGTAATAGGTTGCAACGTTCCCAGCAGTAATATTGAATGGACGCGCTTTTAGCCCTTCCATTGACATGAAACTCCCGGTTTCGTTTTATATGCCTGATCTCCTCAAAACCAGGAATGATCTCTGAGATAGTTTTCCGAATCTCCTCATGATCTTTGAACCTGGAAAAATTTATCGATTCTTTTCCAAGAACGTTAACAGCAATATCACAAATGATATCTACCTCTGATCGAACATGACTAAGCCTGACGATCCCGCCATCGCTTAACCTGACAAAGTTGAACATCGATTCCTGTGTCGTAACCTGTTTCTCTTCATCCCTGACCGCTGCAGGCAGAATGACTACCTCCTGCCCTACTCCATGCACATGCCCCTGATTTAATGTGGTGGCAATATATGTTTTGAATGGAATTTGGTCCAATGCCTTCTCAGCAAACCGGCTATCTGGATTAGAAGCATAAAGATTGCCTCCCATCATTAATGCGAACGTGATCCTGTCTTCCATAGCAGCATGCATACACGACATCGTATCCAACCCTTCTGTAGCAGGCAACCTGACATGGAAAAGCGTTTCGATATTCCTGACAATTGTTGGTTGCAGCGAAGGGGTCATGCCAACTGATCCGACTCCCTGCACATTGCTATGGCCACGGATAGGCATCAATCCGGCCCCCTCTTTCCCCACCATGCCACGAAGCAGTGCCAGGTTGACAATAGACTCAATATTTTCAACTCCATGTGTATGTTGGGTAATACCCATCGCCCAACCAAAGATCGATTTTGAAGAATGCCTGAATAGGGATGCAACCTCTCTTATCTTAGTTTCAGGTACGCCTGATTTCCAGGTAATTTCATCCCATGAAACAGTTTGGACTTCATTCCTGAATGACTCGAAATGATTTGTGTGAGCCGCAATGAAACGCTTCTCATCTCCTCCCGCTTCCAATACAGCCTTGCAAACTCCCTGAATGAACGCTACATCCCCGCCAATATGAGGTTGAATATATTGTGAAGCGATCGGAGATCCACCTGCCATCATAGAGCGAAGGTCGTTGGGTAATGCAAAACGAATGAGCCCTGGTTCCCTGATGGGATTTACGATTATTACTTGTCCTCCCCGGCGGCGGCACTTGATCAATTCCTTGAGAAGTCTCGGGTGATTTGATGCCGGATTCGCGCCAAAAATGAAGATCAGGTCGGCTTGTTTCACATCAGTCAACTCAACTGTGGCAGTCCCGGTACCAATAGTCGACTTCAGCGCGACCCCTGTAGCCTGGTGACAATACATGGCGCAGTTGGTAATGTTGTTGGTGCCAAACAATCTGCCAAAGAGTTGCAAGAGGAATGCAGCTTCGTTGGAAGTACGTCCTGAACTGTAAAAGAAAGTTGATGAGGGATCTGTAGTTCGCAAACGTCCGCTGATTACCGAAATGGCTTCATCCCATGAAACAGGTGAATAATGCGTGTCACCCTGTTTTTTATAAAGTGGGGTATTCAACCGGCCCATCCGTTCCAGAGATCTTGGAGTGAGTGCCCGCATACCGGCAATGCTTGTCCGGCGGAAGAACTCGGATGGAATCTCTGGTTGGATATCAGTCAGTTGAGCCTGGATCCCTTTTTTACACACTTCAGGGAAGTCTCCCGTTTCATTTCTCATGGCGCCATCCACTCCACCCATTCCAACAGCGCAAGTCTTGCAGCTATTCCGGGATAAGAGCGTACGTATCAACTTGATGGGACCAACCTGCCTGGCGACACCCATTGAATATTTGATGGAAGAAAAACCTCCTGTAACTTTCATTTCGTATTCAGGTTCATCATGCCAGATCCCTTTGTTTCTTGATCTCTTCATAGGCTACGCTGATCTGCTGAAATTTTTCCGTCGCAGCCTTTTTGATGTTGTCACCCAGGTGAGCTACTTTATCCGGATGATGCTTTTTTGCCATCTCACGGTATGCTTTTTTCACTTCGTTATCCGTAACGTTTTTGGTAATCTCCAGAACATCGTAAGCCCAGTTCTGATTCTTCACAAACATGGCGTGAATTGAATAGTAATCGGCATTCGACACACCCATATATCCGGAGATTATTTCAATCACAGCTACCTCTTCCGGATGATATAAGCCATCGGCGGCAGCAATACCAAAGAGAAAATGAACTAATTGAAGCTTCGATGAGTCATCCATAAATTGTCCAACCTGAGCACTTACCTCTCTCACATCAATATCCTGTTTCAGGATCTCACCCAACATCTGAACAAGCTTTTGGCCTTCTACCTCGCCAAAATTCTGATAATAGAATCTCTTGACATACTCTAACTCAGATTTCATCACTTTCTGGTCAGCTTTCATGACCGCTGCTGAAAGGACAAGAAGACTCATTGCGAAATCACCACGCGGCGTACCCCTGTAAGCAAATTGGCCTGAGCCCATGCCTTCAAACATCGATCCGAGTGCAAACCCAAGAATAGCACCTATCGGCCCTCCAAACGCCCAACCCAGACCTCCTCCGATCCATTTCCCATACCCTCTCCGCTTCCGCGTAAATCGGGGATCCTTATCGGAACCCTGTTGGTTTGAACCGCTTTGCTGATCTTCTTCATCTGAAGATTTTTTCCGCATACTAAACAGCGCATAGACAAGAATTCCAACTACAACCAGAATGATAATTGTTGACAAATTCATATCATTAATTCATTAGTGAATATTTTCAGAAAGAGGCAAGTTAAACTCCTCTTCTATAGTAATTCCCATCTCTTTCAAGCGAACGAGGATCGGTGTATAGATCTCCGGGATGACAGGAATATGAACACCAGTGGCGGTTATTTTTCCATCCAGAATCATCTCCACCCCAATCGCCGCCGGTAAGGCCACAGTTCGTGCTACAGATGTGTCTTCACCAGGGATTCCGAAATCAATCATCCTTGACCGGATCACCTCCTTCCGGTCATCAGAATAACCGGCCAGAAAGGTATGTTGCAGTACGATCATATCCCGTTCATCATCTTTCAGGCTCATCTTCCGGATCATCAGGTCAGATACCACATCGAAGGGCGATGCCATCCCCCGGTTGATTGGGATGTCGTCAAAAAGCCCGAGCCACTTGAGTGCATGGTGAACTGGTGAGCTGGTGAGCTGGTGAACTGGTGAACTGGTGAGTTGGTGATTGATAAAATCCGCATAGGTCATTCCGGTCATGTCAATTGGATCGTATGAGAAAAGATTCAGTTGCTTCATCTCATCCAGGATCTCACACCATCCCTGGTTACGGAATGTACCCCGGTACATCGTTTGCACCTCCGGAATCCCATATAGATCGATGTATACCAGAGAGTCCCTGTTGGGGTATACCTCCAGGATTCCGGCGCGAGGACATTCAACGATAAATGGATTTTTGAACAGATCAATTGTGGGAACATTTACTGCTTTGCCATGCCGAAGGTATACTCCATCGCTGTTGCCGGCCATCAACACCCCTTTCGGGCTCCATGTAAACTTATACCCAAAGGGATTGTCTGACGCTTCCGGTGCCGGCAGGGCTCCGCAAAAGGAGTAGAACTCCAACACAGCACCCTCCTTTTCATGAATGTAATCAATGATCCGCATGGCTGACATATGGTCGATACCGGGATCCAACCCAAGTTCGTTTAATAAAATCACACCAGCCTCCCTGGCTGCTTCATCCAGCGCATTCATCTCCGGTTTAACATAGGAGGTAGTCACCATGCTCTTCCTGTATTTCAGGCAAAGGGTAGCTACCCCAATATGAAATCCAAAAGGCAGCAGGCTCACAGTAATATCATGACCGGCAATCATTTCAGCCAGCATTTTCTCATCCGAGGCATCCCAATCGATCGACTCGCCGTTGGGATGTCTGTTAATCATCTCTTGAGCACGGTCGGGTGTGTTAGAAGCAACAGTCAGGTGATAATTCCTGTCGAGGAGATACCGGATAATGGGTTGGGCAACAAGGCCGGAGCCTAAGATCAAAACTTTTTTCATGTCGGTTAGTTGTTTGAGTATGGGACGTGAGGCGTGAATCTTTTAGTAAAAGGTATTATTGCTATTTGATGTTGGATGTTTGATATTTGATATTTCCTTTAGTTCGTGTATTTTTCCAGATATTTATAGTCCGGAGTCAGTTCTCCGTTCAGCAGGATCAGTCCTTTTTTGATCGCCCGTGGCAGATTCAGGTTATCATAACTTCTACTGAAATCGGTTTCAGCGATTGATTTGACAAAGTTGATCAGCACATCGCCAAAACTCTCCGACGCATCCCGGGGGAGCTCAGCCGGCAGGATGTCGACAGCCATTAACAACAATCCCTCTTTGTCGTGGCCGTCGCTGATAGTTTCTGTCTCAGGATCGTATATATAAATCGGCCGTTCGATGGTAGCCGGTTTGAGAGCACATTCGACTGAGCCTTCCACGTCGATACTGATATCTCCAATGACTGTCAGTTTCGGACGCCCGCTTGCAAATAATTTTTTCACTGCTTTTTTGGTTACCAGACGTGGGTACTTCGGATCCCAGTATACACAATTGATCAGCATCGAAACGGAGGGAAGGTATTGTTCGAATTTACTCCGGTAGTTCTCCGGGTGAGTATAATAATCCTGAAGTTCAAATGGTTGGCCGTCGACACGCTCTACCATGTCCTCCTCTTTGAAGACCACTTTATAGATCAGATTATCGGGCAGTTTCTTTCGGTCATGGAGAGTCAGAAGTTTCTCCGGTGTGATCTCTTTCACCGGAAGCCAGCTCAGGATCTCCTGTGCTCCTTGCGAAACATTCCCGTATCCCGTAAATGCAACGACGAAAGGACGAAGTTCTGACGGGATTCCTTTTTCTGCGATCGCTCGTCCGACATCAGAAATCGCCTCTTTGGCCTCCTTCAGGGAGTCATAATCTTTCGCTTGTTTCAGGTTCGTGAATTCGGTATCAAAGCCATAATCCTTCAGACGTAAACCCAATGACCATAAGGAATTTATCAGGCCTGCAAGGCCTGCATAACGTCCAAAAAAAATGAGTCGATTATCTTGCTCATCCACCACCTTTTCATACTCGATCAGGTTGCACTTCAATTCCATCATGCGTTTGAGCATCGGCATGTTATACGATTGGCCTTTGATGACATGTGAGAAAAAGACATAGGTTTTTTTAGGCTCAAAGAAATCGTCCGGGATCTCTTTCACTCCAAAGATCACATCGCAATTCTTCAGATCACTGGAAATTTTTGCTCCGGCTTCCCGGTACTCTTTATCCGTAAAAATCCGTTTGTCAGAAGTCTGAACCACGATATCCAGTTTCTCCTGATCAGTAAGTTTTTTCACATGTTCTGGCGTCAACGGAGCCCGCCGTTCCATCGCGTATTTATCTTCGTGACGGATGCCAATGAATTTGGTCATGGATCAAGTAGTTTTTAGTACCCGGCAAAAGTAGAAAAAGGGGTTGAGATTTCAAACAAACTGGATGCTGGATTCTGGATGCTGGATGACTGGATACTGGATGCTGGATGCTGGATGGCTGGATGATTGTTTAGTTTTGATGAAGTATTACTCGGCCCTACAAAAGTCCGGCGTTCTTCAGGATCTCGAAAAGTTTTGGCTGGGTTTTTGAATAATCCACCAGAACGGTTAAAATTCTCTGATCCTGTTTCTTCAGTGGCGCCAGGGAGAGTTTTCGATCCCAGAAGGCAAAGCCAAAAACACTGATCATCATCGTGGTAAAGATCCCAATGATAGCCCAGAGGAAATTGAAAAGTTGATCGAAACGTTTATCCATCGCTTCAAAGCGGGTATTCATATCTGATCTTAACCCATTAACTTTTGAGTCAATCGTTGCATCCAAGCCTCCAAAAACAGCATCAATTTTTGCATCCAGGGCTTCGACCTTCTGCTCTGTCCTGATGATCCGATCGCGGTCGGAAAGGGTAAATGGAATCTCCTTTGTTTCTGCTTTCACCAAAACAGGAAGAAAAAACAATACGATCCCGATAAATTTCTTCAGTGTTCTCATTTTTTTCACGGATTAAAGTTCAATGCTTAATCCGGTTATTAGTGCAAAGGTAATATAGTTTTGGTAAAAAAGTTTTTAACAAGGCGGATGTTATAACGTTCATCTCGAATGATGACCAGAAATTGTCAATCCCTTCCCTATCTCGTAGGCATCTCCCACCTTCTCTCCCAGGCTCCAGTATTCCCTGACCCCTGAGTAGTAGATCAATGGGTTGACAGCACGGATATCAAGAGTACCTGGGTCATGTTGGTCGCCGAGATGATCTGTATCGATGTGGGTCTCCAGGATCTCTCCGACGAAGTGGTTAGTAGGCCCAACCATGTTTGATTCAACCAACCGACATTCGAGGTTGACCGGGCACTCTTTGATGATGGGTGATTCTATGTATGTAGATGGCAATTTGGTGAACCCGGTTGCCTTGAATTTATCCACTTCCCTTCCTGAAGTGATCCCGCAGAAATCCGCCTCTTTCATGATATCGACTGTAGCGATATTTACAGTGAAATTCATATTTGCCCTGATCTGCTCTCCAGAATATCCCCTTGTGCCAACCGCGATCCCAAGCGTTGGCGATTTTCCGGTATGCATGGTAATCCAGGCAATAGTGATGATGTTTGCTTTTGTCATATTCCCGGTCACAACAAGTACTGTGGGCAATGGGAATAACATTCTTTGCGGACCGAATGTGGTCTTCATGTTGATCAGTTTTAATTTGATTTCACAAATCCCGAATTACATTTATAATGATGATTGCAAATAGCTTCACTTTATCTATCGGCCTCTCTTTAATTTTTCGATGCGAGATGCTTATGGGATTACGTGGATTGGCTGGAAAACCGACTTATTTTTTTTCTGAGATTTTGAAATTCTGCGAGATCAGGGATTTCAGCAGTGGTACTCCTCCCAGTTCGGCACCGGCAAAATCCATCAGTACGATGCCACAGGGATTGCTTTTGTGATATCCTTCGAGCCAGTAATAAACATGGGGATTCATATACTCAGCAACACCCTTTGGCCCGTGCCAGATCTCCCATCCGCTCATAAAGTTAAAGTACAGGTTAAAGTCCCAATCGATCTGTGATTGGTCTCTGCACTCGTTGATCAAAGATTTTACCTGATTGAATTTCTCTGACTTATGGACCCAATCCAGCTTGTAATGGTCCTGTACCCAGTAGCTTATATACCCGTAATCGGAGGAATAATATTTAGTGTTATCCGGCCAGTTCAGATAGAGTCCATGAAACTGTTCAGCTTCTTCAAGTGAGATAAGCCAAAGTTTCTTTCTGCATTGGCCCAGGGTTGGCAATTGAACGTACTGGGTATGGGGATTGAAATCCAGGATCCGGTCTGCCGGAAAATTCGCGGCGTTAAGATCTACCTCGACCCAGGCCCAGAATTCATCAGCGCTGATACTGGAGTGATTCTGTCTCACCATAAAGATGAGCGTCTCGGTGTGATAGGTATTCAGAAATTCCAGGGCATCTTCCAGGATGTCCTTAAAGTTCTGGTGGAGGTAAATGTTTTTATGATATAATCCTAATCCGTTGGGGTTATGACTGATATCATATCCCAGCCGCAAATCAAAATACCGGACACCAAGGTGCATCTGGTCTTTGATATTGTATTTCTGTGTACAATACAACCTACGGTCAATCCAGGGTACATGATCATAATCGGCAGCTGCGTCATGGGTCCCGGGGATAGTCAGGGATCCCATTGAGACAAAGTCTGGATCTGCATACATGGACATCCAGTTTACATAATGGATCGAGTTCAAGTCGACACCCTTGTAAGTCTCTTCTGTTTCACTTTTACTACAGCCATAAAGGAGGAATACCATGTTGATAAGCAGGACCGGGATATACCAGTTCATCAGTTTCTTTTTCATATCGTTTTTATTTGAATAATGTTAATATACAAAAATAATAAATCTAGAAATATGGTTTACATAATTTTATCAAACGTAAAGATCTATTCTCACAGTTTCTCCATCAACCAGCATATTGTTATTGATCAGCTTTCCCTCATTGGTTACTTCAACATGCATCTTCTCCCCTGGCCTGCTCAGCGGTTGTCGCCATGTATCTGGAGTGATGGTAGGCTTTGTAAGCATGTAGTTCGGCTACTGAAGGCTTCTCAATCTCAGCCTCCTCTTTTTTGGTTTGTGTACAACAGGTAAAAAAGCCAAATGTAATGGCAACTACAATTAAAGTATATAACCTTTGATCAAACCTGCCTCACCTGTCCAACCTGTCCAACCTGTTTACTTGAACCTTGAGTCTTGAATCTTGAGTCTTGAGTCTTGAACCTTAAATTTGTGAATTTATTAACATGCAAAAAATATAGATATTTACACTTTTTTTTTATACCTTTGATGTAGAAACTAATCCTTTACGTTTGAAGATACTCCTTACCGGCGCTACCGGCTATATCGGAAGAAGATTGTTGCCAGTCCTGATGGAAATGGGACATGAGGTGGTCTGTTGTGTCAGGGACAAAGAGAGGATGAGGGTAGATCCTGATTGGGCTGGCCGGATCACAGTGGTTGAAGTTGATTTCCTCCTGAAGCAGACGTTGAAAAAGATTCCGAAAGATATTGACGGGGGCTATTACCTGATCCACTCCATGACATCTACAACCAAAGGGTTCGATCTCGCGGAATCACTTTCAGCACACAATTTCAAAGATTACATGAACACTACGCATGTCCAACATGTGGTTTACCTGAGTGGGATTGCTAACGATCCAAACCTTTCATTGCACCTCGCATCCCGGAAAAACGTAGAGGATATCCTGAAAGAGGGAAACTATAAATTCACCACGCTCAGAGCAGGAATTATCATCGGATCAGGAAGTTCTTCCTTTGAGATCATTCGGAACCTGGTTGAGAAACTGCCGGTCATGATTGCACCACTCTGGTTGTTAACCCTCTCACAACCTGTCGCCATCCATGATGTGATCTATTGTCTTGATAAAGTCCTGTTCAAAAAAGAGTGCTTCAACCGGAACTACGACATTGGTGGTCCTGATGTCATGACATACAAAGAGATGCTAATGGAGTTAGCCCGGGTTCGCGGATTAAAACGCCGGATATATGCCATTCCTGTTTTGTTTCCGCGCCTCTACTCTGTCTGGCTGTTTTTGTTCACCCCTGCTTCATTCCCTCTGGCACAGCATCTGGTGAATAGCATGCGGGTAGAGGTTGTAGCTCGCGACGACAGGCTTCATAGGCTCCTGGGTGTATGCCCGTTGACCTATTATGAAGCAGTAGAAGCAGCATTTGTCAATATCCGTCAAAATTCTATCATCTCTAGTTGGACCGACGCACTTACTAGGAACAGGCTAAGCCCGAAACTCTCCAAATACGTTAAGATCCCGAAGCACGGTTGTTTCATTGATAAGCGTTTTACAGAAGTACAAGACATCGATCTTGTCACCAACAGGATCTGGTCGATCGGTGGCGAAAAAGGGTGGTACTATGCTAATTGGCTTTGGCAGCTCAGAGGCATGACCGACAGACTTATCGGTGGTGTTGGATTGGTCCGTGGACGCCGGTCACCCAACAGGATCAACCCGGGAGATACCCTCGACTGCTGGCGGGTGCTGGTTGCTGACAAACAAAACCACCGACTATTGCTCTTTGCCGAGATGAAGCTTCCGGGCGAAGCGTGGTTAGAGTTCAAAATTAAGAACAACACACTGATCCAAACAGCTACCTTCAGACCCAAAGGTCTTTCAGGTCGTATGTACTGGTATCTCTGGGTGTTGATCCATCGCTCGGTTTTCAAAGGGATGATCCGGAAACTCGCCAAAGACGAAAGACATGAACCGGAGCGAAGCGGAGTTCGGCATAGCCAATCGTGAGCCATGAGGCGAGAAACTATCCAGTTATCCAGGATCCAGCATCCAGTATCCTTTCCCAAAAAAATGATATCTTTGTCAATGCAATTATGCACATATATACTTTCATGATATGAAAATCAGATATCTCCTGCTTGTCTTCCTTTTTCTAGCAAGCTACACTGTCATCAGTCAAAGTTTCCAGGAAATTCCTATCTCTCTTCCCAATGTCAACCATGGTGGAAGTTGCTGGGGCG